>NZ_JAUSQM010000001.1:3170053-3487059 GCF_030811215.1 Nocardioides massiliensis
CATCAACTCGATCTCGCTCACTCTGGAGCCGGACGAAGCGCAGAGCTGACCTGCACGACCCCGGCGCCGTAGGTCTCGTCCAGCTCCGCCTGCAGCGAGCCATCGTCGTACACGACCGTGATCTCGACGCGGTCGCGGCCCGCAGAGGCCATCAACAGGTCGTCAGTGCTGACCAGCTTCTGGACCTCGTTCTGGATCCGCCGCAACTCGCGCCGGGTGCGCTGGGTCTCGGAGACGCACAGCGCCCCTCCCCACACTTCGCGCAGCTGCCGCTCGGCGTCCGCGCGCTCGGCCGCGTCGCCGACGACCTGGACGTTGAGGACGAGCAGGGTCGGATCGTTGAGCCGCTCGTGGGCTTCCACGTCGTCCCGCCCGAACGCCGGGTTGGGTGTCTGGTCGAGCCAGACCTCCCCCACGCGCTCCAGACGGTTGGCGCGGCGGAGCGCGCGCTGCAGGGCGGCCTCGGAAGTCGTCGACGGATCGATCGGCCGCCAGCCGCCCTCCGGCTCCGGACAGGGGCTCGCGAAGAACGCCGCGCTGTCGAAGTCCTCCGGCGCCGAAGGCGCGGACGGTGGCGCGGTGAGGGTCAGCCGCTCACCATCCCAGGTGCCGCGGACGTCGTACGACCCCCACCGCACGCCGCCGACAGCGTCGTGCTCGACCTCGTCCCAGTCCCACCCTGTCACCGCCGGCCCGCCGCACTGGGGCGGATGAGACTGCTGGACGCCGCCGAGGCACAGCTGCGGCCCCGATCCCGCGTCGAGGACCGTCGTGGTGGCGACGACCTCCGGCGTGGCCCGCGGGGTCGGGTCGGGAGCAGCGACGCGAGCGCCTGTCTGCTCACCGCAGCCTGCGGCGAGTGCCAGCACGGCGAGGACAGGGACGACGGTGACGGTGCGCATGCACCTGCGACGCACCACGGCTGTCGACGGTTCCCGCTCCGCGCTCGTGCCGATCGATCAGCGGGCAGGCAGCACGCACAGCTCGTTGCCGGACGGGTCCTGGAAGACCCGCCACGGCAGGTCGCCCCAGGCCGGGTGCAGCTCCCTGCCACCGCGCGACAGGATTCCCGCAGCGACCGCGTTGCCGTCGTCTCCGGGGTCGAGACGCACGTCGAGGTGGAGCCGGTTCTTCCCGCCTCGCTTCGCCGCGGGCTCCGGGCACAGCTCCAGCAGCGGCCCGCGACGCGACGGGTGCCGCAGGGAGTACGGCGCGACACCGGGCGCCGGCGTCCAGCCGGTCAGCCAGCCCCAGAACTCCGCGTCCCGTGCCGGATCGCTGGAGTCGAGCGGCAGCGCAGCGATCGGACCGGTGTCGGCGTAGACGGTGCGTTCCTCCATCACGCAGAACGGGTTGCCCTCCGGGTCGGCGAGGACCACCCAGGGCACGTCGCCCTGGCCGATGTCGAGGTGCGTGGCTCCGAGGGCGAGGATCCGCTCGACCTCCTCGGGCTGGCGGGAGCCGCCCAGGAGGTCGAGATGCAGCCGCAGCGGCTCGGCCGGCGGCTCGGGCACCCGCTGGAAGCACAGGTCGAGCACCGGCCCGTCCGCGATCTCCAGCCGGGTCTCGTAGGCATCCGGCTCGTCGGTCAGCGGCGTGCCGCCCACGACGGCCTCCCAGAACCGACCGAGACGTTGGGGCTCGACCGCGTCGAGGACCAGGTTCTCCAGGTGCATGGGCCCACCGTAGGGCCGGGGGTGCTCAGGGCAGCGCGTTGACGATCTCCACGGCGCTTCGACGCCGGCCGGTGTAGAACGGGATCTCCTCGCGCACGTGCAGCCGCGCACGGGAGGCGCGCAGGTGGCGCATGAGGTCGACGATCCGGTGCAGCTCGTCGCACTCGAAGGCCAGGATCCACTCGTAGTCGCCCAGGGCGAAGCTCGCGACGGTGTTGGCGCGCACATCGGCGTAGTCGCGGCCCATCTTGCCGTGCTCGGCGAGCAGCTCGCGGCGCTCGGAGTCGTCGAGCAGGTACCACTCGTAGGACCGCACGAAGGGGTAGACGCAGACGTGGTCGCGCGCCTCCTCATCGGCGAGGAACGCAGGCACGTGCGACTTGTTGAACTCGGCCGGGCGGTGCAGCGCCATCTGCGACCACACCGGCGCGAGCCGCGAGCCGAAGGCCGTGCGCAGCAGGCGGTGGTAGCCCTCCTGCAGCTGCTCGGAGGTCGTGGCGTGGGTCCAGACGAGGATGTCCGCGTCCGCGCGCAGGCCGCTCACGTCGTACAACCCGCGCAGGACGACGTCGTCGGCGGCGAGCTCGGCGTACAGCTGCTCGAGCTCGGCCGCCTCTGCGTCGCGGTCACCGTCGCCGATCGGCGTGGCCAGCTTGAAGACCGACCACATCGTGTAGCGGATGCCCTCATTGATCGCGCGCAGCTGGGCGGACTTGGAGGCGGGTGCGTCGGTGGGAGTAGCCATGGCCCCCATTGTGCCGGGGCCTCAGTCGTCGGGCGTCAGCACCCGCGCGACCGCGGCCTGCGCCGATGCGATCACCGCGGGGATGCCCACCCCGTCGTACGCCGCTCCGCAGACGGCGAGCCCGGGGACCTCGGCCACGGCTGCCCGGATCCGCGCGACGCGGTCGCGGTGGCCGACGGCGTACTGCGGCAGGCCACCGCCCCATCGCTGGACATGGGTGTCGACGGGCCGCGACGTCAGGCCGGTCGCCTCGCCGAGGTCGGCGAGTGCGGCCGCGGCCAGGTCGTCGTCGGCGACCTGCAGCACGCGTTCCTCACGGTGGCGTCCGATCGACGCGCGCAGCAGGCGGACCGGCTGGTCCGCGGACTCCCCTGCCCGGCGCACCCAGTCCCACTTGGCGAAGGAGAACGTCGCCGCCTTGATCCGCCGCCCCTCGACGGGCGGCACGAGGAAGCCCGATCCGCTCAGGTCCGGCAGGTCACCGACCCTGAAGGCGAACGTCACGACCGCCATGGAGGCGTACTCGATCTCCTGCAGCGCTGTGCTCGCGCCGGGGGCGACGTCGCTGAGCAGGCGCGCAGTCGGGGACGCCGGGGTGGCGAGCACGACGCGGGCGGCGGAGACCTGCTCCGGCGCCCGGGTGGGGCCGACCGTGAGGACGAACCCCTCGGGCGTACGCCGCAGCGCGCGCACGGTGGCCTCGGTGCGGACCTCGACCCGCTCGTCGGCGGCGATCGCCACCGGCAACCGTCCCATCCCGCCCACGATGCCGGCGAAGACGGGGCCCGGCGCCGACGGGAGCGCACGCCCGAGCAGGGGGCCGGTCGCGAGCAGGTCGAGCAGCTGTGGAGTGCAGGCACGCACGGAGAGCTCACGAGCATGGCCTGCATAGACGCCACCGAGCAGCGGCTCGACGAGCCGGTCGGTGACCTCGGGCCCGAAGCGCTGGTCGACGAGTTCGCCGACGCTGCGATCCTCCTCGGGGTCGAGCTGCCACGTGCCGAGGTCGCCCTCGGCCGCAGCGCGCGCGAGCCCGGTCTCGCTCAGCACGCCGGACGCCCGCAGCTGCTCGAGATCGACCGGCGCACCCATCACCCCGCGTGGCAGCGGACGCAGTGCTCCTCGGCTCCACACCGCGGAGGACGCGAGGGCGACGTCCTCGACCGGCAGCTCCGCGGCCGCGGCGAGCGCGAGGCCCTCCGGGCGGCGCGCGAGCATCGCCTCGGCCCCGACGTCCACCGTCACCGCGCCGACCTCGGCCAGGTGCAGCTTGCCGCCGACCCGGGGCGAGGACTCCAGCACGAGCACCGAGCGTCCGGCGTCGGCGATCTCCCGGGCGGCCGCCAGACCGGCCAGTCCGGCCCCGACCACGACCACGTCGTACGGCGATGAGGGGGGTGTCGACACGCCACCGATCGTCTCACCCGGCTCCAGGGAACCCACCGCTCCCCGCCCGCGTCCCAACCGCATGACCACATCGATGAGGAACGGCAGGCGCATCACCCTCCCCCTCGCCGGCGGCGCTGTCGCCCTCCTGCTGCTCGGGGGACTCGCCGGCTGCCAGGGTGACGCCGACACCGCGTCGTCGGACGTCGCTGGTGCGGCGCCGGCCGCCGCCGAGCCGGCGAGCAGGAGCGCGTTCGACACCGGCGGCGCTGCGCGCAGCGCCGGCGAGAACGCCTCTTCTGTCGGTGCAGCAGAAGTGCGCGAGCGCGCGGTCATCTCCTCGGCCTCGATGTCGGTCACGACTCCCGACGTCGCGGAGTCCCGCGCGCAGGTGCGCAGCCTGCTCGACCGGGTGCAGGGGCTGGTGGCCGAGGAGGAGACCCAGGCCGACGACAAGGGACGGCTCTCACGGGCGCGGATGGTGCTGCGGGTGCCGAGCGAGGCCTTCGACACCGCCCTCGTCGACCTGGCGGAGCTGGGGGAGGTCGAGGACGAGAGCCGCACGAGCGAGGACGTGACCACCAAGGTCATCGACACCCAGACCCGGGTCCGTGCGCAGCAGCGCAGCATCAAGCGGATCGAGACCCTCCTCGACCGGGCGGAGACGCTCGGACAGGTCGTGCGGATCGAGTCCGAGCTCTCGCGCCGTCAGGCCGACCTCGACTCGCTCCTGGCCCAGCAGGCCTGGCTGAGCGAGCAGTCGTCGCTGGCCACCATCGCCCTGACCCTGCGCGCGCAGGAGCGCATCGCCGAGGTCGAGGAGGAGGACGAGCCGCCCGCCTTCGTCGCCGGCGTCCTCACCGGCTGGGACAGCCTCGTCGGCTTCCTCGGTGGCGCCGCGACCCTGGTCGGCGTACTCCTCCCCTGGCTCGCCCTGGCCATGCTCCTCGGTCTCCCGCTCTGGGCGGCCCTGCGCGCCGCCCGGCGTCGACGCGCCACCGTGCCCGCGGAGGCCTGATCAGCGCGCGGAGTGCTCGTGGACGAAGTCGGTGAGCCGGTGGAGCTGGTCGGGGTCGGTGGACGGGATGACCCCGTGCCCGAGGTTGAAGATGTGACCGGGCGCGGCGCGGCCGGCGTCCAGGATCTCCGCGGCGCGTGCCGTCATCACCTCGGTCGGCGCGAAGACCAGCGTCGGGTCGAGGTTGCCCTGCACGACCCGGCCCTCGGCACGGGCGATGCCGTCGGACAGCGGCACCCGCCAGTCGACACCGACGACGTCCGCGCCCGCGCGCGCCATGTGTCCGAGCAGCTCACCGGTGCCGACGCCGAAGTGGATCCGTGGCACGCCGAGCTCACCGGCCCGCGCGAGCACACCGGCCGAGTGCGGCATGACGTACTTCTCGTAGTCCGCCGGCGACAGCGCCCCGGCCCAGGAGTCGAACAGCTGGACCGCCGAGGCTCCGGCGGCGACCTGGACCTCCAGGTAGGCGGCCGCGATGCCGGCGATCTTGCGCATCAGCGCGTCCCACACGTCGGGCGCGCCGAACATCATCGCCTTGGTCTTGGCGTGCTCCTTCGAGGGACCACCCTCGACGAGGTACGACGCCACGGTGAACGGCGCACCCGCGAACCCGATCAGCGGCGTCGCGCCCAGCTCGCTGACGAGCTCGCGCACGGCCTGCGTGATGAAGGGCACGTGGTCGGGCGTCAGGTCCTCGATCGCCTCCACGTCGGCCAGCGTGCGGACGGGGCGGGCGACGACCGGTCCGACGCCCGCGACGATGTCGAGGTCGACCCCGACCGCCTTGAGCGGCAGGACGATGTCGGAGAAGAAGATCGCCGCGTCGACGCCGTACCGGCGCACGGGCTGCAGCGTGATCTCGGTGACCAGGTCAGCGCGCATGCAGGACTCGAGCATGCCGATGCCCTCGCGCAGCGCGCGGTACTCCGGCAGCGACCGGCCGGCCTGGCGCATGAACCACACGGGTGTGTGGGCGGGCTCCAGTCCCCGCGCGGCGCGCAGGAACGGCGAGTCGGCGAGCGCGTCGTGAGGCTCGGCGAGGTTGGGCTGGGTGGCGGCATCGTCGGACACGCCTCGATCCTCGCAGGTCGTGCCAGCGGCCCCGGGCGGGCGGTGCGGCGTGGCGCAACCGCGCCGAGTGCGTCGCGCGGCATACGCTGCCCGTATGCCCGCACGTCAGGAGAGCCGCGTGGACGGTGCGCCCCACCCCGAGGAGTTCCGGGTCGCCGTCGAGCAGCTGCGTGCCGCGCGGCTGCGCCCGGAGATCCTGTGTGAGGAGATGCCGGCTCCGCAGCGCATCGCGCCGTACGCCTCCGCACTGTCCGGCGACGTCACCGTCGCGGACGAGGACGTCGCTACGGGCCGCCTGGTGCTCCTGCACGACCCCGCCGGCAACGACGCCTGGGACGGCACCTTCCGCTGCGTTGCCTACGCCCGCGCCGACATCGACCCCGACCTCGCTGCCGACCCGCTCCTGGCCGAGGTCGCCTGGACATGGCTGCTCGAGGCGCTCGACGCGCACGGTGCGGCGTACGGCGCCCCGTCCGGCACGGTGACCACGGTCGCCTCGCAGAGCTTCGGCTCGATGGCCGACGAGCCGGGCTCGGCACAGGTGGAGATCCGCGCCTCCTGGACCCCGATCGGCGACCTCGCCGCCCACACCGAGGCCTGGGGTGAGCTCATGTGCACCGCCGCAGGCCTGCCGCCCGTCCCCGAGGGCGTGACCGCGATGCCGAGTCGACGAGGACAGCGCGGGCGCGACTGATGCAGACCGATCCACCCCTCGCCGGTCCGGCCGACGCCGGTCCGGCCGACGCCGATCCGGCCGATGATGTCGAGCAGAGCGAGCAGACCCAGCAGGTCGAGCCCGAGAAGCCCGCGGTCCCGCTGTTGACGCTGCGTGAGGGCCTGCCGCCGGTCGTCGACGACACCTCCGTGCTGACCGACGTGTCGCGCCGCCTGGCCGGCGGCACCGGTCCGATCGCGGTCGACGCCGAGCGCGCCTCGGGCTACCGCTACTCCGCGCGCGCCTACCTCGTCCAGCTGCGCCGTGAGGGCGCCGGGAGCGTGCTGGTCGACCCGATCGACATCGACGACCTCTCCCCGCTCGCCGCGGTGCTGGAGTCCGACGAGTGGATCCTGCACGCCGCCACGCAGGACCTGCCGTGCTTGACCGAGCTCGGCCTGCAGCCGCCGGCGCTGTTCGACACCGAGCTCGCCGGTCGCCTGCTCGGCTATCCACGCGTCGGCCTGGCCACGCTGGTGGAGTCGATCCTGGGCTACGGCATGCGCAAGGAGCACTCGGCGGTCGACTGGTCGACGCGTCCCCTGCCGGAGCCCTGGCTGGAGTACGCCGCCCTCGACGTCGAGGTCCTGCCCGAGCTGCGCGACGCGCTCGAGGACGAGCTCGTGCGGGCCGGCAAGGACGAGTGGGCCCGCCAGGAGTTCACGGCGCTGCTCTCCCACAAGCCGGCGACGCGGCGTGACCCCTGGCGGCGTACGTCGGGGATGCACAAGGCCCGTGGGCGTCGGGCCCTCGCAGCCGTGCGTGCGCTGTGGACGGCGCGCGACGAGATCGCCGCCCAGCGCGACGTGACCCCGGGCCGGATCCTGCCCGACTCCGCGATCGTCGCGGCCGCCAACGCCCTGCCGCGCGACCGTCGCAGCCTGCTGAGCACACCCGGGTTCCGGGGCCGCGGCGCCGAGCGCTACTCCGACCGCTGGCTCGCGGCGCTGGCCGAGGCGCGGGCGCTCCCCGACAGCGAGCTCCCTCCCGTCGCTGCGCGCTACGACGGACCGCCGCCGCCGCGCGTGTGGGCCGACAAGGACCCCGTGGCCGCGGCCCGGCTGACGCGTGCGCGGGCCGACCTCGCCGCCCTCGCCGACAAGCTCGTGCTGCCGGTCGAGAACCTCCTCACCCCCGACACGGTCCGTCGGGTCCTGTGGGAGCCACCGGCTCCCGACGAGCTGGCAGCCCAGCTGGCGGACCTCGGGGCGCGGCCATGGCAGGTGGAGCTCACCCTCCCCGTGCTGCGCGCGGCGATGGAGGGTGGCGAGACGGTCTAGCCGTCGTCCTCGACGCTCTCGTCGTCCCCGTCGGCGTCGGACTCCTCCTGCGGGAGGGTGAACGCCACCTTGGAGACGTCGTCGATGCGCTCGGTGAGCCGCTCGAGGTTGACCACCGGCGCGTAGAGCATCCTGCGGATCAGCGGCGTCGTGATGGCCATCGCGCTCTCCCACTGCGGCCCCGTCGGGAGCTGCTCGGAGCGACGGACGCCCTCGTTGAAGACGAAGCTGCTCTGCGGGTCCTTCGCACCGTCGCGGAAGGCGGGCGAGTAGGCGACCTCGAGGTTGGCCGGCAGCGTGTAGCCCGCCCGGGTCACGATCGTCTCCCCGGCGTCGCCCACGACGAAGGTCAGCAGGTCGGCCGCCTCCTGCACGTGGTCGGTGTCGGAGGCGAGGCAGTAGCCCGACAGCGAGCTCACCGTGCGGTAGGAGCCCACACGGGGCAACGGCATCACGTCGAAGCGGACGTCCGCCATCGCGCGCAGCTCCGGCACCAGGTCGCGGTAGCCCAAGAGCATCCCGAGGCGGCCGGCGGCGAACAGCTGCAGCGGGTCACGCCGCTCCAACAGCTGCGGCGAGGGCGTCACCCGCTCCTCGCGCAGCAGCGTCAGCACCTCCTCGAGCGTCTCGCGGTTGTCGTCGCTGGAGAGGTCGAGGCGGGTCGGCTCCGAGGCGTCGTCGAGCAGGCCCCCACCCCCGGACCACAGGAAGGGCGCGAGCTGCTCGAGGTCGGGGTCGACGTGGACGCCCTTGACGCGCCGCGTCGAGACGGACCTGGCCGCCTCGGCGAACTGCTCGAAGGTCCAGCCGTCGGCCGGGGTGGGCGCAGAGTCGGGGTCCTCGCCGATGGTGGAGAGGTCGACGAGGTCGGTGTTGTAGTAGACGACCATCGGCGAGACGTCGTGCGGCATGCACTGCAGTCCGAGGTCGGCGCTGAAGGCGGTCATGCCCTCGCGCTGGTAGCCGTCACCGAAGTCGACGCCGCGCTCGCCCAGCAGGGCGTCGACCGGCTGGATCCACTCACGCTCCAGCAGCACCGGCAGGTCGGCGTGCTCGATGAGGAACACGTCGGGCGTCGGCTTGCCGTCGCCGCGGCGCTTGTCGTACGCCGCCATCGCGGTGTCGTGGTCGGGGAACGTCACGAGCTCCACCTCGACGTCCGGGTTCTCGTCGACGAACGCGTCGGCGAGCTCCTGGTAGGCGGTGAGCAGCCCGTCGGGCCCATAGACCCCCAGCCGCAGGACCACCGGATCGGTGGCCGGCGACGCCGCGCTGGTCGTGGCGGTCGGGGTCGGCGCGGCGTCCGGCTCCTCGGCACCCGAGGTGCAGGCGGTGAGGACGAGCGCCAGCGTGGCGGCGAACACCCCTGCTGCGCCTCGGCGGTTCTTCAGGGGCATGCATCAGCCTGTTCTGTGGGCGGCAGTCTGTGCGGTGCGCCGAGCCGGGAGCGCCTCACGGCGCATGGCCGCTCGTAGCGGCTTTTTGTGGGACCCGGGGCTGCCGCGACCCGGCGCACCGAAGGTGCAGCATATCGTCCCGCCCGTTCATTCCCAGGACCCGCATTCCCCGCGTCGTGCTGACACCCCCCGGCTCAGTGCAACTCGCCCGCCAGCTCCAACCGGCCGCAGTGGGCGAGCTGGTCGGCCAGCGTGCGCAGCCCGGCTGCCGAGTGGTCGGCGGCGGGGTCGGCGGGGCCTGCGTCGCTCGGCGCGCGCGCCACCCGACCGGACGCCGTCACCTGCGCGAAGGCGGCTGCCCGGAACAGCGTGTCGGCGAAGTCCCCCTCGACCACGCCGCGCAGCACCGCGTCCACGGCCGCACGCACGGCATCGGGCCCCGGCGGCTCGGCGACACCCGCCACCACCTCGGCGACCGGTCGACGCCAGCGACCGCGCTCGAACTCCTCGGCCGCACCGCGCGGGTCGGCGTGCACCCATTGGCGCAGCAGGTACAGCCGCCACAGGGCACCGGCCAGCGAGTCGGCCGGCGCGCGCGCCCAGAGGTCGGCGATCTCCTCCAGGCCCTCGGTGTCGGCCAGCGCGACGACCCGCTCGACCACCGAACGGTCCGTCGGGTCGTGCGGTCCCCGCACGAGCAGGGTGGCCACCCGGTCGGCTGCCGCGCGGACCTCCGCCGGGTCGACGCCTCCGTCGGTCTTCTCGAAGTGCCGGGCGCCCGGGAGTGCCGGCTTGTGGTGTCGACGCTCCATCGCTCCCCCCTCACCTCGTCTGATCCCCAGCGTGCCACAGCAGATCACCTACGCTTCGGGCGTGGCCGTACTCCCCTCCCGTCTGCGCAGCGTCCGTCGGCTCCGCGACCGCGTGCGGTCGCTGATCCGCTACGCACCCGCGAGCAACGGACTGCCCGACCCCGGCGAGGTTGTGTGGGCCTGGGTGCCCTACGAGGAGGACCCCAGCCAGGGCAAGGATCGCCCCGTGCTGCTCATCGGCACGGCGGGCAGCGACCTGCTCGCCCTGCCGCTCACCAGCAGGGACCGCACCCGCGACCCGGCGGAGCTGGCCGAGGAGGCGCGGCGCGGTCGGCACTGGATGGACGTCGGCACCGGCGGGTGGGATCGCCAGGGTCGTCCCAGCGAGATCCGGTTGGACCGGCTGCTCCACCTCGCCCCCACCGCCGTACGCCGTGAGGGTGCAGCTCTGCCGCGGCCGGTGTTCGACGCCGTCCTCGCCGCCGCAGCCCGACACCACGACCTGGGTTAGCGCCTAGTCCAGGGCGCGCCGCACGCGCTCGACCGAGACCTTCTCCCGCGTGCCGAGCTGCTGGGCCCACAGGCTCACCCGCAGCTCCTCCAGCAGCCAGCGCGCCCGCTCGAGCGCCAGCGGCGCCGGGCGTCCCTCGGGCAGCGCGGCGTAGCGGTGCAGCACCGCCTCCTGCAGACCACTGACCTGGTCCATCAGCACCCGGTCGCGCCCGACGTCGAGCTGGTGGCGTCGGTGGGCAACCGCCGCCAGGTAGCGGGCGATCTCCCGCACGCGGGCCCCGCCGGCGTCGGCCACGAACCCCCGCCGCACCAACCGCGCCACCTGGGCCTTCATGTCCGACAGGGCGGGCAGCAGCATCATGTCGACCGAGCCGCTCAGCAGCCGGTCGACCTCCCGCCACCGCTGGAGCACCCGGACGACCTCCCGCACCACCTCGCCGGTGGCCGGCTCGAGCTGCGCGGCGACGGCGTCGCGCAGCGCCGCGAACTCGCCCTCGTCCCACACCGACCAGCCGTGTCGCTCCATCAACTCGTCGATGGCCGCGAGCCGGCAGTCCTCGAGCAGCTCGCCGACGGTGGGGTACGGCGACGCGGCCAGCGCGAGCTTGGTGGCGTTGTCGAGCGCGTCGGTGAGACGCCGGGTGCCGTCGGGCACGGTGAGCGCAAGCAGTCGGCGTACGCCGTGGCGGTGGGAGGCCTCCTGCTCGGGCTCGGTGCCGAGCACCTGGAGCCCCACGGTCCTGGTGCCGGTGAGCGGCAACTCGTCGACCAGCGCCGGGTAGCCGCGGACCTCGTGCCCGGCGCGCGCGTGGGTGAAGGACCGCTCGATGGTGCCGAAGGTCCACGCGGTCTCCCCCGTGACCTGCACGCCGACGTCCTGGGCCAGGTCGGCGACGGCCTCGGCGAACCGCGGGCGCAGCGGCGCCTTCAACTCCTCGAGGTCCTTGCCGGCCCCCAGCACCGAACCGTCCTCGTCGACCACGCGGAAGCGCGGTCGCAGGTGCTCGGGCACCTTCGACCAGTCCCAGGCCGCGCGGGGTACGACGACCCCGGTCGTCGCCCGCAGGTGGCGCTCGAGCGCGGTCAGCAGGGGTTCCTCTCCAGGGGCCACCGCGGCCAGGAACCCGCGCGCGTGGTCGGGCGCGGGTACGAAGCTCACCCGCAGCGCCTTGGGCAGCGAGCGCAGCAGCGCGGTGACCAGCTCATCGCGCAGACCCGGCACGAGCCACGAGAACGACTCCTGGCCGAGCCGGTTGAGGGTGGCGACCGGCACGTCGATGGTCAGCCCGTCGTCCTCGGCGCCCGGCTCGAAGTGGTAGCCGATGGGCAGCGCGAGGTCGCCGTCGGACCAGCTCGTCGGGAAGTCCTCCTCGCGCACGTCCTGGGCGGCCTCGTTGCGCAGCATCTCGGGGTCGAACGTGAGCAGCTCCGGGTGCCGCTGGCGCTCCTTGCGCCACCAGCTGTCGAAGTGCGCCCCGGAGACAACGGTGTCGGGAATGCGCTCGTCGTAGAAGTCGAACAACGTGTGCTCGTCGACGAGGAGGTCGCGGCGCCGCGCTCGGCTCTCGAGCTCGGCCACCTCCTCGAGCAGGGCACGGTTGGCCTCCCAGAAGCGGGCTCGGGTGTGCCACTCGCCATACACCAGCGCGTGTCGGATGAAGAGCTCGCGCGCCACCGGCGGATCGATGCGGCCGTAGTTCACGAGCCGGTCGGCGACGAGCGGTACGCCGTACAACGTGACCCGTTCGCGGGCGACGACGGCTGCGCGCTTCTTCGACCAGTGCGGCTCTGCATAGGTGCGCTTGACCAGGTGGGCGCCGATCTCCTCGGCCCACTCGGGCTTGATCGCGGCGTTCTGGCGGGCCCACAGGCGTGAGGTCTCCACGAGCTCGGCGGCCATGACGAGAGCGGGCTGCTTCTTGAACAGCGCCGAGCCCGGGAAGATCGCGAACCGCGTCCCGCGGGCGCCCAGGTAGTCGCGGCGCGCGCGGCGGTCCTGCTTGTCGGGCTCGGTGTCCTTGAGCCCGATCTGGGAGAGCAGGCCGGACAACAGCGACTGGTGGATCCCGTCGGCGTCGGGCTCGTCGGCGGGCGGGCCGACCGTCATCCCGAGCTGCTTGGCGACCTGGCGCAGCTGCGACTCCAGGTCCTGCCACTCGCGGATGCGCACGTAGTTGAGGTGCTCGGCGCGGCAGGTGCGCCGGAACGCGCTCGAGCCCATCGCCTTCTGCTGGGTGCGCAGGTAGCGCCACAGGTTGAGCCAGGTGAGGAAGTCGGACGTCGCGTCGTTGAACCGTGCGTGCTGCTGGTCGGCCTGGGCGCGGGTCTCCAGCGGACGCTCGCGCGGGTCCTGCACCGACAGTGCAGCCGCGACGACGAGGACCTCACGCAGGCATCCGCGCCGGTCGGCCTCGACGATCATCCGGGCGAGTCGCGGGTCCAGGGGAAGCGTGGCGAGCTGCCGGCCGACCGGGGTGAGTCGGCGTCCGCCGGCGGTCGCGTCGGGCTGGATCGCGCCGAGCTCCTCCAACAGCTGCACGCCGGCGCGCACGTTGCGCTGGTCGGGGGCGTCGACGAACGGGAACCGGCCGACGTCGCCGAGCCCGAGTGCGGTCATCTGCAAGATGACCGAGGCGAGGTTGGTCCGCAGGATCTCGGCCTCGGTGAACTCCGGGCGCGCGAGGTAGTCCTCCTCGCTGTAGAGCCGGATGCAGATGCCCGCCTCGACCCGGCCGCACCGGCCGGCGCGCTGGTTGGCCGAGGCCTGGCTGATCGCCTCGATCGGCAGCCGCTGCACCTTGGTGCGCGAGGAGTAGCGCGAGATCCGGGCGACGCCGGTGTCGACGACGTACCTGATCCCGGGCACGGTCAACGACGTCTCCGCGACGTTGGTCGCGAGCACGACGCGCCGGCCCGAGGAGCGGGCGAACACCTTGTGCTGCTCGGCGGCCGAGAGCCGGGCGAACAACGGCAGCACGCTGAAGCGGTCGACGGCCCGCGCCTTGGCCGACCACCCCTCGAGCACCTCGGCGGTGTCGCGGATCTCGCGCTCCCCCGGGAGGAACACGAGGATGTCGCCCGGCCCCTCCTTCACCAGCTCGGCGACCGCGTCGACGATCGCCTCGGTCTGGTCGCGCACGACCAGCTCGCCCTCCTCGTCGGCGTCGTCGGGCTGGTCGAGGTCACTCAGCGGCCGGTAGCGGACCTCGACGGGGTAGGTGCGGCCGGAGACCTCGATGATCGGCGCCGGGGTGCCGTCGGCCGCTGCGAAGTGCTCGGCGAAGCGCTCCGGGTCGATCGTCGCGGAGGTGATGACGACCTTGAGGTCGGGGCGCCTCGGCAACAGCTGCTTGAGGTAGCCGAGGATGAAGTCGATGTTGAGGCTCCGCTCGTGGGCCTCGTCGACGATGATCGTGTCGTAGGCCGACAGCAGCCGGTCGTGCTGCAGCTCGGCGAGCAGGATCCCGTCGGTCATCAGCTTCACCAGCGTCTGCGGGCCGGCGTTGTCGGTGAACCGCACCTGGTAGCCGACCTGCGTGCCCAGCTCGACGTCGAGCTCCTCGCAGATGCGCTCGGCCACGCTGCGCGCGGCGATGCGCCGGGGCTGGGTGTGACCGATCATGCCGGTCACCCCACGGCCGAGCTCGAGACAGATCTTGGGCAGCTGCGTCGTCTTGCCGGAGCCGGTCTCCCCCGCCACGATCACCACCTGGTGGTCGCGGATCGCCTCGGCGATGACCTCGCGCTGCTGGCTGACCGGCAGCTCGTCGGGGTAGCGCAGCTCCGGGACCGCGGCGGCGCGCTGGGCGACCTGCTCGGGCGAGAACTGCCGGCGCGGACGCCCGGGCCGCCCGGACCGCTTGCGGCGGGAGCGGGCACGGTCGGGAGTGGACATGACGGACGCGAGTCTACGGCCGCGCTCGACCGACCTTGATCGCGTGGACCGTACCGGGCACGGTGGGGACGAACCGGGGCGATTCGCCCAACTCGATCAGCCGGGAGGTACCCGTGCTCACCCTGACACCCGACGCCACCGCAGCCGTGAAGGCGCTTGTCGACTCCACCGAGGAGGCGCCCAGCGCCGGCCTGCGGATCACCCAGGACGCGCCCGACTCCCCCGCCCTGAACGTCATCACCACGAGCGCTCCCGAGCCGGGCGACGCCGTCCTCGAGGAGGGTGGTGCGCGGGTCTTCCTCGAGGAGACCGCGGCGCAGACCCTGGACGACAAGGTGCTCGACGCCGCGGTCAACGACAACGGCGCGGTCCAGTTCAGCATCGGCGTGCAGGCCTGACGCACGCAGGTCGGCGTCCTTCGACGCTGTTTCGACCGCGGCGGGCCCGGGGTATGCCACTCCCAACGGCCCGAGAACCGGGCCGCTGACTCGAAGGGAGCAGTCCGTGGCTGTCTTGCTCTGGATTCTCGCCGTCATCCTGGTCGTCTCTGGAATCTTCGCGATCCTGCGATCCCAGTTGCTCTGGGGCATCGTCTTGATCATCGTGGGCCTGCTCGTCGGTCCCGGAGGCGTGAGCATCTTCACCTGACCACCGCCTCCCTCCGCAGCATTCCACTGCACAGGACACTGGGGCCGGTACGTCGATCACGTCGACATACCGGCCCCAGTGGCATGTGCGGGCGGGTGGGGGGCATGTGCGGCGCGCCACTATTGACCTCGGTTCAATACCGCCCGTACCGTCATCGACCATGAACGCACCGGCGCCCTCCCGCCCGCTCCCCCAGCACGTCAACACCTTCGTCGTCGGTGCCGGCTTCGCCGGAGTCGCGCTGGCGATCAAGCTCGACGAGGCCGGCGAGCGCAACTACCTGGTCGCCGAGCGTGGAGACGACGTCGGCGGCACCTGGCGCGACAACACCTACCCGGGTGCAGCGTGCGACGTACCGAGCCAGCTGTACTCCTACTCCTTCGCGCTGAACCCGACCTGGTCGCGGTCGTTCTCCCCGCAGCCGGAGATCCAGGCCTACATCCAGCGCGTCGCGCAGGACGCGGGCGTGCTCGACCGGTTCCGCTTCGGGGTGGAGGTCGAGGAGGCACGGTGGGACGACGAGAGCCTGCGCTGGCGCATCCGGACGTCGGCCGGTGAGCTCACCGCGGACGTCGTCGTGTCGGCGTCGGGCGCCCTGAGCGAGCCCCGGCTGCCGGACATCGACGGCATCGACTCCTTCGGCGGGGAGATCTTCCACTCCGCGCAGTGGGACCACGACGCTGACCTCAAGGGCAAGCGGGTGGCCGTCATCGGCACCGGCGCCTCGGCCATCCAGATCGTCCCGGAGATCGCGAAGACCGCCGGCCACCTCGACGTCTACCAGCGCACGGCCCCCTGGGTGATCCCGCGCCACGACCGCGCCTACACCCGCGCCGAGCGCCTCGCCTTCCGGCACCTCCCCGGCGTGCAGCGGCTCTACCGCACGGCGATCTACTGGGGTCGGGAGTGCTACGTGCCGGCCTTCGCGTTCTGGCCGCCCCTGACCCTTCCGGCCAAGCTGCTCGCCACGAGCAACATCGCCAAGCACATCCCCGACCCCGAGCTGCGCCGCAAGGTGACGCCGAACTTCCGGATCGGGTGCAAACGGATCCTGATCTCCAACACCTACTACCCCGCGCTCGTGCAGGACCACGTCGACCTGGTCACGGACCCGATCAGCAAGGTCACGCCGACCGGGATCGTCACCGCCGACGGCACCGAGCGCGAGGTCGACGTGCTCGTCGTCGCCACCGGGTTCCACACCACCGACATGCCGATCGCCCACCAGGTCGTCGGGCGGGCCGGTCGGACCCTGGCCGAGGAGTGGGCCGAGGACGGTGTCGCCGCCTACAAGGGCGCGACCGTGCACGGCTTCCCGAACCTGTTCTTCCTCGTCGGCCCCAACACCGGCCTCGGTCACTCCTCGATGGTGTTCATGATCGAGTCGCAGGTCGCCTACGTCGTCGACGCCCTGGCGACCATGCGGGCCCGCGACCTGGTGACCGTGGAGCCGAAGCGCGGCGAGCAGGACGCGTGGAACGCCGACCTCCAGCGCCGCATGAAGCGCACGGTGTGGAACACCGGCGGCTGCTCGAGCTGGTACCTCGACGAGCACGGACGCAACGTGACACTGTGGCCGCGCTCCACCTTCGCCTTCCGTCGGCTGACCCAGGCGTTCGACCCGGCCGCCTACCACCTCGTCTCCGAGAACGACGCCGCTGCGACCCACGCGGGGCGCACCGGCCGCACCGACATCCCCGCCGAGCTGCAGGAGCTGCACGCATGAAGACCCTTCACGACAAGGTCACCGTCATCACCGGAGCCGGCTCCGGCATAGGGCGTTCACTGGCGGTCCAGGCCGCGCAGCACGGTGCGCTGCTCGCGATCTCCGACGTCAACGACGCCGGCCTGGCCGAGACCGTCGACCTCGTCAAGGCAGCTGGCGCGCGCGAGCTGCGCAGCGACCGGCTCGACGTCGCCGACCGCGCCGCCATCGAGGCCTACGCCGCCGATGTGGCCGAGCAGTTCGGCCGCGTCAACGTCGTCGTCAACAACGCCGGCGTCGCGCTGGCCGGCGACTTCGCCGACCTCGACCCCGACGACGTCGACTGGATCTTCGACATCAACTTCTGGGGGGTCTGGCACGGCACCCGCGCGTTCCTTCCCCACCTGATCGCCTCCGGCGACGGGCACGTCGTCAACCTGTCCAGCTTGTTCGGCCTGATCAGCATGCCGGGGCAGAGCGCCTACAACGCCACGAAGTACGCCGTCCGCGGCTTCACCGAAGCGCTGCGCGAGGAGATGCTGATCGCCGGCCATCCGGTCGGGGTCACCTGCGTGCATCCCGGTGGCATCAAGACCGGGATCGCCCGCAACGCGCGGGTGAGCGCTCGCGAGGACCAGTCGGCGACCGCGGAGTTCTTCGACAAGAAGCTCGCGCGGATGACCCCCGACAAGGCGGCCGAGACCATCTGGCGCGGAGTCCGCCGCAACCAGGCACGCGTCCTCGTCGGCGTCGACGCACACGCCGTCCACCACTTCGGCAAGCTGACGGGGTCGCGCTACCAGGACATCGTGGCGCGGGTGAGCAAGGTGGCCATGCCCGGCAAGAAGGTGGTCTGAGGCCCCGGTGTCGAGGCCCGCGCCGAGGACGGTCCACATCGCGTTCACCAAGTGGGGCGACCGCCCCCACTGGGAGTACGACGCGCTCGCGCTCGGTCACGACGCCCACGGCGCCTGGTTCGCCGTCCCCACCGGCACGCTCATCACCCGCCCCGGCGCGCGCATCGTCACCCGTCAGGACCAGGTGATCCTGGCGCCGTACGACGCCGGGTTCGTCGCGACCTTCTACGCCCACGGACCGAGTGACCCCGAGCCCCCGTGCGCGGTGTACGTCGACATCACCACCCCGCCCGAGGTCGACGGGGACGCCGTGCGCGCCATCGACCTGGACCTGGACGTGATCCGTGGCCTGCACGGCCGCACCTGGGTCGACGACGAGGACGAGTTCGCGGCGCACCGCGCGGCGTACGGCTATCCCGAGGAGGTGGTCGCGGCAGCGCTCGCCGACTGCGCCGCCGTCATGGCGGCTCTCGAGGACGGCGAGGCGCCCTTCGACGGCGCCACCGCCGGCGACTGGCTGGCGCGCAGCAGGCGCTGAGCCCACACCCCTGCCTCCTCGGCGAGCCACGCCGGCTCGAGCACCCGGAACGGCAGGCCGACCTCCAGCACCCGCGCCAGCACCCACCGAAGGTCGTCCGCCCCGGCGACGAGGTCGCAGGCCTCCGGCCCGACAGGCTCGACGACGGCGGTGTTGGGCGGGACCTGCGCCACCACCGCGGCCGCGGGCGCCTCGATCCGGAAGCGGGCCACCTCGGCGTACGCGCGCTGGGTCACGCCCTCGCGCACCCGCGCCACCGCGTCCGGGACGGGGCGCGCCGCGAACCGCACGCCCAGGGAGCGCGGCTCGCTCAGGCGGTCGAGGCGGAAGGTCCGCCAGTCGGTGCGCCCGAGGTCCCACGCCAGGAGGTACCAGCGGCCTCCGCTGACGACCAGCCGTGCCGGCTCGACGCGTCGGTCCTGCCCGTCGGTGTAGGTGAAGGCAAGGCGTTCGCGGTCGCGGATGCTGCGCACCACGACGAGCAGCACCCGCACGTCGACGCGCGGCCCCCCACCGGGCACGACGCTGGTCGTCTCGGCGACGGCGGCCACCTCGCGGGCCAGCCGCTTCGGGAGCACCTGGTCGAGCTTGGCGAGGGCCCGCACCGCCGGCTCCTCCACACCGTCGACCGCGCTGCCGGTCGCCACCTGCAGTGCCACGGCCACCGCCACCGCCTCGGCGTCGTCGAGCAGCAGGGGCGGCAGGGCGCGCCCGGCCGCAAGCCGGTAGCCGCCGCCCAGGCCCGGGGACGCCTCGACCGGGTAGCCGAGCTCGCGCAACCGCTCGACGTCACGGCGTACGCACCGGGTGGTCACCCCCAGCTCCTCGGCGAGCGCCGGTCCCGACAGCACCGCGCCGGACTGCAGGCGACCGAGCAGGCGCAGCACCCGGGCCAGGGTCTCCATGTCGCCCATCCTGCCGCAGATGCGGACTGATTCGGTCCGCGAAGACTCCTAGCGTGCCGCCTATGAACTGGAACGCACTGCTCCTCGACCAGCTGTCCTGGCACTGGGACCACCACCTCCGGCCGCGCCTGGCCGGTCTCAGCGACGACGAGTACCGCCGGGAGCCGGTCG
This sequence comes from Nocardioides massiliensis, assembly GCF_030811215.1. NCBI lineage: Bacteria > Bacillati > Actinomycetota > Actinomycetes > Propionibacteriales > Nocardioidaceae > Nocardioides > Nocardioides massiliensis. Next base: position 3,189,389 of record NZ_JAUSQM010000001.1, read on the forward strand.
CCGGCTGCTGGAACGCCCGTCCCGAGGGCGATCCGGCGGCCGCACCGATCGCCGGCGGCACGGGACCGTTCCGCATCGACTTCGCGATGCCCGAGCCCGAGCCTGCACCCGTCACGACGATCGCCTGGCGCATCGGCCACCTCGTCGTCGCGGTGCTCGGCGAGCGCAACCACTCTCACTTCGGCGGTCCGCCGATCTCCTACCCCGACCACGCCTACGCGGGTACGGCGGACGAGGCACTGGCGCAGCTCGACGAGCACTACGGGCGCTGGGTCGAGGGGGTGCGTGGCCTGGGTGAGGACGGACTCGCGCGACCCTGCGGTCCCGCGGAGGGGCCGTGGGCGGATGCACCGATGGGGGCGCTCGTCCTGCACATCCACCGCGAGATGATCCACCACGGCAGCGAGCTCTGCCTACTGCGCGACCTCTACCGGGCCGGCGCCGGGGCTCAGGTGTTGGGCGGCGGGGCCTCGGCGTCCTGAATCCGCGCGGGGCGCGGTGCCCGGGCGCGCAACGGCCCGACCAGGCGCGGGCCGGACAGTCGGCGCTCGAGTCGCCGCGCCTCCCGCCGCAACGGCTGGGCGGCGTACTCGCCCAGGATCACGCCGGAGGCCAGGGCGATCGCGATCGAGGCGGCTGTGACCATCGCGACGATGCCTTCCGCGGAGTCACCCTGCTCCGCGCCGATGAGCGATAGACCGCGATAGATCGAGAGCCCGGGCAGCATCGGGAGGATCGCCGGCACGACGATGACCAGCGGCGGTACCCGGAACCGGCCGCTGGCGGCGTAAGCGACCAGGCCGACGAGCAGCGCCGCCGCGGAGGCTGCCCACGTGCGTCCGATCTCCTGGATCAGGACGGTCTGGTAGACGCCGACCGCGGTAGCCGCGATGAAGCCGATCGGAAGCAGCGACCGCCATGGTGCATAGCAGGACAGGGCGAAAGCGGCAGCTGCCAGACCCCCGCCGAACATCATGAAGGGCACGTACTCGAACCCGCCGGCGGCGCCGGGCTGCACGAAGCCCATGTCGAGGCCGAGCATGCGGGCGACGGTCAACCCGCCGCTCACCCCGGCGATGATGCCGGCTGTTGCCAGCAGCGCCTCGAGGATGCGCGCGCTGCCGGTGATGTAGAAGCCCGTGAGCGCGTCCTGGATCGCTCCCATGAAGCTGACGCCGGCCAGCAGCATGATCACGCTCGCGGTGATCACCAACGACGGTTGCGGGAACACGGACGGGAAGGCGGCCGTCGTGACGGCGGCGACCAGCGTGGCGAGCAGCCCGCCGGCGACCTGCTGGTAGAAGTCCGGCAGCCGACGCCGCGACATGCGCCACTTGAGGACGTCGATCCCCATCGCTGCAAGGAAGGCGATCGCGAGCATGGGGAGGTCGCCACCGAGGAGGACGCCGATCGCCGCACCGGAGACCCCCACCGCCAGCGTCGACGCCCAGCGGGGCAGGGCGTGACCGGTGGAGACGATCCGCGCGATCCGGGCCCGCGCCTCGTCGCGATCGATCGCGTCCGCCAGGAGCGCGTTGACGAGGGCGTCGACCCGGGTCAGGTCGTCGTAGTCGATGTCGCGATGCCGGACCTGGCGCACCTGGAGCAGGGCCGGCTCGTCGGGGTCGGACTGGTAGGAGACGCGCAGGGAGGTGAACGTCACGTCCACGTCGCAGTTGCGCAGTCCCAGGTGGTGGGTCAGCGACAGCATCGTCGCCGTGACGTCGGCGGCGCCGGCCCCGGAGGACAGCAGGATCTCCCCCACCCGCAGCGCCAGGTCCAAGGTCAGGTAGCGATCACGAGCCTCGGGCATGGGCGCATCATGGCATGCGCGAAAAGCCCGCAGACGTGCCGCTGCCGGCCACCCGTGCGGGTGGCCGGCAGCAGCTGGAGGAGGGTCCTCAGTCGATCAGCGGCAGATCCGCAGCAGCCCGCACAGGATCGGGTTGAAGATCGGGTCGAGCGGATCCAGGATCGGGCCGAGGATCGGGTCGAGCGGGTCGAGGATCGGGCCCAGGATCGGGTCCAGACCCCCGCCACTGGTCCCGCCACCGGTCCCGCCGCCGCCGGCACCACCGAGCAACGCAGCGAGCAGGTCGTTGATGAGGTCGGTCAGGAGCGTGAGGCCGAGCCCGCGGCCGAAGACCTCAGTGAGGCTGCTCAGCACCGCCGCAGCGGCCCGCGGGTCGTGCCCGCCGAGGGCAGGGAAGGCCTCGAGTCCGGGGAACGCGCCGCTGGTGAGCATCCCGGTGAGCCCGCTGAGCAGGCCACTCAGGTCGCCCGTGGACAGGGTGCTCAGGCCGCCACCGTTGAGGATCTGCAGCAGCGAGCCGAGCTGGTCGGCGCCGCCGCCACCACCCAGGTTGCCCAGCTGGGCGATAATCGGGGTGAGGGCCGAGGCCAGCCCCGTCGGCTCGACGGCCGTGAGCGTCGCCAGGAGAGCGGTCAGGTGCGTGATGTCCGCACCCTGCGGGAGACCGCCTCCGCCCCCGGCGACCTGTGCCAGGAGGGCGCTGAGCAGGTTCTGCAGCTGCGCCGCACCCGCGCCCCCACCGGCCGCGCCGCCGAGCAGGTCACCCAAGGAGCGCAGTCGGTCGACAACGCCACTGGGGTCGAGGTCGGAGAGCTGGGCGAGGATCGCGTCCAGCCCGGCGCCCTCGGCGCTTGGGAGGGCGGACTCGATGTCGAGCAGCTGGTCGAGCAGGCCCTCGACCGCGCTCCTCAGCGGGGCGCTGAGCTCCGCCGGGAGGAGGTCGAACAGGGGGTTGTTGAGCAGGAGCTCGAGTCCGGCAATCTGGTCCTTGACCTGCTTCTCGGCCTCGGGCTTGGTGGCCGGGCGGTTGGCGCACAGGTCACGCATGCTGCGCTGCGCGTTGTCGCGAGCCGCGCGGCGCACCGAGACGATCCGGGTCTGCGCCTTGTAGTTGCGGGTCCGGGTCTTGACGACCCGCTTGGCCTTGCGGAACTTCGCGACGGCGGCCTTGCGCTTCTTGAGCGTGACCTTGCCCGCGCGGTGGCGCTTGATGACCCGCGTCGCCTGGCGCTTGGCCTTGGCGCGCGCCTTCTTCGCCTGGTTGACCCGCTTCTTGATCCGGTTCTGCTTCGTGACGGCCTTCGTGTACGCCGTACGGGTGCTGGTGGCACGGCCCTGCGCCGCGACACAGGAGGCGTCCGCGGCGGTGCTGAAGGACGTCGTCGAGGTCGACTCCGCCGCCGTGGCGGGGGTCAGCGCGGAGAGGCCGACGACCAGCCCGAGGCTGAGCGCGGCCGTCAGCACGGCCCGTGCTGCATGTCGCATCGCGTGCAAGGTGATCTCCTGTCCAGTGGTCGGCACCACTCCTGTGACGCGGTGCCGTGAGCCCCTTGTCGGCACGCGCAGGCACGACCTGAGCGATCCGCGTGACCCGGCCCACATTTTTCTCGGCGCGTCGGTGTTGTCGGCCAGGCCGAGGGGGCAGGATCGCCCGCACGCCCGACCGTGGCGTCGACCGACATCCGGAGCCCCCCTTGGCCATCCCCGCTGACCCGACCGCGACCGCGTTCCTCCTCGCCGAGAGCCGGCGCATGCCGCTGCACGTCGGCGGGCTCGAGCTCTTCCGTCCGCCCGCGGACGCCGGGCCGGACTTCCCTCGTGAGCTCTACGAGGCCATGCGCGGGGCCGAGGAGATCGCGCCGCTGTTCCTGCGCCACCCGCACCGGTCGGCAGCCACCGGCGGGGCCTACGTCTGGCGCCCGGACCGACACTTCGACATCGACTACCACGTCCGTCACAGCGCCCTGCCCGCTCCGGGACGCATCCTGGAGCTGCTGGCGCTCTGCTCGCGCCTGCACGGCACCCGGCTCGCGCGCGAACGTCCGCTCTGGGAGGCGCATGTGATCGAGGGCCTCGCCGACGGACGGGTCGCCGTCTACACGAAGGTCCATCACGCCCTGGTCGACGGTGTCTCCGCGATGCGCCTGCTGCAGGGGGTGCTCAGCACCGATCCCGACGAGCGCGGGATGCAGCCCCCGTGGGCCGCGCACCCACCGGCCGCGGGGCGTCGCGGCGGTGGAGCCGTCGCGCCGTGGGAGGTGCCCGTGACGGCCGTGCGCCAGGCACTTGCGATCAGCGCCGACGCCGCCGGCCTCCCGGGGGCCCTGGTGCGCACGATCAGGCGCAGCGTCCGTGGCGAGCCGTCGTCACTCTCGCTGAGCGCCCCCCGCAGCATCCTCAACCAGCGCATCACCGCGGCCCGCCGCTTCGCCGCCCAGGACTGGGAGCTCGACCGGTTGCACGCGATCGGCACGGCCACCGGCACCACGATCAACGACGTCGTGCTGGCGATGTGCAGCGGCGCTCTGCGCACCTATCTCCGCGACAACGGGGGCCTGCCCGTCGAGCCGCTGATCGCGATGGTGCCGGTGGGGCTGAAGTCCGATGAGGTGAACTCGGCCTCGACGTCCGGAGGCAACGCCGTGGGCGCGGTCATGGTCCGCCTCGCCACCGACCTCGACGACCCGTCCGACCGCCTGCAGGCCATCCACCGCTCGATGCTCGACGGCAAGGAGGGCCTCGGTGCGATGAGCCCGCTGCAGATCGTCGCGATGTCCGGCCTCGGACTGGCCCCGGCGGTCGTCCTGCCCGCACTGCGGCTGAACGGGATCCTGCCGCCGCCCTTCAACCTGATCATCTCCAACGTGCCCGGGCCCCGCGACCCGTTGTACTTCAACGGGGCCGAGCTCGTCGGGATGTATCCGCTGTCGATCCCGATCGACGGCATGGCGCTCAACATCACCTGCACGACGTACGCCGGCTCGATCGGATTCGGTCTGACCGGGTGCCGGCGGACGGCGCCCAGCCTCCAGCACCTGCTGACCTACCTCGATGACGAGCTGCAGGCGCTGGAGGCGGCATGTCTCAGCTCGTGAGGGTGGGCGGCTCGTGCAGCCGCAGGAACTCCAGGTGGCGCTCGTACTGGTCGAGCACGTCGTCGATCAGCTGCGGCGCCGTGTAGCCCATGACGTCGTAGTCCTGACCGCCACTGCTGAGGTAGACCTCGAGGCGGCCGTAGTAGTCGTCGCCGCGGCTCATGCGCCCGGCGTACGACGGGACGGGCAGCTTCTGCAGGTGCACCTGGTAGCAGAACCGGTTCGGTGAGTCGGGCTCGAGGCAGAGCTCGACCATCCGGCTCCCCTCGGGGTCGACGTCCTCGCGCACCGTGACGGCGATCCCCTGCTTCCCCACCTCGGCGGCGACCTCCTCGAGCGCCGGCCGGACGACCTGGTCCAGGTGCTCCTCGACCCGGTGCGGCGCAGAGTAGGCCAGGACGCGGCGGGACCGAGGGGGCGCCTACCCACTCGCGCGCGTTCGCTCACCTCGTGTGCGCGAGGTGCGGTACTGCACGTGCTTGCGGACCGCGTCGACGATGCCGAGGACCGCCGTCACCACTGCGACCGCCACGACGATGCCGTCCACCGCGCGCCGCGGCGTGCCGGGGTCGTCGAGGCCCGCGAGGACCGCGGGGTTGACGACGTCCTGGGTGCGGATGAGAGCGACGAGGAACGCCGCGAAGACCACGTCGAGCACGATGCTCGTGACCGTCACGACCCGGGTCCAGTTGCCGACGACGAACTTCACCACCTCGACCACCAGGGTGACCACGAGCAGTGCGACGAACCCCCATGCCCAGCCGTTCGACCACAGCTCGGGGTCGAGCATCGGGGCGCGCACGCCGTCGGGCCCGTCGAGGGGTGAGCGGAAGTGCTGCCACGGCAGCCAGGCCAGGGCGAGGCCCGTGACTCCCGCTCCCCAGACCAGCTCCGGCACCCCGATCTGGCGGGACCGGGGAAGCTCGGGCAGGTCGTCGGGACTCCAGTCCTTGCGCGACTCCTCCAGCGCGCTGGGTGACCCGGTCCGTTCGAGGACCCAGAAGACCCCGGTCACCCAGAAGGCGATGTGGATCGCCGCGGTGAACCCGGTCCAGACCGCGTCCCCGATCGCCGCACCCGCGGCGACCCGGTCGAAGCCGACGTTGACCGCCAGCACAACCACCACGATGATCGGCACGACGGTGACGACCAGCGCGCGCAGCGTGGTCCACCAGTCGTCGAAGTAGCGCGGCCCGATCAGGTGACGGGGCCCGGCTGCGTACGCGTGCGAGAGCTGGGTCGGCTCCCCCATCTCGGTCAGCACCTCGCGTACGGCGAGCTCACGGCGTACGTCGTCGGCGGTCTCGCCGGTCCGGTCGTCGACCGAGTCCCAGATGCCGGCGCGAAGCTCGTCGGCCACGTCGGCGCGCTGCGCAGCGGGGAGGTGGCGGGCGACGGCGTGGACGTAGCGGTCGACGAGCCGGGCTGCGGCGTCCGCCGACGTCGCGGTGCGGTGGACGGTCATGAGGGGGTCCCTTCGAGAGCGGTACGGACACGGTGGTCGAGGGCGGCCCACTCCTGGGCCAGGGCGGACCGCAGGGCGCGGCCGGCGTCGGTGAGGACGTAGAACTTGCGCGGGCGCGACTCCTCGGTGTTCCACTCGCTGGTGAGCACGCCCTGCTTCTCGAGGCGGCGCAGCAGCGGGTAGAGCGTGTTGGCGTCGACGTCGAACCCCGCGTGCTCGAGCGTGGTCAGCAGCGCGTAGCCGTAGCGCGCCTCGTCGAGGACGCTCAGGCACGCCAGCACGACCGTCCCGCGGCGCAGCTCGCCGACATGACCCGCGAGCAGCTCTTCATCCATGCGTCGGACATTAGTGTGTCAGACACACTATTACAACAGCTCCGTGCCAGGTACACGGCGTCCAGGGCGAGCGCCCCCTACGCTGCCGCGCGTGGGATTCACCAGGACCGAGCTCGAGACCTTTCGCGACGCGACCGTGCCGGACGTCGTCGGCCCCGGCCTGCGGCTGCTCTTCGTGGGCATCAACCCGGGGCTGTGGACCGCCGCGACACAGACCCACTTCGCCCATCCCGGCAATCGCTTCTACCCGGCCCTGCTGCGCGCCGGCATCATCACCCGCCCGATCGACCCGGGCGCGGGGATGACCGACGACGACCGTGCCCACCTCCACTCGCGCGGCATCGGCCTGACCAACATCGTGGCGCGCGCGACCGCACGCGCCGACGAGCTGTCGCGCGAGGAGCTGCGCGCCGGCGGACGAGCCCTGCTGGAGTTCGTGCAGGAGCACCGCCCGGCGGTCGTCGCGATCGCAGGCATCACCGCCTACCGGACCGCGTTCGGCGTCCCGAAGGCGGTCAGCGGCGAGCAGCCCGGCACCTTCGGCGGCAGCCGGCTCTGGGTGGTGCCGAATCCCAGCGGGCTCAATGCGCACGCGACGGTCGCCACCCTCGCCGAGGCGTACGCCGAGCCGGCGCGTGCTGCAGGAGTGCTCAACGACTGAGGGCGTCGCGCAGGATCTCCGCGTGGTCGAACGCCAACCGGTCCTCGGCGAGGACCCGGTCGGTGTCGTACCAACCGGCGTGCGCCGCGTCGTCCGCGCCGACCGCGGGCGCCTCGGAGTCCACGTCCGCGACGAACACCACGCTCACCGTCCGTCCCCGCGGGTCCCGGTCGGGCCGTCCGTAGGCGCCGAGCTGGCACAGCTGTCCGGGCTCCACCTGCACCCCGGTCTCCTCGCGCAGCTCCCGCACCGCGGCATCGACCAGGTCCTCCTCGATGTCGACGAACCCGCCGGGGAACGCGAGCCGGCCGGCGTACGGCGCACGCGCCCGCTCGACCAGCAGGACCCGCCTCCCAGGAGCCAGCACGACGGCGTCGACGGTGACGGAGAAGATCGGGTAGTCGCTGGTGTAGACCACGCGACGGAGGCTAGCGGTCGGCACCGCCCGCGGCGTGCCACTGGTAGTGGCGCAAGGCGCTGACCGTGCCCCGCAGTGCCTGGTAGCGCCCGCGGTTCTCCGCCCGGCACCGCACACGCGCGACGCGCCGGTCGTACTCCGCGCACTCGGCCACCGTCTCGCTCCAGGTGGTGGTGTGCTCCTCGCTGCCGTCGTAGCGGGTGATGCTGAAGCCGTTGGCCGGGTCACCGGTGATCGCCACGATCGTGCGCGGTCGCGGCTCCCACCCGGGTGGGAGGTCGGTGCCCACCAGGGTGGCGGTCTGGGCGGCGGCGAGGGTGCCGGTGAGGGTGGCGGCGAGAGTAGCGGCGAGTACGCCGACGAGTGCCAGGACCGAACGATGCATGCGGGTCTCCCCTGGGTCGGGCGGCGCGGGGTGCGCCGCGGAGCGCGACCGTAGGAGCGCCCGGCGTCCCGGCGTCGCCGCTGACAAGCTCCTGTGGAGGACCGACGCCCGGTGCAGCCTGGGGACGACATGCGGCATCTTGCACCAATTGCCACCAACTGTCCGGGCCGTTGCCTACCCTCGTCCCCATGCCCTCCTCGCGTCGCCCGTTGCGCCGTCCCCTGCTCGCGCTCGTGTGCTCGGCCGCGTTGGTCCTCACACCGGGCCTCGCCCCGGCCGCGAGTGCCGACGACCAGCAGGGCCGTCGCGACGCGCCGCGGGACGCGCCCTACCGCTACGAGTCCGGCGAGCCCGCGTCCGGTCGGTTCGGGACGGCTGGGGTCAAGCCCGACACCCGGCCGGGTGCGGCCCACTTCGATGTCGACGAGGTGACGACACCGGTCGCGCGCGGCCTGACCCACACGCGCTTCGACCGGCTGCTCCCGACTGGCTGGATCCGGGCCAACCTCCTCACCGCCGACCTCGGCACGCCCGGTCTGCGGCTCAACTACGTCGGTGCGCCTCGCGTCTCCTCGACCGAACCGCTCGCGACGATGCTGCGCCGCCACGGCGCGGTCGCCGGGGTCAACGGCGACTTCTTCGACATCGGGGACACCGGTGCCGCGCTCGGCGTCGGCCAGCAGCGGGGGCGCGGACTCCTGCACGCCCCGGCCAGCGGCTGGAACAACACCTTCCTGCTGTCGGGCAAGCAGCAGGCGCGCATCGCGACCACGTTCCTCGACGCCTCGGTCCGCCGCGCGGGCGGCCAACTGCTGCGCGTCACCAACCTCAACTCCCCCACGATCGCGCGCGACGGCATCGGCATCTACACCCCGGCGTGGGGCTCCGATGCCCGCAGCCGCGTCGTGCCGGGGCAGCGCGCCCGCCAGGTCGTCATCCGCGACGGCCGGGTCCGCAGCAACAGCTTGCAGCTGGGCACCGGCGAGGTGCCGCAGGGCGCCACCGTGCTGATCGGTGTCGGCAAGGGCGCCCAGCGCCTCTCGGGCTGGCGCCGTGGCAATCGCGTAGCCGTGAAGTACGCCCTCGACACCTCCTCGCGGGTCGCCATCAGCGGCAACACCGTCATCCTCCGCAAGGGCACGGTCCTCGGTGGCGACCCGGTGCGCCACCCGCGCACCGCGATCGGCATCGACGCGACCGGCCAGCGCGTCTTCGTCCTGACCGTCGACGGCCGCGCCTCCCACAGCACGGGCGTCACGCTGGCCGAGACCGCGCGCATCCTCAAGGAGTGGGGCGCCGTCGACGCGCTCAATCTCGACGGGGGTGGCTCCTCGACGATGATGGCGCGTCACGCCGGCACTTCGATCGCCACGATGAACCACACCTCCGACGGTCGTCAGCGCGCGGTGCCCAACGGGCTGGGCTTCCGCGTGGTCAGCGGCAGCACGAAGCTGGCCGGCTTCCACGTGCGCACCGCCGGCACCCACCCCGACGACGACCGGGTGCTGCGTGGACTGGGACGCACGCTCGCCGCCCGCGGCCACACCGGTCGCTACGGTCCGTCGTCGGCCCGCCCGACGTGGCGCGCCGGCGCCGGCGCGCAGGTCCGTGCGGGCCGCTCACTGCGCAAGGTCGTGGTCGGGCGCGCCACCGGCCCGGTGACCGTGGCCGCGCGCAACGGAGCAGCGCGCGGCACCCTGGCACTGCGGGTGCTCGGCCCGGTCCAGCGTCTCGAGCCGACCCAGGGCCGCATCGTCCTCGCGGGCGCCGGCTCCGGTCAGTACGTCGAGCTGCGCGGCTACGACGCCGCCGGCCACGGCACCTGGGTCGAGCCGCGGGACGTCCAGCTGGCCTACAACCGCAACGTCCTCAGCGTCACGCCCAGCGGTCGCGGATTCCTCGTCCGCGCCAAGCGCGGCGACGCCCGCTCCCCGCTCACCTTCACCGCTGGTGGCGTCTCCAGCCGGATCGGCGTGACGAGCGGCGACCGGGGCGTGCGGGCCCATCGCCTCGACGGCGCCGGCGGGTGGAGCACCGCGACTGCCCGGGCGTCGGCGTCGCTCGCGGCGACGTCCAACCGTGCCGGGCGTGCTGGCCGCGCGCTGCAGGTCACCTACCGCGCCGCCAAGGCGGACCGCCGCGCCCGCCACATCACGCTCCGGCACGCACCGATCGCGCTGCGCCCCGCCTCCCACCAGCTGCGGCTGTGGGTGCGTGGCGACGGGTCCGGTGCGCGGGTCCGGCTGGGGCTGCGGCCTGCGCAGGGCGCGGCACGCTGGGTCACGATCGCGCCGCAGGTCACCTGGACGGGCTGGCGCCAGGTGCGCGTCACCCTCCCCGCCGCGCTGCGCCGCGCGGGCGCGACGCCGGCATCGGTGGACCGGATCCGGGTCGTGCCAACCAGGCCACGCGCGCATGCCGACCGCCTCGCCTTCGACGACCTCGGCAGCGCGGTCCCCTGGGTGCTCGCGCCGCTGCCGACGCTCCCCCGCGACGCGGCTGTCGTCGACGCGCCGAGTGCCACGAGCAGCAACCCGCGGATCGCCGTGCTCGGTGACACCGGTGTCTCCGCTGCGGCGCCGACCAGCGTCGCCGTACGTCGCTTCCGGGCCGCGCTGCGAGCGGCGCGCGCCGCCGGCGTCGACCAGGTGCTGCTCACCGGCGACGTCGTCACCCACGGCACGAGCGCCAACCTCGCCTTCGCCCGTAGCCTGCTCGAGGCCGAGCTCGGTCGCATCCCCTGGTCCTGGGCGCCGGGTGACCGCGACCGCGCCGGCGACCTGGCGAACTACCGCCGGGTGCTCGGAGCACCGACGAAGGTCTTCGATCGGGCGGGCGTCCGGTTCATCAGCCTCAACACCGCCGGTGGCACGGTGCGTGCCGGTGGGTTCGACCAGCTCGTGCGGCTGCGTCAGGCGCTCGCGAACTCGACGGCCAACAGGCAGGTGCGGGCAGCGGTCGTGGTGATGCACCACTCCCCCCGCTCGCTGGTGCCGGGCGCCGGTCGTCGGCTCGGCGACTCGCGCGAGGCCGACCTGGTCGAGGACGTCATGGGCAACGCCGCCGACCGCGGCACCACGCCGATCGCGATGGTGACCGGCCACGGCCGACGGTTCCAGGCGACGCACTACGACGGCGTGCTGGCGGTGGGCAGCGGACCGGTCGCGGGCGCTCCGGCAGGACCGTCCTCCGGGTCGTTCGTCGGGTGGACCCTGCTCGAGCTCGCCGGCGGCCGGCTCCAGACGTCGTTCGTCCCCACCGTCGACAGCGTGCAGCTCACGGCGCCGGCGTCGCTCGCCCGGGGTGCGACGAGCGCCTCCCGGGTCACCGTCCGCCAGGACGGCCGCGCGGTCCGGTGGACGTACCCGATGGCGGCCACCTGGCGGTCCTCGTCCCGGGTGCACGTCGGCGCCGCGGCCCAGGCGCCGCGGACGGCGTACGTCGCCGTCAACCCACGCACGGGGGCCATCACCGGTCTGCGGCGCGGCGCCACGGAGGTGAGCGTCGTGGTCGGCGGCGTGACAGCGTCGGCGCGGGTGAGCGTCAGCTGACCTGCAGCCGGCGGCGCAGGCCGCTGGCACGCTGCACCCGGCGCTCGACCGCGGCACGCACCGCCGCCTCGGTGCCGACGACCCGGACGTGCTCGCGGGCGCGCGTCACCGCGGTGTAGAAGAGCTCGCGGGTCAGCAGCAACGAGTCCTCGGGCGGGAGCAGCACGCTGACCTCGGCGGCCTGGCTGCCCTGCGCCTTGTGGATGGTCATCGCATACATCGTGTCGACGTCGCCGAGGCGCGCGGGTGCGAAGGCGTCGCCGCCGGTGAAGAACGCCCGTGGCCCGTCGGGGGTCGCGACCACGACGCCGGCGTCGCCGTTGAGGACGCCGAGCGCGTAGTCGTTGGCGGTCACCAGCAGCGGTCTGCCGATGCCCGAACGCCCGTGGTGGCCCGTCGCCTCGGCCAGCCACTGCTCGACCAGCGCGTTCCAGTGGCGTACGCCGGCGGGACCGTCCCGGTGGGCACACAGCAACCGGTGCTGCTCGAGCACGGCGAGGGCACCCGGCGCATCGCCGGCCTCCGCGGCCGCGTGCATGCGGAGCGCAGCGGACGTGCACGCCTCCCGCAGAGCGGGGACCGGGTCGTCGGTCTCGGCGAACGTGACCCCGGGGGCGCCGGCGCGCAGCACCCCGAGCACCTCGTCGGCGTCGCCTGCGCGGAGGGCACGGGCGAGCGCGCCGATGCCCTCGCCGTAGCGATGCACGGTGCGCAGACCGACGACGGGCGTGTGGGGGTGCTCGGCCAGGCCGGCCACCAGGTCGCCGAGGACCACGCCTGCCTCGACCGAGGCCAGCTGGTCGGGGTCACCGACGAGGATCAGCCGGGCGTCGGGCCGCACCGCCTCGAGCAGCCGGGCGGTCATCGTCAGCGACATCATCGACGTCTCGTCGACGAGCACCACGTCGTGCGGGAGGCGGTTGCCGCGGTGATGGCGGAACCGGGTGGCGTTGTCGGGACGGAAGCCCAGCAGGCGGTGGAGGGTGGTCGCCTCGAGCCCGCGCACGCGGTCGCGGTCGGCGACCGGAAGCTGGTCGGCCGCCTCCTCGATCGCCTCGCGCAGCCGCGCCGCCGCCTTGGCGGTCGGGGCGGCCAGGCCGACGCGCAGCTCCTCGCCGCGACGCTCGGCCTGCTCGCGCAGCAGGACCAGGAGACCGGCGACCGTGGTCGTCTTGCCGGTCCCGGGACCACCGGTGAGCACGGTCGTCGGCTGCCGGACAGCCGCCGCGGCTGCGGCGCGCTGCTCGGCGTACCCCTCGCCCGGGAAGACGCGGTGGGCACCGGCCTGCAGGAGTGTCTCGTCGGGGGCGGGCACCTCTGCGTCCAGCCGGACCAGCAGGTCGTCGCAGACCTGCACCTCGAGCGCGTGGTAGCGATCGAGGTGGAGCAGCTCGGTGTCGAGGTGCACGACGCCGGCGCGCAGCAGCGGACTCGCGGCGACGACCGAGCGCCACCGGTCGGGATCGGGCCACGGCAGCGTGCCGCGCTGGTCGACGGACAGGGCGCCCTCGAGGCTGTCGGCCACCGTTGCGAGGTCGAGCCCGACCGAGCCGAACCGCACCGCGCGCACCGTCAGCGCGACGGCCAGCAGCACCTCCGGCGAGGACTCGCCGCCCAGCCGGCCGACGGTCGTGGCGACGTGGATGTCGGCCGCGGTGAGCACCCCGGCGACGTTGAACGCGACGAGCTCATCGGGTGTGCCGTCGGGCACCCCGAGAAGTCGCCGGTCGTAGCCGTCGAGGGGTTCGAACAGCTCACTCATGGAGTGCCTCCGGGGCGTGGCCGTCGAGGAGGTCGGAGACGGCCCGGACGAGCGCGACCGGCGGCTGCCAGGAGAAGACGCCGCAGGGTCCGCCGTCGAGGACCGGGGTCTCGGGACCACACATCCCGCGCAGGTAGAGGTAGAGGACGCCGCCGAGGTGGGTCTGCGGGTCATAGCCCCGGAGCCGCCACCGCAGGTAGCGGTGGAGCACCACGGCATACAGCAGTGCCTGGAGCGGGTAGTCCGAGCCGCCCATCGCCGCCGCCAGCGCGCTCGGGCGGTAGTCCTCGGCGTGCAGCTGCGCCGGACGGCCCGGCTCGGCGGGACGTCCACCGAGCCAGTTGGTCTTGTAGTCGACGACGAGGAACCGCGGAGCATCGTCGGGACCCGGCACGCGCATCACGACGTCGACGGATCCGGTGAGGTAGCCACGCAGCTCCTGCTCGGCGAGCAGCGGGTCGGCCAGCTGCTCGGCGTAGGGCAGCACGGGATCGTCGGCGGGCAGGTGGGCGCGCAGCAGGGGCGCGAGGTCGCCCAGCCGGACCGGGCTGGTCGTCACCCGCCCGCGGGGGCCGTCGCCGCCGGCGAGGGGGAGCTCGAAGTCGAGCTCACGCAACCGGTCGCGCAGACCGATGTCGCGCAGGGTGAGGCCCGGTGCCAGCGGTCCCAACGGGCTGGTCATCACCGCCAGCAGCGCCGCGACCATCAGCTGCCGGTCGACGTCGACCGGCCATTGGACGAGCTGCTCATCGAGGTGGGTGTGCAGCTCGGTCTCGAGGTCGGCAGCGTCGGGGTCGGCCACCTCGAGGACCGCATGCACCAGCGAGCCGAAGGTCGCACCGACCGGCAGGTCGGCCATGGGTGAGCGCGTCGCCCGCGGGGCGTCGGCCTCGGCCTCGGTCGGAGCCGGCTGCGGCTCGTCGGGCTCGTCCGTGCGGGGGGTCGTCTCGGGCTCGCTGCCGACACCCGGGGTCGTGTGGTCGACCACTGCGCTGAGCGCGCTGTAGGACGTGCGGCGCCAGCGGACGTCGACCCCCCTGTCGAACCGGCGTACGGCGAGGGTGGGCACGCTCTGCTCGGGGACCAGGGGCGGCGGGTCGACGGGGTCGGCCCACTCCCAGGCGAAGCCACCGGCAGCCTGCCAACCGTCGAGGGCGCGTGCGATCGCGTGCTCGTCGCCGAGCGGCTGCTCGTCGGGCACCTGCGCCCATCCGGGCAGCCGGCCGAACAGCATCCGGTGCAGGGGCGAGGCGGCGGTGTTGCCCCACGTCGGCGCCCACCACGCCACGACCTGGGACCGGGCGCGCGTGAGCGCGACGTAGAGCAGGCGCAACGACTCGGCCGACTCCTCGCGCGCATGAGCGGCCTCGTGGTCAGCCCGGCGGGCGTTGCCCGCGACCTTGCCCCCGACGTCGCGAGCACGCCGCCCGTCGGCGGTGTGGAACCGCGGCACGGGCGGAGTGCCGACCCAGCGGTCCCACAGCTGCGGGAGGTAGACGATGGGGTACTCGAGCCCCTTGCTGCCGTGGATCGTGGCGAGCTGCACCGCGGCGGAGTCGCTGTCGAGTCGGCGGGTGCGCTCCGCGGCCACCTCGAGCCGGTCGTCGGCCCGCTGCTCGCGCAGCCAGCCGAGGAGGGCAACGAGGCCGAGCCCCTCCTCGACGCCGACGCCGTGGAGCACCTCGGCGAGGTGGCGCAGGTCGGTCAGGTGGCGCTCGCCGCCCGGGCGCGCGAGGACCCGCTGGGTCAGCCCGTCCGCAGCGGCTGCCTCCATCACCGCGGCGACGCCGCGACCGGCGAGCAGGTCGGCCCACCCGCGCAGCCGCCCGGCGATCCGGTCGGTCAGCTCGTCTCCCCCGGCATCGATCTCGGCCGGCGTCGCGCCGACGAAAGCGGTCGGCGCCGCCGCACGCACGCGCACGGACCGGTGGGGCTGCTCGAGCGCCTCGAGCAGGCTGAGCCACTCGGCGCCGGCCGGCGTGGCGAAGACACTGCCGCCACCGGCGACCACCGCGGGGATGCCGCGGACGGCGAGCGCCTCGTGGATCGCCTGCAGCGCGGCGTTGGTGCGGGCGAGGACGGCGATGTCGGCCGGACGGACCGGGCGGTCGTCGACCCGGGCATCGGAGGCGAGCAGCGCGGCCACGTCGCGGACCAGGTCGTCGACGACGTGAGCCCGGACCCGGTCGGCCTCTCCCTTGCCGCGGCGGACCGCACCGGGCCGCACCGCGCGTAGCCGCAGCGGCGCCCCGGCGCCGCTGATGCGGGCGTGGCCGCGGGCCGACGACACCTCGCGGACGGTGATGCGCTCGTCGCCCAGGGCGGCACCGCGGAGCACGACGTCGAGGCCGCGCACCAGGTCGGGGTCACTGCGCCAGTTGGTGGCGAGGGTCTGGTGGCGCGCCACGGTGGTGGTCGCTTGGAGGTAGGTGGTGACGTCGCCGCCACGGAACGCGTAGATCGCCTGCTTGGGGTCGCCGATCAGGACCATGGTGGCGTGACCGGTGAACGCCCGGTCGAGGACCTGCCACTGCACCGGGTCGGTGTCTTGGAACTCGTCGACCAGGACGATCGACCAGCGCTGGCGCATCCGGACCCGTGCGGGCGAGTCGGCAGCGTCGAGCGCGTCCGCCAACTGGGAGAGCAGGTCGTCGTAGCTCAGGACACCGAGGCGGCGCTTGCGCCGCTCGAGCTCGGCGCGGACGGCCTCCGCGAAGGCGACGCGGACCCCGGCGGGCGACTCCGCCGGGGCGTCGGTCGGCTCCAGCACCGCCTGGGGGTCCTCGGTCGCCTCGCGACCGAGGACCACCGCCTCGTCGTACGTCAGCTGCGGGACGTCCTGGCCGGCGTGCAGACGCAGGTAGAGGTCGTCGACGACCTCGCCACGCAGCTCGCTGAGGTCCTCGACCAGGCGCGCCTCAGGGTCGGTGTCGCCGGCGATCCCGAGACCGCGCAGCACGAGCTGGCAGAACTGGTGGGTGGTGACGATCGTCGCGGCGTCGAAGCCGCCCAGGGCGGCACGCACGCGAGCACGTCGGCGCGCGCGCTCCGGTTGGTCGACGTCGACGAGCAGGCGCAGCAGGTCGCTCGGCTCGTCGGGCAGCTCACCGGCGAGCGCCCGGTCGAGCTCGACCAGCTGCTCACGGACGCGGTCGCGTAGCTCCTGGCTGGCGGCCCGGCCGAAGGTGACGACCAGCATCTCGTCGAGTGTGGCGACGCCCTCCGCGACGTAGCGGGCGACCAGCGCGCCGATGGTCCAGGTCTTGCCGGTGCCGGCACTGGCCTCGAGCAGGGTGGTGCCGCCCTCGGGCGGCAGGGGTCCGGTGACAGCGAACGGTGTCACCTCGGGAGCAGGAGTCGTCACAGTGCCCCCGTTCGTGCGGCCGCGAGCAAGGGGGTCCACAGGCGCAGCGCGAGCTGGCCCAGGCGGGAGTCCTCACCAGGGAACCACCACTCGTCGTCGCGCGGCGCGATCGCACGCAGCTCATCGAGCGTCAGCTGGCCGCCGAAGGCCCGCTGGTGGTGGACGTCGCGGTCCTCCTGCACGAAGCCGTCCTCGGCGAACCGCGGGGTCTCCCACGCACTGCGCGCCTTCTCCCACACGTCCTTGGTCGGCACGCCGCGCATCTCCGCGTCGCGCTCCTCGGCGTAGGCCGCCGCGGTCTTCAGCGGCAGCGGGAGCGGCTCGCACGTGCCGCGGTCGAAGAGGTCGACGAGCTCGTGCAGCCAGAGCTCGGCCTGGTGGTCGAGCGGACCGAGGAGGGTCTGGCTCACCTGGCTGCGGGGACCGCGACCGATGGCCGCCGCCGTCCAGTGCTGGTCGGGTAGCCCGACGGTCAGCGCCAGCAGGTCGACCCAGGACTGCACGCGTGGGCGCGGACCCAGGCGGGAGTAGGTGACGGTCGCGCGGCGATGCCCGCGCAGGCCCTCGACCGTGCCGCGCAGCCGACGACCGCCCCCGAGGTCGATGTCGACGTCGACGCTGCGAGGCGGGACGTCGAGCAGCGGAGCGACCGCGGTGTGGAGCGGGCGCACGTTCTTGAGCACCTCCTCGAGCGCTCGCACCCCGGCCGGTCCCGGTGGCAGCACGCCGCGCAGCTGCTCGGCGAGCATGGCCTCGTGCGGGGTACCCCCACTGAAGACAGTGCGCATGAGGCGTTCGCCCACGTCCCACTTCTGGAGAGCGTTGAGCGCGAGCGGGATGCCGACCGGCAGCTCCTCGGCCTCGAGCGGCGCGGCGACGTCGAGCCGGCGCCGCAGGAACCACCGCACCGGGTTGCCGACGAACTCACGCAGCTCGGCGAGGGAGACGTCGGCAGGGGGCAACGGCGGCAGCGGCTCGGGGAGCAGGGGCGTGCGGACGAGGATCGCGGGCCGCGTCACCCGCGCGTGGCGGGCTGCCTGTGCACCGGCGAGAGCGGTCGGGTCGAACGAGAACGGCTCGGGAGCGAAGTTGCGCTCGTCGAAGGGCTGCAGGGGGTGGCGGCGTACGACGTGGTCACGCAGCCGGGTCGCCGGGTCGGGCGCGGTGGCCGTGAGATCGAGCGCGTCGAGGACCTCGCCCAGGGGCACCGCGGGGGGCCGGGCCGTGCCGGTGTGCTCGTTGGCGCCGGTGTAGGTGATGACCAGGTGCTCGCGGGCGGCGAGCACCGCGTCGAGCAGGAGCTGGCGGTCCTCGCTGCGGATGTCGCGCTCCCCGGTGACGGGGGTACGGGCGAGCACGTCGTCGCCGTCGACCGTCTCCAGGCGCGGGAACACGCCGTCGTCGAGCCCGAGCAGGCAGACGACGCGGTGCGGGACCGAGCGCATCGGCACCATCGAGCAGACGGTCAGAGTGCCGGTGCGGAAGCTCGACCGGGTGGGCCGGCCGGCGAGCAACCGACGCAGAAGGCTGCGCACGTCGGCGACGAGCAGCCGCTGCTCCCCACCGGCTGCGGCGACCCGAGCGAGCTCGCGGTCGAGCTGGGAGCGCTGCCAGGCGTCGTCGCGGGCGACGTCGGCGAGCGCGTGCACGGTCGAGCCGAGCGCGTCGATCCAGTCGTCGACCGACGCCCCGTCGGCGACGCGGCGCACGAACCCGGCGAGCCGGTCCACGACCTCGGCGAGCCGGCCGGCCAGGTCGATGCGGGTGCCCTCGACGTCGTCGAGCGGCAGCGCCGGCCCGAGATGGCGCCCGCCCTCGTCGGCCATCGCGACACCGAGCAGGATCCGGTCGAGACCCGCGCGCCAGGAGTTCTCCCGCAGGTCGAGCCCGTAGCCGTGGCGGTGCTCGGCGTCGAGACCCCACCGGATCGACGCCTGCCGCACCCAGGAGGCGAGCTGTGCGAGGTCGTCCTCGTCGAAGCCGAAGCGACGGCGCACGGGCTCGCGTGCGACCAGGTCGAGCACCTGCGCCGCGGTCACGCGTGCGCCGGCCAGGTCGACCAGCGCGACGGCGAGCGACAGCAGCGGGTTGGTGCTGAGCAGCGCCCGATCGGCCAGCCGGACGCGCAGACCGTGGGCGGGGTGCAGGTCGGGCTCCGGGACGTCGGTGGCCCCCGCCAACCCGAACGCCGCGTGGATCAGCGGCGCGACCTGCTCGACGTCGGGGCACAGCACGATCACGTCGCGCGGCTCGAGCTCCGGGTCGTCGGCGAGCAGGCCGAGCAGCACCTCGCGCAGCACCTCGACCTGACGGGCCAGACCGTGACAGGCGTGCACCTGGATGCTGCGGTCGTCGGGGCGCACGCGCCGGGCGGCGCGCTTGGCGGCGCTCGGGACCCGGTCTCCGCGCAGATCGTCGTGGAGCCACCCGAGGAGGGAGTCGCCCGCCCCGGTCGAGTCGGCGGCAGCCGGCGGAGTGCGGTCCTCGGCTCCCAGGGCACCGAGGGTGCGCTGGAGCTCGCGGGCGTCGCGGCCGAGCGCCTCCAGCAGGGGGTGCTCGGCGCTCGGGGACGGGACGTCCGCCCGGGGCACGGGTCCGCGCGTCGCGTCGGCGGCGAGCCGCTCCCAGAGCGGGCCGGAGGCCTGCGGGAGCCAGAGATGGACGTCGCGCTGCTCCCCCAGCGCCGCGAGCAGCGCGGCGTCGGTGCGGGTGATGCGGGTGTGGCCGAACAGCGACAGCCGCGGTGGCAGGTCGAGCTCGAGGGTGCCCGCGCGCAGCGCCTCCACGGCCCCCGCGACCCGTTCCGGCGGGGTCGGCAGACCGGACTCGGCGCGCACCCGTGCCGCCACCCGCCGCCACAGCTCCGCCTGCCAGGCCAGGTCGGGGTCGAGCGCGGAGCCGAGACCGTCCTCGGCACGGCCGGCGTCCCACGCCGTGACCAGCTCGGGGCGCTGGGCGGCGTACGCAGCGAAGAGCCCGGCGACCCGGCGGGCGACGGCGTAGCGACGCTGACGGCGCAGCGCCATCGCCGCCGACTCCTCGGGACCGCCGGTGAGACCGAGATGGGCGGCGATCGTGGCGCACCAGTCCTGGCCGGCGCACTCCTCGAGCACGTCGAGGACCTGCCAGACCAACCGGTCGGGCGACCACGGGTCGTCACGGTCGCGGTCGAGCAGCAGCGAGATCAGCGACCCCGGCGACAGCATCCGCACGCCGGCGCACACGCCGTCGTCTGCGCCGGGGCGCGTGCCGGCACCGAGTCGGTGGGCCAGGGTCTGCGCCAACCAGCGCTCGACACCGCGCGCCGGGACCACCACCAGCTCCTGGACGAACGGGTCCTCCAGGGGCTGCGCGAGCAGCGCGCCGAGACCGGAGGCGAGGTCGTCGACCCGGTCGGCGCGGTGGAGGATCAGCGTCACGGCGGCAGCCTCGCACGTGGCGCCGACACCCGCGACACAGCACCCGCGACACAGCACCCGCGACAACCCGGAAGAATGGGTGCATGACCGACGGATGGCCGGTGGCGCTCGCGTTCGCCTTCCTGACCGTCCTCGGATTCTGCCGCGCCGGGGCGACGTACCTCATCGGGCGCGGTGTCCGGCACTGGGGTTCACGGCGTCGGGCGAGCAGCGAGCAGTCGCGCACGCCCTCTCCGACCCTGCAGTACGCCGAACGCCTCGTGCGCCGGCTGGGACCGGTCGCGGTGCCGCTGAGCTTCCTGACGGTCGGGCTGCAGACGGCGATCCACCTGACCGCCGGGGCGCTGCGGATGCCGGGCCGCTACTACGTCCCTGCGCTCGCGGTGGGTGCGCTCATCTGGGCCACGCTCTACACCACCGTCGGCCTGGCGGTGCTGCACACCGTCTGGGGTCGGGTGGACCGCTGGGTCCTCGTGAGCGCTGTGGCGGCCGTGGTCGTGGTGGTCGTCGTCAACCTCGTGCTGCGGCGCCGCCGCGACCGGCTCGCCGGACGGGCAGACTGAGGCGCGTGAGCCACCCGACTCCCCCGCCGTACTTCATCGGCCTCGACCTGGCCTGGGGCACCACCCGCCCCACCGGCATCGCCGTGCTCGACGAGAGCGGCCGGCTCGTCCACGTCTCGGCGGCAGTCGGCGACGACGCGATCACGGCCGCGCTCGCGCCGTACGTCGAGGGCCCGTGCGTGGTCGCGGTCGACGCGCCTCTGGTCGTCACGAACCCCGACGGCAACCGGCCCGCGGAGGCGGCGCTCAACCGCGACTTCCGCGCCTTCGACGCCGGCGCCCACCCGGTCAACCGCGGCCGTCCGGAGTTCGACCCGCCCCGCGGCGGGACGCTCGCCGCGCGGCTCGGGCTCGACATCGACCCGGCATCCGCAGCGCCGCGCCGGGCGATCGAGGTCTACCCGCACCCCGCGACGGTCGCGCTGTTCCGGCTCGACCGCACGATCAAGTACAAGCACAAGACCGGGCGCTCCTTCACGCTCCTGCAGGCGGAGCTGCTGCGACTGATCGGTCTGATGGAGGGGCTCGCGACCGCCGACCCGCCGCTGGTCCTCGACGACAGGGGTGGCGACGACAGCGGCTGGGACGACCTGCGTGCGGCAGTGGAGGACGCCGGACGCAAGAGCGAGCTGCGCCGCATCGAGGACCAGGTCGACGCTGTCCTGTGTGCCTACGTCGCGCTGTTCGCCACCCGACGGCCGGACGCCGTGACGACGTACGGCGACGCGACCACCGGCGCGATCGTGACCCCGACGCTCCCCGTCGATCTCCTCCCGGCCTCGCGGTCGGCGCGGGAGAGCGCGCCCGACCCGGTCGCACCCGTGTCCGCGGCACTGCGCGGCTTCGTCGACGCGCTCCCCCGCATCCGGGAGGCGACCGACGCGATGGCTGCGGCCATCACCGGGCTGCTCGACGACGCAGGCGTCAACTACCTGACCGTGAGCGGACGCGCGAAGTCGCTGACGTCCTTCGCCGCCAAGGCCTCGCGCACCGTCGACGGGGTGCCGCTCTACGCCGACCCGCTCACCGAGATCACCGACCAGCTCGGGGTCCGGGTCGTCACTTACGTCACCGACGACGTGGACGCGGTGGTCGACCTGCTCGCCGAGCACCACCGGATCCTCGACGACCGGGACCTCGGGCTCGAGACTGCCAGCGAGGGGCGGTTCGGATACTCGTCACGGCACCTGCTGCTGGCGCTCCCCGATGTCGCTCCCTATACCGACGTGCCGTGCGGCGCCGCGTCGGTGCAGGTGCGCACGGTGCTGCAGCACGCGTGGGCGGAGTTCGAGCACGACATCCGCTACAAGGGCACGGTGCCCGAGGCGGACGCGCCCGACCTGGACCGGCGCTTCACGCTCGCCGCCGGCCTCATCGAGCTCGCCGACAAGGAGTTCTCCGCGATCCGTGAACGGATCCAGTCGAGCGTCGGCGACAGCGACACCGACACCGACCCCAACGACCCGCGGATCAGCGGGCAGGAGCTGGCGACCTTCCTCACGAGCCGCTACCCCGACGCCGGCTGGTCCCGCTCGGACCACTACGACTGGATGGCCCGGCTGCTGCTGGAGCTCGGGGTGACGTCCCTCGACGAGCTCGCCGTGCTGCTCGAGACGGTCGACCACGCAGCGCTCGACGTACGCCTGGGCTACAAGCACCCCTCGCGCGCCGTACGCCGGCTCGACGACGCGCTGCTGGCGTTGTTCGGGGAGCAGTACGTCGGGCTCAGCGGCAACGGGGACCGCCGCGACCTTCTGCGGGAGCGGCACGCCCGGATCACGTGACCGCCGTCACCGCCCGGGTGGTCCGTCGTTGGGCCTGACGTGCCTGGCTCCCGCTCGCTCGCCCCGTCCGCCGTCGCGCTCGCTGTCGTGCTCGTGGCCGCGCTGCTCGTCCCCCTCGGCGCCTCCTCGGCGACCGCCCGCCCGGTCTACGGGTCCGTGACGGGTGAGGTGCCCCGGGGTGGCGGGGTCGTGCGCACGGAGGGGCCGATGCGCATCCGGGTGCTGTCCAACCGTCCGGACCTGATCTCCGGCGGCGACGCGCTGGTCGAGGTGGAGCTCCCCCGCGGCGTGCGCCCGCGCCAGGTCCGGGTCCGGGCCGGCAAGCGCAACGTCACGCAGCGCTTCGCCGTACGCCGCGACGGTCGCTACGTCGGCCTGGTCCGGGGGCTGCGGCTGGGGCGGACCGTCCTCACCGCGCGGGCTCCCGGGCACGCCGCGCGCCAGGTGGTTGTCAACCACCGCAGCGGGGGGCCGGTCTTCAGCGGACCGCAGACGCGCCACTACCGGTGTCAGGAGGGCGCCCGCACCGCCCGCTGCCACCAGCCAGCGACCTACAAGCTGCTCTACAAGTCGAGCAACCCGCTGCGGCTCGGGCTGCACCCCTACGACCGCAAGCGCCCCCCGCGCGACGTCGCCACCACGACCACCGACCGCGGCGTGCGGGTGCCCTTCATCGTCCGTCAGGAGGAGGGCTTCCAGAACCGCGACCGCTACACGATCCTCACGTTGTGGCAGCCCGGCAAGAAGTGGCGGCCGTGGGCGCCGCAGAAGCAGTGGAACCGCAAGCTGCTGGTGACCCACGGCGGCGGGTGTGGAGCCTCGCACGGCCCGGACGAGCCGCCGCTGGCCGACTACGCCGGCACCTTCGACGCGATCCCGGTCTCGCCGGTGGAGAACAGCTATGTCACCGCGCTGGGTCGCGGCTTCGCCGTCATGTCGGCGGCGCTGGCCAACACCGGACACAACTGCAACGCCGTGCTCAACGCGGAGGCCGTGATGATGGCCAAGGAGCGCGTCGTCGAGCGGTACGGCGAACTGCGCTACACGATCGGCACGGGCTGCTCCGGCGGCTCGATCGCGCAGCAGACCACCGCCAACGCCTACCCGGGGATCTACCAGGGCCTCATCACCACCTGCTCCTACCCCGACGTGCTGACGGCCGGCGCGCAGTTCGCCGACTACCACCTGCTGCGCCAGTACTTCGAGAGCCCGGCCCGGTGGCGTCCCGGCGTGGTCTGGCTGCCGCACCAGATGGCCGCAGTCGAGGGGCACCTGACCCACCTCAACGCGATCGTGGCGGACGAGGGTCTGTTCAAGTCGGCGCTCAACCCGCAGGACGACTGTCCCGGCACCGTCGCGACCGTCACGGGCGACCCGTCGACGCGCTACCACCCGACGCGCAACCCGGGCGGCGTCCGCTGCTCCGTGCTGGACCTGATGATCAACCAGCTGGGGCCGCGTCCGAAGGCCACGTGGACGCCGGCGGAGAAGCGGGCAGGGCGCGGCTTCGGCGGCATTCCGTTCAGCAACACCGGGATCATGTACGGCTTGAACGCCCTGCGGTCGGGTCTCATCACCCCGGAGCACTTCCTCGACCTCAACGCCAAGATCGGTGGGCTCGACGTCGACTCCCAGCGCACGGACCGGCGCACGCGCGGCAACCGGGCGGCGATCCGGCGGGCCTACCGGACCGGGCTGATCAACGAGATGACCAACATGTCCGAGGTCGCGATCATCAACCACGGGGGGCCGGACCCGGGGCTGGCGCACGACTATGCGCACGCGTTCTGGGCGCACGAGCGCCTCAAGCGTGCGCAGGGCCACACCGGCAACCGGGTGATGTGGTTCGGGGCGGTGCCGTTGATCGGCGACCTGACCTGGGCGCGCGAGGCGTTCGTGAAGATGGACGAGTGGCTCGAGGAGGTCGAGGCCGACCCCAACACGATCCCGCTCGCCCGCAAGATCGTGACCAACAAGCCGCGGGGACTGCGCGACCGGTGCGTGCTGCCGACCGGCGCGGCCGCGCTGTGCACACTGCCGTTGATGAACCTGGTCCAGACCAACCTGAGCACGCCGCGTCAGGAGGCCGGCGGACCGGTCGCCAACGACAACGTCGCCTGTCGCAAGCGGCCGCTGCGTCGTGGGGACGCGACCTTCCTGGGGTTGGGGCTCACCAGCGGCCAGTGGGACCGGTTGGGTGCGGTCTTCGCGGGCGGGGTGTGCGACTGGGGCAAACCGGGGGTCGGCCAGGGGCCGACCACGACGTGGCTGACCTACGCCGGCAAGCGTGGCGGGGCGGCGTACGGCGGACGGAAGCTGCCGCGGGCACGCAGCTGGGATGCGCGCGGTTGGTCCAGCGTGAACTTCGCCGAGGCCCTGCGTCGGTGAGTGTGCGCGCCCGGTAGCGTCGGGCTGGTACCTGACCACAACCTTCGGGAGCACACGCGATGACGCAGAACAACGGCCAATCCGAGGACTCCGAGGACGTCAGCGTCGGCATCGCCGTCCGCTTCGTGGAGAACCTGCAGGTCATGCCCTTCGGCGGCGACGACCACGCCGGCATCAACCTCGAGTTCGTCGACCACAGCGAGACCCCAGCGGTCGACGACGAGTGGGGCCTCGACAACGACACCGACTTCGGCCTGAAGCTGTCGATCTCCAACCTCGACCCCGAGACCGCCGCGCAGCTGTTGCTCGCCGCCGCGCAGTTCCTGCAGGACACCGAGTGGGAAGAGGTCGAGTCCACCAGCTAGGACCGATTCTCAGGTGCGGCGCACGAGCAGCGTCAGCACCTCGGTGTGCGCGGTGTGGGGAAACATGTCGAGCACCTGCGCACGCACCGGCGCCAGTGACGGCATCGTCTCCAGGTCGCGACGCAGCGTGTCGACGTTGCAGCTGGAGTAGACGACGTACGGCGTCCGCGCTCGCTCGAGCCACCCGGCCAGGTCGGTGCCGATCCCCCTGCGGGGTGGGTTGACCACGACCAGGTCGGGGGCCGCGGCGGGGTCCTGGGCGAGGACGTGCGCGGTCGCGTCGGCGGCGATGAACTCCGCCGTCACCCCGGCCTCGGCTGCGCTGTGGGCGGCACTGCGCACCGCCTCGGCGCTGATCTCGACACCCACCGCCTCGCGCCCCTCGCCGGCGAGGTGCAGCGCGAACCCGCCCACCCCGCAGTAGAGGTCCCACAGGCTGCTCGGCGCGAGCTCGTCGACCCAGCTCCGGGCTCGCGCATAGAGCGCCTGCGCCACCGCCGTGTTGGTCTGGAAGAAGCTCTGCGGGCGCAGGTGCAGCGTCACCGCGCCCAGCCGCATCGGCAGCGTCGCCTGGTCGGTGAGCACGTCCTCCTCGGGACCCTCGATCACGGCCTTCGGCTCCGGTTGGAGGTTCACCGACACGACGCGCACCTGCGGGAGCTGCTCGGTGAGCCAGGCCAGGTGCTTGCGCAGCCGCGGCACTGCCTCGGTGCTGCGCAGCACGAACCGCACCATGAGCTCGCCGTCGGGCGAGATGGTCACCAGCAGGTGCTTGAGCTCCCCGCGACGCGCCTCGATGTCGTACGGCGTGAGCCGCGCCCGCGCGACGAGCTCGGCCAGGGTCGGCAACGCTGCGGTGATGCCGGCGTCGTGCAGCGGGCAGTCGCGCAGGTCGACCCCACCGGTGACGGGGTTCCAGATCCCCAGCACCGGCTGCTCGCTCGTCCCGGTGACGACGAGCTTCGCCTTGTTGCGGAACCCACCGGCCGGGCTGACCTGGGGCGGGAGCCAGTCGATCTCCCGCCACTGCAGCAGGACGCCTTCGGCGTGCTCCTGCTTCGTCCGGAGCTGGGCGGCGTACGGCGTCTCCAGCCACGTGCACGACCGGCAGCGCCCCGCGGCGTAGTGGTGACAGGGCAGGGCGAGCTCGGCAGCGCTCAACGCGGGAGTGCTCACAGGAGTCCGAGCGCCCTGCGCGCGATGTGCTGGGCGACACCAGGTGTGCCGTGACCGGGGAACCACATGCCTCCGAGGATCTCGAAGGCGTCCAAGGTCGGCGAACGCGGGTCGGGGTCCGGCTGCGATCGACGGAACCGCGACGGCGGCCAGCGCTCGAGCAACAGGTCACCCACGCGCTGCTCCCACTGCTCGGGCGCGCCGCCGGAGGCGACCACCAGGACCGTGGCCCACCCGGTCGAACGATCGCGTCGCGAACGACCGAGAGCGAGGCGCTCACAGAGGTGCGGGAGGAGGGCTGGCGGGTTCTCGACGACGGCCTGCCCGGCACGGGTCAGCTCGAGGCGACGACGTTGGATCTTCATCAGACCGGCGGCGACCACGGTACGGATCAGACCTTCAACCCGCGCCGGTGGAAGGCCAGCACCCTCCGCGACCCGGCCGACCATCGTCGGCGACAGTCGCTTGTGCTCATCGATCTCGGCGCCTTCCGTCAGACCGCCCAGCACCCTCACCCAAGGAACACCCGCCGACGCGATATCGGCTGCGCTGGGCTGGGCCGGGACGCGGTCGAGGTCAGCGATCAATCGCTGCGCGGTCGGGCACTCCCGGGTCGCCCACCTGAGGTACTCCTGGCACCGCCACGCGAGAGACCCCAGCCGATCGATGGCCCGCACCCGCACGCGCGCCGCACCGAGATCGAATGCCTCGAGTGAGTCGGGTTCCCCCCAGCGCCGGTACTCGAGCCTTGCCCCGCCCACCAGTTCCACCGGGACCGTCGGGACATCGAGCACGGCGACCACGCTGATCGAACACACGTCGACGAGGTCGTCGTAGCCCTCCTCCACGTGGCACAGCTCGTCACCCGGCCGCGCCACAAGCTCGTCGAGCCGAACGTCCGACTGAATCCTTCCGGCCAGTCCGATGAACTGCTCCTCCGACGGCCGTAGCAACCGAGGAGCCCTGGGGTCCGCTCCGAGGTGCAGTCGGTAGCGATGCCCTCCCTTACGACCGAACGCTGCTCCGATGGCCCGGTGCAGCCGGTCGCACGGGACATCCCCGCGCACGACCAGTTCCCGCCACACCGGGGGCTCGTCGTCGAGGCCGACATCGACGCGGAGCCGGAAGCCGTGCACCTCCGACGGGTGCCGGTTCGACTGGGATCGGTCGGCCCACGCGTCGGCCGTCGGCGTGGGTCGCCGGCGGGATCTGCGGGCCGGTGCGCGTGCGAAGAGACTGATGACCTCTGCGTCTCGAACGCGATCGATCTCGTCCATGGCGGCATCGAATCAGACCGTGCGGATCCGCGTTTTCGCCCTGTGGACAGGGCAGTACGCCCGCGCGGGTCCTCGTTGGTCGAGCCTGTCGAGACCCGCGCAGGCGACGGGGCGGGATCGCGAGGTCGGCGGGTCGGTGCCGCCGACGTACTCGATGAGGAAGTCGTGCAGATACATCTCGATGACTGAGGTCTTTGTCGATCGAGCGAACGTCTTTGTTGATCGAGCGGAGTCGAGATCCGATGCGTCACCGTCCCTGACGGACCGCCCCCACCGGTCACGCCACGCATAGGTCCCGTCGCGGCGGCGTTGGTAGGTCCACCCCATGTGGGTCTTGAGCCGGTGATGCGAACGGCAGAGCGGAGCCAGGTTCGCCAGTGACGTCTGGCCGGGTGGGCCGCCGTCCTCGAGCGGGACGTAGGGCTCGATGTGGTCGGCATCGCAGGCTCTGGCGGTGGTGGTGCAGCCGGGGAACACGCAGACCTCGTCGCGCAGGATCATCGCCTCGCGCATCCACGCCGGCGGGTCGTGCTGATCCACGGCCTGGTCGGTGTTGGTGTCGATCACCGGCCGGACGTTGATGCGTCCGGAGCCGACGCCGCCGGGGCGGGTCAACCATTCGCTGAGCCGCGCGAGGGTGATGGGTCCCAGCTTCTCGATGCTCGCGCCGTGGTCGATGCCACGGCTGGTCATGATCGCGAGGTCGGCGAGGGTGCAGTGGATGTAGATGTTCGCGACTCGGGTCGTTGTGCCTGGCGACTTCGTCTTCGTGGTCCCGCCCGAACTGGTGTCGGGCAGGGTGCCGTTGAGGAAGTCCATCGCCAGTTGCGGGTCGAGCAGGGTCCCGACCGCTTTGGCGCGACGGGCTTGGTGGTCGTCGGTGTCGCCGGCGGCCTTCAGCCCTGCGGCGATGGTGTCGAGGGTCTGGTCGAGCAGTTCGGCGTCGGGGGCGTCGAGGTTCATGTGCACCCCACGCAACAGGCCTTGGCAGGTGTCGGGGTCGAGCCACACGCCGCGGCCGTCCTGGCGACGTTCCTCGCGTCGGGCGAAGAGCTCGGCGTCGAACCGGCGGATCGCCTCGTCGACCAGTTCGGGGGCGGCGTTGTTGGGCTTGCGCTTCTGCAACCGATGCGTCAGCTGCGCATCCACCCACGACGCGGCCTCGAAGGACAGCTTGCGGGTCTCCTTGGCCACGGCCCGCACCCGCCACGCCTCGGTCTTGCCCTCCACCATCCGCGCCCACAGCCGCGGGAGGCGGTGGGCGATCTCGATCGCATCGCCCAGGAGTTGCCGTGCGGACTGCAGCGGCATCCGTAGGTGACCGGAGAGCTCGCTGGCGGCGTACTCACTCACGATCGGCGCGCCCTCGCCCGCGAGCGCCACCATCCGCTCCGGCTCGTGCTTGAACGCGGCGTGATCGGCCATGATCTGGTGGCCCTCGTACAGGCCAGCGAGGTGCGCGGCGAGGAGGAGCTCATCGGTCTGCTCGCGCTGGACCCGGGCCCGGGAAGCGCGCATGGCTTCCCACACTTCGGCCTTGCCGAAGTTCTCCAGATCGCCTCGATCGAGCATGCTCAAAGTCTCCCAGGGCCTACCGACAGTCCGGCTCGACGCAGGTCAACGACCACGCACGCGGCGCGTCCAGGAGCCGCATGGTTGAGTCGATCCACGGCTCACGCCCAGGCACGCGGGAAGGCCGACACCGAAGGGATCGACCACAACGTAGCCGTTGAGAAAGATCTCGCAGTCGCAGAAGCCCCCGACGTCCTCGAACCGTCGCAGCAGCGCACTCGCGCGGGGTGCTCGACGGACGCGGTAGCGCTCGGCGAACCGCAACGTCTCGTCGCATCCCCAGGCATCGAGCATGCGCGCGACGAAGCAGAGCACGCACTCCCCCTGCCTCGGCTCCGTCCAGTCCTGGGCGAGCTGGCGAAGCTCCTCCTCCGCTGCGGCCGCGATCGACTTGTCGCTCATGGTGCCTCCCCGAGAGTTGTCCGTGGAACAACTCCACACCTCGGCACCGACAGTCAACGTCGTGATACGCCACGCACCCCGATCCGGCTGGTCAGGGTGCGTGGCGTATCCCGTGCCTCTCTCAGCGCCAGCCGAGCTCCGGCGCGAGGTGGGTGAGCACGGACTCGAGGACGTGGGCGTTGTAGTCGACGCCCAGCTGGTTCGGGACCGTGAGGAGCAGGGTGTCGGCAGCGGCGATGGCCTCGTCCTCGGCGAGGTCCTTGACCAGCTGCTCGGGCTCGCCGGCGTACGTCTTGCCGAAGCGGGCGCGACCACCCTCGAGCATGCCGACCTGGTCGCTGCCGGTGGACTCGTGGCCGAAGTACGCCCGGTCGGCGTCGCTGACGATCGGGAAGATGCTGCGGCTGACCGAGACCTGCGGCTCGAAGTCGTGACCCGCGGCCTTCCAGGTGTCGCGGAAGAGCTGGATCTGCTCGGCCTGGAGCTGGTGGAACGGCACGCCGGTGTCCTCGGTGAGCAGGGTGGAGCTCATGAGGTGCATGCCCTCCTCCGCCGCCCATTGCGCGGTCGCCCGTGAGCCGGCGCCCCACCAGATGCGCCGCTGCAGCCCCTCGGAATGCGGCTCGACGCGCAGCAGGCCGGGCGGGTTGGGGAACATCGGGGTCGGGCTGGGCTCGGCGAACCCCTTGCCCTCGATCACCTGGCGGAAGATCCGTGTGTGTTCGCGCGCCATGTCGGCGGAGTCCTGACCCTCGGGCGGGGCGTAGCCGAAGTAGCGGAACCCGTCGACGACCTGCTCCGGTGATCCGCGGCTGATGCCGAGCTGCAGACGACCGCCGGCGATCAGGTCGGCGGCGCCGGCGTCCTCGGCCATGTAGAGGGGGTTCTCGTACCTCATGTCGATGACGCCCGTACCGATGTCGATCCGGCTTGTGCGCGCACCCACCGCGGCGAGCAGCGGGAACGGCGAGGCCAGCTGCTGGGCGAAGTGGTGCACGCGGAAGTACGCACCGTCGGCCCCGACCTCCTCGGCAGCGACCGCCAGGTCGATGGACTGCAGCAGCACGTCCGACGCCGACCGCGTCTTCGAGTGCGGCGACGCCGACCAATGGCCGAAGGACAGGAACCCGATCTTCTTCATGCAACCTTCAACCAAGATCGGGCGGGGGATGTTCCGGTTCACGGGTTTTCGGGTGTGCTGGCAAGATATGCGCATCGAGTCGCCACCCGGGCGGCCCGCCCTGAGGAGACCCACCCCCGAATGGAAAGCGACAGTTGTCGTTCCACTGCGCCTGATCACCAACGCCTGAGTCGCCTCGGAGCCCGATGATGTGGGCGCTCACGCTCCTCCTCGGACTGCTCGTCGTGCTGGCGATCACCGTCGCCACGGGCTACTTCGTCGCCCAGGAGTTCGCCTACATGGCGGTCGACCGGTCGCGGCTGAAGGCCCGGGCCTCCGCGGGTGACACCGCCGCGGCCCGTGCTCTGGCCGTCACCCGGCGTACGTCGTTCATGCTGTCCGGCGCGCAGCTCGGCATCACCGTCACCGCGCTCCTGGTGGGCTTCGTCGCCGAGCCGCTTATCGGGCAGTCGCTCAGCACCGCGCTGGGTGGCGTCGGCGTCCCGAGCGGGGTCGGCGTGGCCATCGGCACCGTCGCCGCGCTGCTGCTGTCGACCTTCGTGCAGATGCTGTTCGGCGAGCTGTTCCCCAAGAACCTGGCCATCGCCCGCCCCGAGCCGGTGGCCGTCAGCCTGGCGGCCTCCACCACGATCTATCTGGCGGTCTTCGGCTGGCTGATCAAGATCTTCGACCAGGCCTCCAACCTGCTGCTGAGGGCGTTCGGCATGGAGCCCGTCCACGATGTCGAGCACTCGGCCACGCGCCGGGACCTGGAGCACATCGTCGCCGGCTCCCGCGACAGCGGCGAGCTCCCGGCAGAGCTGTCCTTGCTCCTCGACCGGCTCATCGACTTCCCCGACGAGGACGTCGAGCACGCGATGATCCCGCGCTCGCGCGTCGACGTGGTCCGTCCAGAGGTATCGATCGGGTCCGTGCGCGCTCTCATGAGCACCGGGCACTCGCGCTACCCCGTCCTCGACGACGACGAGGAGATCCTCGGTGTCGTCCACCTGCAGGACGTCCTCGGCGGCACCCACACCGACGACGCCCCGGTCTCCACCCTCATGCGCCCACCGGTCCTCGTGCCCACCACGATGAGCCTCCCGGACGCGCTCGACCTGCTGACCTCGGCCAGCAGCCAGCTGGCGTGCGTGCTCGATGAGTACGGCGGCCTGGCCGGCGTCCTGACCGTAGAGGACCTGGCGGAGGAGCTCGTCGGCGAGATCACCGACGAGCACGACCCCGAGGAAGACTTCGAGCCGGTGGTCCTCACTTCTGACGCGACCGTGTGGGAGATGCCCGGCGACGTCCACCTCGACGAGGTCGGTCGCAGCATCGACCGCGAGCTCCCCGACAGCGAGAGCGAGACCCTCGGCGGACTGGTCACCGAGCTGTACGGCGCCCTGCCCGACATCGGCACCGAGGTGGTGCTCGAGCTCCCGCTCGATCCCGCACTCCTGGCCGAGGACGAAGGCCCCGAGCCCGAGGCGCTCCTGCTCGAGGTGCTCGAGATCGAGCGGCACGTGCCCGCGCTCGTCCGGGTGCGCCTCGGGTCCGCGGCCAACACCTCGACCAGGGACACCACCGCGGCCGACGCCACCCACGCCGAGGAGGCACAGTCGTGACCGGCAACCCGCTCGCGGTCATGGTCGTGACCACGCTCCTCATCGTCCTCAGCGCGTTCTTCGTGGCCGCCGAGTTCGCCCTCCTCGCCGTACGTCGGCACCGGCTCGAGGAGCGTGCCGGCGACAGCCGTTCGGCGCGTGCAGCGCTGCGCTCCTACAACGAGCTCACCGTCTTGCTGGCTGGCTGCCAGCTCGGCATCACCGCCTGCGCCCTCGCGCTGGGCGCGATCACCAAGCCTGCGGTCAAGCACGCCCTCACGCCGCTCATCGCCGATCTCGGCGGGCCGGCATGGGTCGCTGACGCCGGCGGCTTCATGCTGGCGCTGATCGTGGTGGCGTTCCTGCACCTCGTGATCGGTGAGATGGCGCCGAAGTCCTGGGCGATCGCGCACCCCGAGACCGCCGCGACAGTCCTCGCCCTCCCTATGCGCGCCTTCATGTGGCTCACGCGTCCCCTGCTCCGCTTCCTCAACGAAGCGGCCAACTGGTGCCTGCGCCGTGTCGGCGTCGAGCCGCAGGACAGCGTGATGACCAGCCAGACGGCGGCCGACCTGCGCCAGCTGGTGGAGCACTCCGCCAACGTCGGCGCGCTCGACGCGAGCTTCTCCACGCAGATGACCGAGGCGATCGACCTGGCCGAGCTGACCCTCGCCGACCTGGTGCGTCTCGACCAGCCCTTGGCGGCGGTGCCGTCGGACGCGCCGATCGAGGCCGTCCAGGACTCCGCCCGCACCACCGGCCACCTGCGGATCCTGCTCGCCGACGGTGGAGCTGTCACCGACGTCGTCCACGTGCGCGACACGCTCGACCAAGAGCCCGGCACCGCGGCCCGCGCGTTCGCCCGGCCGGTGCTGGAGATCGCGGCCGACACCCCGGTGTACGCCGCACTGGCGACGATGCGGGAGACCCGCAACCACCTGGTCCTCGTCACCTCCCCCGAGGGACACGGCGTGGTCACGCTCACCGACGTGCTCGAGCGACTGCTGCCGACCGCAGCCGTGCGGTGAGCGACGACCGGCCACGCAACGGCGCAGGAGCGTTGGCGCTGTCGACCGGTCTCCTCGCCCTGGCGTTCGCGTTCTTCCCGTTCGTGGGGGAGTTCGTGTCGGTCCCGACCGCGCTCGTCGCGATCGTGGCCGGCTGGGTCGGCATGCAACGCGCCGACCGCTTCGTCGCCACCAACGGTGGTGAGGCCATCACGGGCCTGCTGCTCGGGGTCGGTGGGCTGGCGGTCACCGCGATCGTCATGGCCGCGACGCGGATGGGCTGACGGACTATTCAGCCTCACACGACCGCGATCGGCAGGCTCGGGTCGAAGGCGGCGATGTCGGCGGGATCCGACGTGACGACGATGTGTCGTCGCTGCCGGGCGACCAGGGCGACGTGCCCGTCGACTACGTCGGACTGACCGACGCGTCCGCACAAGACTCCGACTGCGCGAGCAGCAGGTCCGTCGAGCTCCACGACGGATACGTCGGCGGACGCGAGAAGCGTCGCCAGCCTTGCTTGCCGCGGCCCGCCGCGCCATACCTGCGCGACGACACCCGCCGGGACCACCACCGGGAGGCTCCTCTCGGCGGCTGCCCGGAGAAGAGCCCGGATCCGACCGTTGCCGCGCTCGACCGCGATCAGCGCACCGGCATCGAGCGTCAGCCCGGCGCTCATGGCCCGGTTCTCATGGCCCTCATGGCTCCGTGCTCATGGCACGTGCTCATGCCTCGGTGCTCGCCAGCACCTCGTCGGCCCAAGCGACCTCGTCCGCACCCGGTGCGCCGAGCTCGCGGTCCCACTCATCGAGGAGGTCAGCGAGCGCCTGCGTTCGGCCGTACTGCTCGAGTGCTTTTGCGACGTACGCCGAGAACGAGGCGGCCCGCCCCTCCGCGACAGCTGCGCGGGCCTGCGCGACGACCGCATCCGGCAGGCTCACGGCGATCTTCACGGTCATACCATAATCATACCGCCGGCGCGAAGCGCTCCCCCTGTCGCGCGACACGGCTGGTCAGCCTGCGCACTGCGTGGGGAACGGCTCGGCGTACCGCAAGCAGACGGTCCGGGCCGGCTCGGGCAAAAGGCTGGCGAGCGCGCGCCAGCCGGGGTCGAACGCCGGGCCCGACAAGTGGGTGCGGATATGGGGTTCGAGATCGGGGCGCAGGACCAGCGCCCACAGGGCTGGACGGATGTCGGTCAGCATGGTCACGACGTGCGGACTTGCAAACAGCACTCGTTCGAGGGCCACGGCGGCGACGTCCGTCCAGGCGATCTCACCATCTTCGCTCTGCGGAAGGCCTTCGATGTCCGCGGAGTCAACGCCAGCCAGCCAGGTATGCAGCGGCAGGTCCGCGAGGAGCTCGGTGTCGTCGTCCATGAGGGAGAACATGTCGGGCAACAACCCGTCGCGCGCGTGCTCACCGACGACATCGGTCCACGCATCCGGCGCATCCGCGACCCGCTGCGCGGTGCGGACGTCGACGGGAAGCGGGCGCCACTCGAACATCGTCCCCGGACCGGCCGACGTCGGGACGAGCCGGCTGAGGACGTGCTGGCCCGGCGGCTGTTCGTACGCCGCACCCAGGTCCAGGACGTCGTGCCGCTCGCCGGTCGCGAGATCCGTCACCCGGAGGGTGTCCTTCCACCGCGCGTCGAGGCGGTACCCGCCCATCGGCGCGACGGCCCACTCGGCCGGTGCATCGGCGCGCCTGAGCAACCGCTCGCCGGCACGGTGGGCGACGAAGTCAGCGAGCGCCCCACTGTCATAGACCGTGAGCTGGCGCAGTACCCAGTCGCGCTCGAACATCATCGGCACGAAGATCTCTGGTGGCCACCCGTTCATCCGATCGACCGGTACGCCGTCGGGGTAGGCGACCTCGATGGTGCGCTCGAACTCGGGCGTCCCCAAGGATCTCTCGGGGACGTCACTCCACAGCGGGCGACGCACTTGCAAGGTCATCCAGCGCGACCACATCCAACCCGGAGCCTCGTCGCCCAGCCAGGCAAGCTGCCGGAGCCGGTCCGCATGCAGCGAACCCGCAAGCAGTAGGACCGAGGATGCCAGTGCGGCCGCCTCGTCGATGTCGCCGCGCGCTTCGGCATCGGCGACCGCGACCAGTGCCGCGCGGTCGGTGTCGGTGAGCATGGGTCGCGGGACGCGGCTCGCGCACGAGGGGCGGCGGGGACGGCGGTTTTTCCGAGACTTGGCCATGCCTCAGCGTCGATGCGATGAACGCATTCCCGCTACCGGGCGCCGTCGACCTGTGGACAACGTCGACCCGCCTTGCTCCGCTTCACTCCCATTGGCGCCGCATCACCGTCGTGACGTCCAGGGGGTCCGCCCCCGCCTGCGCGGCGAGCACCCCCGCCCCCTCGGGCGAGCCCGTGAACACCGGGTCCGGGTCACCCCCGACGTAGCGCTGCCAGGTCACGCCGTACACCCGTGCTCGCTCGATGTTGGTCCCGAGCGCGGTCGGTACGGCGAACCACGTGGTGTGGTCGGGCCGCAGCATGCGTTGCACGCGTGGTTCGAGGTCGGCCCTCCAGACGACCGCGGGCACCCGCACGACACCCGAGACCCGGTGGCGCGCGACGACGTAGCGCGGGATCTGGATCGGCGCGAGGGCCTCGTCGAGACTGGTGGCGAAGAGTGCGGACTCCTCCTCGCTGACCCCGCTCAGCACGACGCGGTGGTCGCCGCCGGCGTCGACCTGCACGTCGACCGCCTCGCCGCCCTTGCTCACCTGGCCGGTGATCCGAAGCGCACCCGCCACGGCCCGGGCGATGGCCTCCAGGCTCGGCGGGTCCGCGACGGCGGACGCGAGCTCACGCAGGTACGCCGAACGGGCCCGGCCTTCGCGCACCCACGCCGTCAGGAAACCCAGGATGCTCACCAGCACCACCACGCCGAGCACTGTCGCGGCCACAGGGTCACTCAGGGCGCCGGAGGAGGCCAGGACCATCGCCGCGATGGTGCCGACGGCACCCGCCGTCCCGACACGGCGCCGCGCCTTCGTCACGGGCGGCGTCGCCTCAGCAGAGAGCTCGACGTGGTCCTGGTGGACCACCACCTGCGGCACGAGGGACGTGGCGGTGAGCGGCATGAGTGCGCCGGAGGTACGCCGCCGCACCCGCACCGCGACCGCCGTGCGCCCCTCGTAGGGCTCCCCCACCCGCCACGCGGCGCGGATCGCGTCGCGGTCGGCGGCACGCGCCGTCATCCGCGCGTTGATGTCGGGGATCGCGGAGACGGCTGGGGGGAAGTACGGCGAGAACGTGGCATCGAGGTGCGCCACTCCGTCGGCGATCACCCCCTCCTCGTCGACGCCGAAGAACCCGTGGTGCTTGCGGACCAGCCGCTTCCAGTCCTGGTCGCCACGCGGGTGCGCGGCGCTCACGCACACCACCGACCAGGTGATCGCGACCTTGTCGGGCCAGGCCGGGTCGATGCGCAGCGCCCGTCCGCGGGTCTGCACGACCGCGGTGGTGGACGTGGCCGAGGTGAGGTCGACCAGACCGGTGATGCGGCGCGCGTTCCATCCCTCGCCGAGCAGGGCGCGGGTGCCGATGAGGATGCGCGAACCGCCGTCCTCGAAGAACCGTGTCACTGGACCCACCCAGTGCCGTGCCCGCCACCGGGGTCCGACGAGCTGGACCGCACCCGTCGCGCCGGGCAGTGCCTCGATGCTCAGCTCGGCGGCGAGATCGGGGGCGGTGCGGGCGACGTCGGTGCGCAGGGCCTCCATCGTCAGCGGGCTGCCGGCGATGGTCCGCCCCGTGACGAGGACCGGCGCGAGCCAGTCGGTCCGCGGGTCGCGCAGGAGCGTGTCGAGCACGGCCACCGCCGATCCGGCCTGCGGTGCGAGGACCCCGTCGAGCGAGACCGGCAGGGTCGCCGACGCCCGCTCGTGGTCACACAGCACCAGCTGCCGCAGCCGGTCACCCAGCGCCACCCCCTCCGCGGCGATGATGTCGGCAGCCGCGTGGGTCTTGGCCTCCGACCGCGCCAGCACCCGGTCGGTCGGCGTCCGCCCGCGCCGGATGCCGCGCTTGGTGAGCTGGTAGCCCACCGCCGGCAGGGCACGGCGTACGTCCTCCACGATCGCGGCGTCGACCGGGTCCTCGGAGGCGACCAGGTGCTGGGTCACCCAGTCGGAGATCAGCAGCACCCAGTCCTCGGCCTCGGGCGGGCGTCGGTGCTCCTCCGCCGGGCGCGCGCCGGTCGGCAGCTCGAGCATGCCGTCGTGGTGCATGCGCAGCGCCGCCGCGGCGAGATCCGGCTCCTCACGCAGCATCGAGGCCCAGGTGCGCACCTGCGGCACCGGTGCGACGAACCGCGCGTGCAGCCATGCCTGGAAGCTGATCGAGCCGTACGCCGGGTCCAGCAGCCGGGTCGTGAGCTCGCGGAACCGCAGGGACTCCTGGCCGAGCCACTCGTCCTCGATCGGGGTCGGCTCGACGAGATAGGCGAGCTCGGCGAACGGAGCCAGGTCGCCCTCGCGCACCACCGCCGGGATCGTCGTGGCGTAGGCGACCTCGCCGAACAGCTCGCGCACGAGCGCCGCCTGGTCCTGGCTCAATGCCTCCGGCGGGGTGGCGGTCAGGCCCAGGACCCGCGCGTGCGGGAGCAGCGCAAGGACGTCCGCGAGCAGCCGCCCCCACACCTCGAGCAGGTGGTGGCACTCGTCGAGCACCACGAGGAGCTCCTCGGTGCTGGCCAGTGCGTCGATGAGCGCGCGCCCGTTGGGGTGCAACCGGTCGATGAGCTGGCCTCGCTCCCGCCCGGACTCCGCTCCTTCCTCACCGTCCTCGTCGACCTCCGCGTCGGGGTCGAAGACCGCCAACGACTGGTAGGTGGTCGCCGTGAACGGTGCGGACAGGTCGCGCTCGCGCCCGGCCTCCAACCCCAGCTCGCCGGCGCTGCCCAGCCACTGGTTGACGATCGCGGTGTTGGGCCCGAGCACCACGACGTGGCCGTGGGCGTGCGTGCGCAGGTGGTCGCGCGCCTCGAGCAGTCCGACGAGGGTCTTGCCAGCCCCAGGTGGGAGCACCACCCACGCGCGGTCGCCCCCGGCATCCCACAATCGGGCGAGCGCTTCGCGTGCCTCGCGCTGATGACGGCGCAGCGGAGGCGGCTCGGGCGCGGACATGGGCACATCGTGCCAGCAGTAGGGCGGCCGCTACCGGCCCAGCAGGCCCTTGCGGTACGCCGCCGAGACGGCTCCCGCGCGGTCGGACACGCCGAGCTTGTCGTACACGTGGCGCAGGTGCGTCTTCACCGTCGCCTCGCTGACGAACAGTTCCGCCGCGACGTCGCCGTTGGCACGGCCCTCGGCGACGATGTTGGCAGTCAACGGGCCCCTGGCGTTCGTCGCCACGAGCTTGCGCGCACGCTTCGCGAGGCCGGCCTTGGCGCCCACTGCGTGCTTGCCGTCGACCTTGTCGGAGTTGGTGGCGACGACCACTGCCGTCGTCGGCACACCCACCACCAGTGAGCTGGCGACGACAGACAAGATCACCGTCCGCGTGTCCCGTGCCAGCCCGTTCCAGATTCTTCCCATGGCCGCGGCCTCCTCCGTGCCCGCGTCGACGGCCGGTCCGCCGACCCCGAGCTGTAGGGCTCAGGCCCCACCGTGCGCCCCGACCAGGCGAACGCGCGCCAGAAGGTGGAGGTAAAGGTTCCGCGGAACGCCGTGACCACTCTTCGTCCCCAGACCCGTGATCCACCCATCTCGTCCCCAGGGGTACGTCGCCACCCCCGCCTCGCCGTCCGAGCGCAACAGCATGGCGCCTTCCTCGCGCATTCCAGCGCAGTCTCGGGAAGGACGTCCCA
Organism: Nocardioides massiliensis; assembly: GCF_030811215.1. Classification (NCBI taxonomy): domain Bacteria; kingdom Bacillati; phylum Actinomycetota; class Actinomycetes; order Propionibacteriales; family Nocardioidaceae; genus Nocardioides; species Nocardioides massiliensis. Next base: position 3,228,749 of record NZ_JAUSQM010000001.1, read on the forward strand.
TGCACCTCCGCCTCAAGCTCGCCACCGTCGCCTTCGCGACCGGCGCCCTCGTCGCCACGCTCGCGCCCGCGCCCGCACCGTCGGTCACCGTCACGCCGTCATCGCCCGCGGTGCCGTCATCGACCTCGGCAGTAACCCTCGTCAGCACGTCGTCGACGCCGACGAAACCGCGCGCCGTGCGCGTCGCCGTCAAGGCACTCGCCGGTGTGCAGAAGTCCAAGCTGCGGCGCCAGAAGCCGAAGCAGACCAAGCGGTGGAAGAAGCGTGCGGCACGCGCGATCAACGCGTCGCTCCACCGGCGTATCGCACCGAAGGACGGCTATCACGCTGTCGCCAGCTTTTGGTTCTGTGCGATCGCGCTTGCGCGGTTTGTCGCGGAGTACGCGGTCCCGATCGCCAAGGTCGCCAGCGTCGCTCGCCAGGCCTTCAGGATATTCCGCACCGTCGCAGAAATCGTTGAGGCGATCAGATCAGGCACATTCGCCAAGATGCTGGGCCCGGATGCGGCCGAAGTGATGGGGGCAGTGCTGGGCGCCGGCGACTTCCTCAACGAGTGCATTCTTTAGATCCCTGGCGGTCCCAAAGTCATAGGCTGCTGCCACACGACACCTCTCGGGAAGGCACGTGTCATGGGAAGAACACCTTCAACGTCGAAATCAAACCCATCAGTCCGCTATCTCGAAATGATCGCGATGCTCGGACTCGGGCTCGTCACGCTCCCGATTTACGCCCTCGGGGCCGCGGCCGTATGGCTTCTCGTAGCTCGAGATGTGGTCGACGGAGCACAGTTCATCGGGTTGGTGATTGTGTTCTGGGCACTCGAGCCCCTGATCACCATGCCGATCTTGTGGAGCCGGGAACACCGTCGCAGCTCCCCTTCGTTTCGCCGCTTCGCAACGGTTGCAGGCCAGGTCGGGGGGTCGATGCTCGCCTGGTGGTTGGTCGGTGGGTTCACCGCTCGTGCCGCGCTGGCAGGCATCGTCGCTGGCGTTGTCTATGCCTGCTCCTCGTGGATCCATCGCCTGATTGGGGCCCGGCACCGTCCGTCAGATCCCGCCGAGAGAGAAGCGGAGAACGAGAAGGCGATCAGGACCCTGATGATGCCCGACGCGAAGCGGAACGGGGATGGCTGACGAGCAGCCCCAGGTCTGCCGGACCCAGGTCCAAGGCTTGGTTGCCTACCTCTCCATCATCGTGCGGCTGATGATCGGCGCCGTCTACCTGCCGTTCTACGCGGCGATCGCTGTCCCTACCTGGTGGCTAGACGGTCGGGACTCGCTCGCTCCGTGGGAGCTTCTCGCCATGCTCGCGTTCTATTGGATCGGCGAGGCCCTGGTGGGATTCTTGATCGCCCGGCGCGCGCAGGATCCTCACGCCCGTCTCCGTCGTCATCTCGGTGGCGTCGTGCCACCGGTCCTCGGTTCCGCCGGGGCATGGGCCATCACGTCCGGCCTCGACCTCCACGCCACGCTCCTCGGCACCACGGCCGGGCTGGCTTTCGCCGTGCTCCTCATGCTCTACGACAGCCTCGGCCCGCAACCGACCGAGGAGGAGCAGCGCGAGGCCGCACGAATGGTCTCCCGGGAGCTCGTTCAGGCGATGGTCGAGCACAAGCAGGAGAGGGACGAGAAGCGACAGCGCAAGCAGAGTCAGCCCTGATTCCTCATCGCGTCCCTTCCCGCGCCGCGACGAACGCCTCGACGAGTCGAGCCGGGACGCGGCCGCGGTCGGAGACGTCGTACCCGTTCACCAATGCCCAGGCTCGGACCTCGGCCGGACTCGGTGGCGCGGGAGCCAGCGGCGGCGGAGTCGCCAAGTCCGCGACGAGCCGAGTAGCGCCGCCCTCGACGTCGGCCGCCGCATGGGCCGCAGCGAGGAACCGGTAGGTCCACTCCTGCGCGAGCTTGCGGGTCTCGCAGAACACGATCGGCACGCCGGGGAACGCAACCTGGCACTCCGCGATCCCGTCGGCGACGACCGCCGGCCGCACATGGTCGAGCTTGAAGACAGCGGAGTAACGGTCCTCCACCACCACTGCTGCGCGCGCGATGCTGGCGAGCTCGGTGAGCTGGTACTTCAGCGTGCCCGTCGTCAGCGACGAGACCAGGTCCGCCAGACTCTTGCGCTCGACGGCGGCGAGCACCGTCCCGTGTCGGCGTACGGCGTAGTCACCGGCGTCGAGCCGGTCCCGCACCGTGGTGACCTGCCGGTCGGCGAACGAGTAGCCGTACCGCTCGCGGGAGTCGATGACGATCTCGAGGTCGGCGACACCAGAGGCCCGTGCCGTGGGCGGCTTCACGCGCGGGCGCGCCTGCTTGGTGGTGCGCGCGCTCTGCCAGAAGATCACCTGGCGGCCGCGCACGAAGGTCATCACGAACTGCGAGCGGTTCTCCCGCCCGCGTTCGAGGACGAGGTCGATCGCTGCGCCTCGCCGCACACAGCTGCGGGTCCGCACGCGTTGCACGATCTCGGCGTCGTCGGGCCACTCCTCGACGCGGTGGCAGTACACCTTCGCCGTACGCGGCCACATCTCCTTGGCCTTCAGCAGCACGCCCTGCTCCCCCAGCGGGATCCGGAGCAGGTAGGGCAGCGTCGAGTCCGCATCCGGGTTGCGGGCGATCACGAAGTCCGCAGGCACGGGTTCACCGTAGCGATGGCGCAGGTACGGGGATCGGCCCGCGCACTGCGTGCCGCCTGTCACACGACCTTGACGATAGTTGACGGAACAACCTTAACGGGCCATGCTGTTACTTGGCGCATCAACTATTGAGCTGCAGGAGTGATTCTCATGGCACACGTCTCCATCATCGGCACCGGCAACATGGGCCAGGCGATCGCCGGTATCGCTGGCAAGGGCCCCCACACCGTTCAGCTCATCGGCGAGGACGACAAGGGCACCGCGGTGACCGGGGACGTCGTCGTCCTGGCGATCCCCTACGGTGCGATCCGTTCGGTCATCGCCGAGCGCGGCGACGAGCTCAAGGGCAAGGTCGTCGTCGACATCAGCAACCCGCTCGACTTCGAGACCTTCGACTCCCTCCTCGTCCCCGCGGACGGCTCCGCCGCCGCCGAGGTCGCGTCTGCGCTGCCTGACTCGAAGGTGCTCAAGGCGTTCAACACCACCTTCGCCGCCACCCTCGCCTCCGGCGCGGTCGGCGACAACACCACGACCGTCCTGATCGCAGGCGACGACGCCAACGCCAAGGCGACGCTCGCCGACATCGTCACCGGTGGTGGCCTCCGGGCGATCGACGCCGGCTCGCTCAAGCGCGCTCGCGAGCTTGAAGCCATCGGCTTCCTGCAGCTCACCTTGGGCGCCAGCGAGAAGGTCTCCTGGACCGGCGGCTTCGCGGTCGTCGTCTGACCGACGCTCCCCCACCCACCCGTACCTCGAAGGAGGACACCGTCATGACCGTCAACGCCGTACGCCTCAACCACGCCGTGCTGTTCGTGGCCGACCTGGAACGCAGTCTCGCCTTCTACCAGGACGCCTTCGGCATGGAGGTCGTCGCGCAGGAGCCGCGGGCCAACGCCGCCTTCCTGCGGCTGCCGCGCTCCGGGAATCACCACGACCTGGGACTGTTCGGGGTCGGCGCCCAGCCCCCGCGTCCCCGCGGCGCGATCGGCCTGTATCACCTGGCCTGGCAGGTCGACACGATCGAGGAGCTCGAACAGGCGCGCACTACGCTGGCCAACCTCGACGCCTACACCGGCGAGTCCAGCCACGGCGCCACCAAGAGCGTCTACGCCAAGGACCCGGACGGCAACGAGTTCGAGGTGATGTGGATGCTGCCGAAGGAGGAGTGGGGCGCCTACGAGAACGCCGCTCCCATCGATCGCCTCGACCTGCCCGGCGAAGTGCGGCGGTGGGCGGGCGTCGGCACCGCGGCCGAGCTCGTCCCGGTCCCGGCGCCCTGACCCGGGGCGGTCCGGCGCGCCTGTCGGTGGGCGCGCGGACCGGGCCCTAGCATCGGGCCGGTGAAGCGACGATGAGCAAGTTGGACGCCCAGCGCGCGATGCGCGAAGCCCGCTACGAGGCAGCCGCGGCTCGATCGCGTACGTCGCCGAAGAGCACTCCCCCAGCGAAGCCGCGGGCGTCCCGACCCGCTGAGACCGCGCCGGCCGCGCCTGCCCCGCCTGCGGGCCTCGTTCCCGACGGCCGGGAGACCGGGCTGTGCGGCCACCGGTCCATCAACGGGCGTACGTGCACCCGGGAGAGCGGCCACGCGAGCAAGAGCCACCGCTACTCATGAGCGGTGGTCACTGCGTCAGAGCTTCTCCATCTTCGCGAACGGGCTGTTGACCCGCAGCGTCTGGGCTCCGAAGTTCACCGTGGCGGCGTGCGCGTCGACGGCGACGACCGTGCCCATGCCGTGGATGTCGTGCGAGACCATGTCGCCGGGGGCGTACTGCTCGACGACCCGCTCCGGCTCGGGACGGAACGGGCTGCTGGCAAATGTACGGCGCGGGGTCCTGCGTGAAGTGGTCATCACTTCAAGTATGCGCCCCCACCGGTCGCGACGGGGAGTTCTGTGACGAAGTCCCGCGGCGCGGCGTGGGCCGGGGCTCGGATAGCGTGGCATCCGTGACCCATCCCCATCCCGAGTTGAAGTCGCCCCCGAAGCTCCCGAACGACGGGCTCCGGATCGTCGGGCTCGGCGGACTCGGCGAGATCGGGCGCAACATGACCGTCTTCGAGCACAACGGCAAGCTGCTGATCGTCGACTGCGGCGTCCTCTTCCCCGAGGAGCACCAGCCCGGCATCGACGTGATCCTCCCCGACTTCACCTGGATCCGGGACCGCCTCGACTCGATCGTCGGCGTCGTCCTGACCCACGGTCACGAGGACCACATCGGCGGGGTTCCCTACCTGCTGCGCGAGCGCGCCGACATCCCCGTGATCGGCTCCCAGCTGACGCTGGCCCTCATCGAGGCCAAGCTCAAGGAGCACCGCATCAAGCCGGTGCTCAACCACGTCAAGGAGGGCGACCGCGCGTCCTTCGGGCCGTTCGACCTCGAGTTCCTCGCGGTCAACCACTCGATCCCCGACGGTCTCGCGGTGGCGATCCGCACGAAGGCCGGCCTGGTGCTCCACACCGGCGACTTCAAGATGGACCAGTTCCCCCTCGACGAACGCATCACCGACCTTCGCGGCTTCGCCCGGCTCGGTGAGGAGGGCGTCGACCTGTTCATGACGGACTCGACGAACGCCGAGGTCCCGGGCTTCACCATGTCCGAGCGCGACCTCGTGCCCGCGATCGAGACCGTCTTCCGTACGGCGCCACGCCGCGTCATCGTCTCCAGCTTCGCCAGCCACGTGCACCGCATCCAGCAGGTCCTGGACGCCGCGCAGGCGCACGGGCGCAAGGTCTCCTTCGTCGGTCGCTCGATGGTGCGCAACATGGGCGTCGCCCGCGACCTGGGCTATCTGAAGTACCCCGAGGGTCTCGTCGTCCCGTTCGACCAGCTCGAGAAGATGTCGCCCAAGAAGGTGGCGATCGTCTGCACCGGCTCGCAGGGTGAGCCGCTGGCGGCGCTGTCGCGGATGGCCAACCGCGAGCACAAGATCCGCATCGGCGAAGGCGACACCGTGCTCATGGCGAGCTCGGTCATCCCCGGCAACGAGAACGCCATCTCCAACGTGATCAACGGGCTCACCCGCTGGGGCGCCAAGGTCGTCCACAAGGGCAACGCCCAGGTCCACGTCTCCGGCCACGCCAGCGCCGGCGAGCTCGTCTACTGCTACAACATCGTCCGCCCCTCCAACGTCATGCCGATCCACGGCGAGTGGCGCCACCTGCAGGCCAACGCCGACCTCGCGATCCGCACGGGCGTCGAGGCCGACCGCGTCGTGCTCGCCGAGGACGGCGTCGTCGTCGACCTGGTCAAGGGCCGCGCCAAGATCACCGGCAAGGTCCCCGCCGGCAACGTGTACGTCGACGCGCAGACCGTCGGCGGTGCGACCGAGACGACGCTGAAGGACCGGCGCACGCTCGCCGAGGAGGGCGTCGTCACCGTGCTCGCGCTCGTCGACGCCGACACCGGCAAGCTGGCCGAGGAGCCCGACTTCATGGTCCGCGGGTTCGTCCACGACGCCTCGACGTTCCAGGGCGCCGTACCGGTGATCGAGAAGACGCTGGCGCGCGCAGCCGCCGAGAGCATCGGCGAGGTCCACCAGCTCGAGCAGATGATCACGCGCGAGCTCGGACGCTGGGCCTACAAGAAGTTCCGCCGCAGCCCGATGATCATCACCATCGTCGTCGACGCCTGAGCGCGCGTTGACCCGACCCTGAGGGACGTACGCCGTGGCGAACCTGGCACGACTGGCACGCAACGGCGACCTGCGCGAGATCCGCGAGGTCTTGTGTGAGTACGACGTCCCGGGGATCGTCGACGAGCTCGAGCGACTGGACTCCTTCGCGCGCGCCGTCGCGTTCCGGGCGCTGCCGAAGGACCTCGCCCTGGCGACGTTCGAGGACCTCGACCCGCCGCTGCAGCGCGAGCTGGTCGAGGAGCTGCGGGACGAGGCCGTCACCGAGCTGATCGCCGACCTCGACCCCGACGACCGCGCCGGCCTTCTCGAGGAGCTCCCGGCCGGCGTCGCCGCGCGGGTCCTCTCCGGCCTCGACCCGCGCGAGCAGGCGATGACCACCGCGCTGCTCGGCTATCCCCCGCGCTCCGTCGGCCGACGGATGACGCCGGAAGTGATCGCCGTGGCGGTCGATGCCACCGTCGGCGAGGCCTTGACGCAGGTGCTCGACCAGGAGCGGCACGCGGAGACGATCTACACCGTCGCGGTCGTCGGCGCGGGTCGCCACGTCGAGGGCGTGGTCTCCCTGCGCCGGTTGCTGGTCACCGAGCCCACCACGCCGGTCGCTGAGGTCATGTCCGAGCCGGTCACGGTGCGCGCCTCGCAGCGTCAGGAGGCGGCCGCGCGCGTCGTGGCCGACCACGGCCTGGTCGCCGCGCCCGTGGTCGACGACGAGCGCCGCCTGCTGGGTGTGTTCACCGTCGATGACGCCATCCGGGTCCTGCAAGCGGAGGAGGACGAGGACGTCGCCCGCTCGGTGGCGACCAATCCCCTGCGTCGGCCGTACCTCAGCACGACGATCCTCGAGCTGGTGCGCAGTCGCATCCTGTGGCTGCTGGTGCTGATCGCGGCGGCCACGCTCACGGTCAACGTGCTCGACTACTTCGAGGACACCCTCGCCGAGGTGGTCGCGCTCGCGCTCTTCGTGCCGCTGCTCATCGGCACGGCCGGCAACACCGGCGCCCAGACCGCCACCACCGTGGTCAGGGCCATGGCCGTCGGCGACGTGCGGTTCGGCGACCTCCCCCGCGTCGTCGGTCGGGAGGCGGTCGCAGGTCTCTTCCTCGGACTGTCCCTGTCGATCGTCGGCTTTCTGCCGGCCAGCCTCGTCGCCGGGCGCGACGTGGCGATCGTGCTGGCCCTCGCCCTGCTCGTGGTGTGCACGCTCGCCACCACGGCGGGTGCGCTTACCCCGATGCTCGCGCGCCGCCTCGGCCTCGACCCGGCGGTCGTGAGCGCGCCGTTCATCACGACGTTCGTCGACGCGACCGGGCTGATCATGTATTTCCTGATCGCCCAGGCCGTGCTGGGCTTGTAGGAGGGCGACAGGATGGCGACGACGAGCGTGGTGGAGGTCCGATGAGCCGAACCCCTGATCGACGCTGGCCGAAGTCGGTCTATGGCACCGGCAGCGAGCCCGACTACCGGTTCAGCTTCGCCAACGAGCGCACCTTCCTCGCCTGGATCCGCACCTCCCTGGCGCTGCTCGCCGGCGCGGTGGCCATCGACGTCGTGTCCCTCGACATGAGTCGTGGCCTGCAGCGGACGCTGGCGGCCGTCCTCGTCGGGATGGGTCTGCTGTGTGCGATCGCGGCGTGGCTGCGCTGGGCACGGGCGGAGCGGGCCATCCGCCGTCAGGAGCACCTGCCCTCGTTCGGCTTCGCGCTGCTGCTCGCCTTCGGTCTCGTGCTCATCGGCATCGTGGTGCTGATCGTCGGCCTGCAGCCGTGACCGATACCGGTCTCGCCAACGAGCGCACCGGACTCGCCTGGCAACGTACGGCGCTCTCGATCGCTGCGGGCGCAGCGATCGTCGCTCGGTTCACCTTCGACCGGCTCGGCGTGGTCGCGGTCGCCGTGCTCGCCGTCTCCGTGCTGCTCTGCGCCTGGGTCTTCGTCGAGTCCCGCTGGCGCTACGCCCAGCACACCGGGGAGCGCCTGCGTCGGCGTCAGCGGGGAGGACGGGCGCCGTTGTTCCTCACCATCGCTACCTGCCTCATTGCCGTCACCGAAGCGACGGCACTGGCACTGAGGTGAGCCCCAGCCTCGCTGGTGCTGGTGCTGGTGCTGGGGCGTGAGCGCGCGCGCAACAGATCGTTCCGCACCGCGGTTGACGTCTCCTCCGGTCCTGCCTACCGTGAAGACGCCTGACTGAACATTCAGTCAGTGAGGTCGAAGAAGGGTGTCATGACGCAGGCAGACAGCCAGAGCGGCGCGCAGAGACTGGTCGAGGCCGCGATCCAGTTGTTCGGCAAGCACGGAGCGAAGGGCACCAGCCTGAAGGCCGTCGCCACCGAGGCCGGCGTCTCCCCCGCCTTGATCGTGCACCACTTCGGGTCGAAGGACGGCCTTCAGCGGGCGTGCGACGACCACGTTCTGCGGGTGATCCGCGAGAACAAGCGCGCGACCATCGCTCAGGGCCCGCAGCTGGACCCCTTCGTCGCGTTGGGGCAGATGGAGCGCAGCCGCCCGGTCCTGCGCTACCTCGCTCGGACGCTGACCGAAGGAGGCAGCCACGTCGCCGAGCTCATCGACGAGATGATCGCCGACGCGGAGGACTACATGGCCGCGGCCGAGGAGGCCGGCTTCATCAAGCCGAGTGCCACGCCGCGCGAGCGGGTCATCGTGCTGGTCATCTGGTCGCTGAGTGCGCTTGCCCTGCACGAGCACGTCCACCGGCTGCTCGGTGTCGATTTCCTCGACGCGGCCGCGCAACCGCAGAGCCTGGCGCCCTACATGCGACCGATCATCGAGCTCTACACCCAAGGACTGACCGAGAACGGTGCGTTCGACGAGCTGAACCAGGTGTTCGACAGCGGAGCGGAAGGGACAGGGGGCGACGGGGCATGAGCGGTACGCCGGTGATCTCCACCCAGGGCTTGGTCAAGTCGTTCGGGAGCACCCGAGCGCTGGACGGCCTCGATCTCGAGGTCGGTGAAGGCGAGGTCCACGGCTTCCTCGGTCCGAATGGCGCCGGGAAGTCGACGACGATGCGGGTGCTGCTTGGCTTGCTGCGCGCCGACGGTGGGACTGTGCGAATGCTGGGGGGTGACCCCTGGAGCGATGCGGTCGAACTGCACCGGCGCTTGGCCTACGTGCCCGGTGACGTCGAGCTGTGGCCCAACCTGAGTGGCGGGGAGGCGATCGACCTGCTCGCCCGGCTCCGGGGCCGGCTCGATCGACGCCGTCGCGATGAGCTGTGTGAGCGTTTCCGTCTGGACCCCACGAAGAAGGCGCGCACCTACTCCAAGGGCAACCGGCAGAAGGTCGCCTTGATCTCGGCTCTCATCTCCGACGTGGAGCTCCTGTTGCTGGACGAGCCGACGGCCGGCCTGGACCCGCTGATGGAGGTCGTCTTCCAGCAGACCATCCGCGAGGCCAAGGGCGCCGGCCGCACCGTGCTGCTGTCGAGCCACATCCTGGCCCAGGTCGAGGTCCTGGCCGATCGCATCTCGATCGTGCGCCAGGGACGCGTCGTCGAGACCGGCAGCCTGTCGGACCTGCGGCACATGACCCGCACGACGGTCGTCGCCGAGACGGCTGAGCCGGCCTCCGGCTTGGCTGGGTTGCCCGGGGTGCACGACCTCACCGTCGAGGACGGTCAGATGCGGCTCCAGGTCGACGGCGACCGGATCGACGAGGTGGTGCGTGCTCTCGCACCCCTACGCGTCCGCTCCCTGGTCGCTCATCCACCGACGCTGGAGTCGTTGCTGATGCGTCACTACGGCGACGTCCTTCCCCACGGCGCGCCGACGGAGCCGGCGCCGTGAGGCGAGGTCGGCTGACCAGCTCCCTCGCGGGCACCGGGACGCTGGTGCGCTTCCTGCTGCGCCGGGACCGGATCAAGCTGCCCGCCTGGGTGGGCGGCCTGGGCCTGTTCGTCGTCTACATCGGGGCAGCACTCCCCCAGCTCGCCCCCACCGAGGACGACCTCGCCTCGGTCGTCCCGCTGTTCACCCAACCCGTCGGGCGCATGTTCACCGGGCCCGCCTTCGGCATGGACGCGCCGACGTACGAACGGTTCTTCGGCGCCGGCTACGCGCCGTACCTGTACTTGCTCGCCGCCGTCATGAACATCTTGCTGATCACCCGACACACCAGGCTCGAGGAGCAAAGCGGTCGGGCCGAGCTGGTCCGCGCCAACGTCACCGGACGGCACGCCGCGCTCACGGCCGCGCTGGTGGTCGCCGTGATCACCAACATCCTGGCCGCGGGCATCGTGGCAGCCCTAGCGATCGCCAACGGGTTCGCTCCGACGGGTTCGGTCCTGGTCGGGATCGGCACCGGCCTGACCGGGATGGCGTTCGCCGGCATCGCGGCCGTCACCGTGCAGCTCAGCGAGTACTCCCGCGCCGCCGCCGGGATGGCCGGCGCCACGCTCGGCACCGCATTCGTCTTGCGCGCGCTCGGCGACATGGCGGCGGTCGGCGGCAGCGCGCTGTCCTGGGTCTCGCCGCTCGGGTGGCCCGCACAGGCCGCGCCGTACGTCCACGATCGCTGGGCACCGTTGTTGCTGCCGGTCGCGCTCGCGGTGGTCGCGACGGCTGCGGCGTACGCACTGCAGGGGCGGCGGGACTTCGGCGCGAGCCTCCTCCCCGCCCGCCCCGGGGCGGCATGGGCCAAGCCCTGGCTCGGGCGCCCCGTGGGCCTGGCAGCGCGACTGCAGCGTGGGGCGTTTCTCGGTTGGGGTGCCGCCATCCTCGTCCTGGGTGCGGTGGACGGGGCGTTCACGCAGGCGATGCTCGACGCCGGCGACGACATGCCGGCAGCGCTTCAGGAGATGTTCGGCACCCAGGGGCTGCTCGACGGCTGGGTCGCGTTCCTCGGGTGGTTCGTCGGCGTCATCACTGCTGGGTACGTCGTGTTCGCGATGCAGACGCTGCGAACCGAGGAAGCCCGCGGTCGCGCCGACGCCGTCCTGGCCACGCCCGTCAGCCGCCTGCGGTGGGCGGGGTCCCACGTGCTCGTGGTCGCGATCGGTGCTGCCCTGGTCCTGGTCGTGACCGGGATCGGCACGGGGCTCGCCGCCGCCGCCGTGACCGGCGACTGGACATTGATCGGCCCCGTCGTGGCCGCGCACCTCAACGCGGCGCCAGCGGTCCTGCTCGTCCTGGGCATCTGCGGCGCGGCGTTCGGCTGGGCGCCACGGTTGATGGCGCCCTTGGGGTGGACGCTGGTGGTCCTGATCGGCATCGTGGCGTTCTTCGCCGATCTCCTGGACCTCCCCGCGCAGCTGCGCCAGCTCTCCCCCATGGACCACCTGGCGCGCTACCCGGTCGAGAGCTTCGCTCTGACCCCCTTCGTCGTCATCGTGGCGTCGGCGGTGCTCACGGTTGTGCTCGGCATGGTCGGATTCCGACGACGTGGGGTGAACGTCGTCTAAGCCCTGATCCACCGATGGGTGGAGAGTTGAGCGTGGCGTAGAACGAGAATGCCCTTGCTGGGCGAGAGAATCGGAGTTACCACACACACGATTCCGGGCCGAGCAAGGGACACCTCGTAAGTGAAAGCCTCTCACACGATCAGGCCCGTCTTCGATGATCCGAACTTGGTGTCGGCCGCAGGTCTGGTTCCGGCGCTTCGGTTGGCCGAGTCGGCCGGCCTGCACGATCTCCTCGCGCAGCGACTGACGGTGCCTTCGCCGAATGCGGCGACGAAGGCGACCAGCGTGGTGGGCGGGATGCTCGCGGGCGCAGACAGCATCGATGACCTGGACCTACTCCGGCACGGCGGGATGGGTCGGCTGTTCGGCGGGGTGCGGGCACCCTCCACGCTGGGCACGTTCCTACGTTCCTTCACCCACGGGCACGTGCAGCAGCTCGACGCGGTCGGTGGCCGGCTCCTGGCCGGCCTCGCCGACCGGGTTCCAGGACTGGTCGCTGGCGGCGATGCCGCTGAGGAGACCGCGTTCATCGATGTCGATGACACGATCCGCGAGGTCCACGGCTATGCCAAGCAAGGCGCCGCCTACGGCTACTCCCGGGTGCGGGGGCTGAACATCCAGCTCGCCACGGTCTCCACGCCGTTGAGCGCGCCCGTGATCGCTCGGGCACGGCTACGCAAGGGCAACACCGCGTCCGCAGCGGGTGCCGGCCGGCTGCTGGCCCAGGCCATCGGCACCGCCCGTGCATCGGGCGTGAAGGGCCCGATCCTGTGCCGGGCCGACTCGGCCTACTACGGATGGGCCTTCGTCGGGACCGCGATCCGCGCGAAGACCTGGTTCTCCGTGACCGCCCGGATGACCCCCAGCGTGAGCGCCGCAATCACCGGCATCGACCAAGAAGCATGGACACCGATCAAGTATCCGAACGCGATCTGGGAGGAGACAGAGCAGCGCTGGATCTCCGACGCGGAGGTCGCCGAGGTGGCCTTCGTGGCGTTCACCGGCCGCCGCAAGGCCGAGCACGTGGCCTGCCGGCTGGTTGTGCGCCGGGTCAAGCGGCTCCAGGCCCTCGCCGGCGACGGCACCGAACAAGGTGAGCTGTTCGCCAGCTACCGGCACCACGCGTTCATCACCAACTCCACCCTCGACATCGTTGAGGCAGACCAGGCTCACCGTGACCACGCGATCGTCGAGCAGGTCATCGCCGAACTCAAGGACGGCGCCCTGGCGCACCTGCCGTCGGGGAAGTACGCGGCGAACGCCGCGTGGGTCGCGCTCGCAGTGATCGCGTTCAACATCGCCCGTGCCACCGCCGTCGCCGCCAACATGGCCAAGGTCCGATGGGCGACCCTGCGCAAGCGGATCATCAACATCCCCGCCCGGATCGCGGCCACCGGCCGCCGACTCATCCTGCACCTCCCGATCCGATGGCCCTGGGCAGAGCAGTGGGACACCCTCCACGCGCTCGCGACCGGACCACCAACACCCGCCACGACGTGACCATCCAGCCCAGCACGGGCGCAACCGAGGACCCTGAAGTGGAAGAACCGGCGTAGACCGGCAGGTCCCGCACGCCCACGACGCCGCGATACCCGCCAGCGCCGAGAACGACCACTACAGAAACAACGTCGGTGGATCAGGGCTGAGTGCGCGTCGAGCGCGCGCGGACGGGTAAGAGGACACCATGACGCACGCACCCCATGAGGACAGTGACGACGACCGCGTCGAGCGCCGTACCGCCCTGCTCCCCGAAGAGCAGGTCGGCGATGGCAGCGACGATCCACAGGCCCAGGCGGAGCAGATCCTCAAGGAGTCAGACGAGCGCACCGAGGACCCTGAGGAGACCGGCGCGGAGTCGACCCAGACCAGCAGTCCCGACGAACGCGGCGGCACTGCCTGAGCGCCGCGCACCACGAGGGACATGGGTCTGACCCCGTCGTGGGTCGGCGTGGGATCGCCTAGGTTCCGGTCTCTACGATGCAACGGTGCCACTCCGCTTCCGCCCGCCCCGCACCGGAGGCCCAGGCGGGGCACTCACCATCTGGGTGGTGGCACTGGCCGTCTACGTGCTGGCAGTCTTCCACCGCTCCTCGCTGGCGGTGGCGGGCCTCCAGGCAAGTGACCGCTTCGACATCTCCGCCGCGGAGTTGGCGACCTTCACCATGCTCCAGCTCCTCGTGTATGCCGGCATGCAGATCCCCGTGGGGCTGCTGCTCGATCGTTTCGGCTCGCGCCGGATGCTGCTCGCGGGAATCGCGACGCTGACCACGGCACAGGTCGGTTTCGCGTTCGCCACCAGTTACCCGGTCGCGGTGGTCGCGCGGGTCGGCGTCGGGCTCGGGGACGCGATGGTCTTCATCTGTGTGCTGCGGCTGGTGACCACCTGGTTCCCAGCGCGCCGCATCCCGTTGGTGACCCAACTGACCGGGGTGCTCGGGCAGAGCGGGGCGATCTTCGCAGCGGTGCCCATGACGTGGGGTCTGCGCCAGCTGGGGTGGACGACCAGCTACCTGCTCGCGGCAGGTATCGGCGTGGTGCTGGCACTAGCTCTGCTGTTGGTCGTCCGTGACAGCCCCGAGCATCGTTCGCTTTCGGGAGAGCCGCTCAGTTTCGCCGGCATGCGCGGCAGCCTCACCGAGGCCTGGTCCCACCCCGGCACCCGGTTGGGGTTCTGGACCCACTTCACCACTCAGTTCAGCTCCACGACGCTGAGCCTTCTGTGGGGTTATCCGTTCCTGGTACGTGGCCAGGGGCTCTCCTCGACGACCGCGGGACTGCTCCTCACGCTCCTTGTGGTCGCGGTCATGGGCGCAGGCCCGGTGCTGGCATGGCTGATCACCCGCCACCCGTGGCACCGTTCCAGCCTGGTGCTGGTGATCCTGGCGGCGATCGTGGTGATGTGGACGGCCGTCCTGGCTTGGCCAGGTCCCGCGCCCCTGCCTGTCCTGGTCATCTTGATCATCGTGGTCGGCATCGGCGGGCCGGCCTCGATGATCGGCTTCGACATCGGGCGCACCTCCAACCGTGCAGAGCGCCTGGGCAGCGCCACCGGAATCATCAATCAAGGTGGCTTCATCGCGAGCTTGGTGCTCGTCGTCGCCATCGGGGTGATCCTGGACTGGCGCACTCCCGGCGGTGGTGACTATCCCGCCGATGCGTTCACCTGGGCGATGAGCGCCCAGTACGTCCTCTGGGCACTCGGCATCACCCAGATCTGGCGCTTCCGCCGGCGAACCCGGGCGCGAGTCCTGAGCGACCGCGACGGGATCGTCCCCACCGACCCTTGAGCCGGCGACGCTGATCGACCGGTGGTCAGTTCGGGTAAGCGAAGGCTATGACCCACACACCCGATGACGACCAAGACGCCGAGCGTGTCGAGAACCGCACCGCCCTGCTCCCCGAAGAGGAGGCGGTTGGCAGCGACGACCCGCACGCCCAGGCTCAGCAGATTCTCGAGGAGTCGGACGAGCGCACCGAGTCCGTGGAAGAGACCGGCGCGGACTCGACCCAGACCAGCAGTCCCGAGCAACGGGGGCGATGACACCGGACCGAGACGAGGCGGGAAACGACTCCGGCTCGGTCTCCCCACGAGGGGGGACCGAGCCGGAAGTCGTTGCCGGTGGTTATCGGCTCACATCAGCTGCAACCGCTGGTGCTACCGCAGCCCTCACAGACGTAGCAGGAGCCGGCAGGGCGCATCTTCGTGCCGCAGGTGAAGCACAGCGGCGAGTCGACCGCCGTACCGGTGATCTGCTCGAGCAGCTCGGCGGAGGTGTGAGCCTCGGCCGGGGCGGGCTTGGCAGCCTTGGTCTCGACAGGCTCGACCGACGGAGAGGTCGCCTCGACCGATGAGGACTGCGCCTCGACCGCCTGCTGCGGCTCAGCCGGCGTGGACTTCAGCGACTCCGCCTCGGAGACGATCGGCTCGTAGGAGCCGGTCTCGAGGTGGCGCTGACGCTCCTCCGCGGAGTAGATCCCCAGGGCCGCCCGCTCCTCGAAGGGCAGGTAGTCCAGGGCCAGGCGGCGGAAGATGTAGTCCATGATCGACTGCGCCATCCGCACGTCAGCGTCGTCGGTGAGACCGGCCGGCTCGAAGCGCAGGTTGGTGAACTTCGAAACGTAGGTCTCCAGCGGGACGCCGTACTGCAGGCCGATGCTGACCGCGATCGAGAAGGCGTCCATCACGCCGGCCAGGGTCGAGCCCTGCTTGCCGAGCTTGAGGAAGATCTCGCCCAGCTCGCCGTCCTCGTGTGCACCCGAGGTCATGTAACCCTCGGCGCCACCGACGGTGAAGGACGTGGTCAGCGACTGCCGGCTCTTGGGGAGCCGCTTGCGGGTCGGGCGGTACTCGACGACCGTCTTGGTCTCCGGCTCGGCGGCCGCAGGAGCCTCCGCGGCTGCGCCCTTGTTCTCGCCCTTGCCGGTCGCCAGCGGCTGGCCGACCTTGCACGAGTCGCGGTAGATCGCGGTCGCCTTCAGACCGAGCTTCCACGACTGGAGGAAGACCTCCTCGATCTCCTCGACCGTCGCGTCCTCGGGGAGGTTGACGGTCTTCGAGATCGCGCCAGACAGGAACGGCTGCGCCGCCGCCATCATCCGCACGTGGCCCATCGGCTTGAGGGCGCGCGCACCCATGGCGGTGTCGAAGACCTCGTAGTGCTCGGTCTTCAGGCCCGGGGCGTCAATGACGTGACCGTGCTCGGCGATGTATTCCACGATCGCCTCGATGGTCTCCTCGGCGTACCCGAGCTTCTTCAGCGCCCGCGGCACCGTCTGGTTGACGATCTGCATGGAGCCGCCGCCGACGAGCTTCTTGAACTTGACCAGCGAGAAGTCCGGCTCGATGCCGGTCGTGTCGCAGTCCATCATGAAGCCGATGGTGCCGGTGGGCGCGAGCACGGAGGCCTGCGCGTTGCGGTAGCCGTTCTTCTCCCCCAGCTTCACGACCGCGTCCCAGGCCTTGGTGGCGGCCTTGTGGACGGCGGAGTCGATGATGGTGAGCGGGCGTACGGCGTCGTTGGCGGCCTGGTGCTTGCGCATGACCCGCTTGTGGGCCTCGGCGTTGCGGGCGTAGCCGTTGTAGGGACCGACGACCGCGGCGAGCTCGGCGGAGCGCTTGTAGGACTGACCCGTCATCAGCGAGGTGATGGTGGCGGCCATGGTGCGGCCACCCTCGGAGTCGTAGCCAAGACCCATCGCCATCAGCAGCGCGCCGAGGTTGGCGTAGCCGATGCCGAGCTGGCGGTAGTCACGCGTGGTGTCACCGATCGGCTCGGTCGGGAAGTCGGCGAAGCAGATGGAGATGTCCATCGCGGTGATGATCAGTTCGACGGCCTTGGCGAACAGGTCGGCGTCGAAGGTGTCGTCGTCCTTGAGGAACTTCAGCAGGTTGAGGCTGGCGAGGTTGCACGAGGAGTTGTCGAGCGACATGTACTCCGAGCACGGGTTGGACGCGGTGATCCGGCCGGTCTCGGGGTTGGTGTGCCAGTCGTTGATCGTGTCGTCGTACTGCAGACCCGGGTCGGCGCACTCCCACGCGGCCTGGGCGATCTTGCGGAACAGGTCGCGAGCGTCGACGGTCTCGATGACCTCGCCGGTCTTGCGGGCACGCAGGCCGAACTCGGTGCCGTCCTCGACCGCGCGCATGAACTCGTCGCTGACGCGCACCGAGTTGTTGGCGTTCTGGTACTGCACGGAGGTGATGTCCTCGCCGCCGAGGTCCATGTCGAACCCGGCGTCGCGCAGCGCGCGGATCTTGTCCTCCTCGCGCGCCTTGGTCATCACGAACTCCTCGATGTCGGGGTGGTCGACATCGAGCACGACCATCTTGGCCGCACGGCGCGTGGCGCCACCGGACTTGATGGTGCCTGCCGACGCGTCGGCGCCGCGCATGAAGGAGACGGGGCCGGACGCCGTACCACCGGAGGAGAGCAGCTCCTTGGAGGAACGGATACGGGAGAGGTTCAGGCCGGCGCCGGAGCCGCCCTTGAAGATGAAGCCCTCTTCCTTGTACCAGTTCAGGATCGAGTCCATGGAGTCGTCGACCGAGAGGATGAAGCAGGCGCTGACCTGCTGGGGCGACTCGGTGCCGACGTTGAACCAGACCGGGGAGTTGAACGAGAAGTACTGGTGGACCAGCAGCCAGGTCAGCTCGTGCTCGAAGGTCTCCGCGTCGGCCGGGGACGCGAAGTAGCCGTGGTCCTCGCCCGCCTTGCGGTAGGTCTTCACGACGCGGTCGATGAGCTGCTTGAGGCTCCACTCGCGGGCGTCGGTGCCGACGGCGCCGCGGAAGTACTTCGTGGTGACGATGGTCGAGGCGTTGACCGACCAGAAGTCGGGGAACTCCACGCCGCGCTGCTCGAAGACCGACTCACCGGTCTTCCAGTTCGTCTGGACGACGTCGCGACGCTCCCAGGTGATCTCGTCGTACGGGTGGACGCCCGCGGTGCTGAAGACCCGGTCGATCGTCAGCCCGTTGTTCTTGCCCTTGCGGCGGGTGCTCGCTGCTCCGCTCACCGTCTCGGTCATGTGTTCCCCTTCTGGTCCCGGCTGGATGTGTGGCTGCTCGTGCTGGTGGTGGTGTGGGGAGTTGTCGGGGTGGTTGGCGCCCCGGCACACGGCTTCCCCTCCATGTGCCGGGGCGGTCTGTGGGTCAGCCCGAATCGGCTGAGGCGGTCTCGCCCTCGACCAGCTCGGCCAAGGACTCCTGCGTGAGCGAACGCTCCGCGCGCAGCGCCGCGACCTCGGCGACGAAGTCGTCGGCGGACTCGAAGGCGCGATAGACGCTCGCGAACCGCAGGTAGGCGACCTCGTCGAGGGCCTTCAGCGGACCGAGGATGGCGAGGCCGACCTCGTGGGCCGGGATCTCGGCGGAGCCGGAGGCGCGCAGCGCGTCCTCCACCGCCTGGCCCAGGCACGCGAGGTCGTCCTCTGTGACGGGACGGCCCTTGCACGCCTTGCGGGCGCCGGCGATCGCCTTGGCGCGCTCGAACGGCTCGGTGGCTCCGGAGCGCTTCACGACGACGAGCTGCATCTGCTCGACGGTGGTGAACCGCTTCCCGCAGCCGCCGCTGTCGTTCTGGCACACGCGACGACGGCGGATGGCGCTGCCGTCGTCGGCGGTGCGACTGTCGAGCACGCGGGTGTCCGGGTGGCGGCAGAACGGACAGTGCATCGTGCTGCGCTCCCTTCCGAACCGAGTCTCGATGAGGCTTTTCGCCCCGTTCATCCTGTGGATGAGGTGGGGATGAAGCGGCTTCCCCTGTGGGGAACGACCCGCTAGATGTGGAAAACCACATCGTTGTAACTACTAGATGTAGTGGTAACCGTAGGCCCTCGGCACCACGTGTGCAACACGCTTCGACAACTTCCTCGGGCTGCTTCAGCCGCTGTAGGTAAAACCGCAGGTCAGCCCGAGGAATTCCGTTCTACGCCATGCCACCGACAGTGCTCGGCGGGCGTGTCGCGGGTCCGTACGGCGACGGTGGGGTCGGGTCGGCGCTGTCCACAGCCCGCCGATGGGGTCTGGTCAGCCGCGGCTCGGGCCGTCTAGGTTCGGACGCGAGCTCCACTCTCGGGACCCACAGGAGCAGCTGATGCCCACCCCCTCCACCGCCGCCCGCGCACGACGCGCCGCGCTCGCCGTCGCGCTGCCGCTGCTGCTCGTCGCCGGGTGTAGCGACAACCCCGAGCCGTCCGCCGCGACGACTCCCTCCGCCTCGCCCTCGCCGACGGCTACGGCCAGCGACTCCCCCGCCGCGCCTGAGCTGCCCGCTGCTGCGCGGGAGAACACGCCGGAGGGGGCGGAGGCGTTTGTCAGGCACTGGGTGGAGGTGCTGAACAGCACCCGTTCCGGCGTCGGCGGGCAAGCAATCCGACGACACAGTGCGGACGGGTGCATTCAGTGCCGAGCAATTTCAGAGACCGCCGACGAAATACGGGCGGGGTCGCTGGTAGTCGACGGCGGCGACTGGCACGTTGCCACGTCCACAATCAACCCGTACGACCCGCCCGAGGGCGACTTGATCGTGGTCACCCGCATGGAGATTAACCAGGGATCGGTGACCAGGGATGGTCAGAGCCCTAGCCCAACACAAAGCTCGACGAAGAGCATTTCGTTTGTCCTCGACTGGCAGGACAGGTGGATCGTCCTCGAAATCCGGACGCCTTCATGAGGACACTCAAGCGTCTCGCGGCGTTCTACCTCGCTCTGTTTCTTGCGGCCTTCCAGTTCGACGCGGCGGCACTAGCCCAGGATCAGATCGGCGGCGGCGCGGACGATGACGTCTTCTTCGTCGATGTGGAACGTAATCAGCCGCCCGGCTCGACACCAGGTGACGCGACGCCCGTGCGCGGCGACGGCGACGGCGAACCTCGATATGACGGATACCGGTCAGAGCCTGCGTGTGGCTCCAGGCTCGGTGTACGCATCCCCGAATGCGAGCAGCAGTGGTTCTGTCCGCCGGGCCAGATGTACTGGCACATACTCGGTCGGGAAACAGCCACCGGCCGCTGGGTAACCATCGGCGGCCAGTGCACGCCCACAGGCGAGGAACCCACCCTCCCCGAAGCCACCCCCGCCGAGATCACCCCCGCGATCGTCCTGCGCGCACTGCGCCGCCTCGGCCTGCCGGAGGCGCACGCTCAGACCCAGCCCGAGGGCACGACGCTGGTCAACTTCGACACCATCTTCTTCGCCGACGCCGAGATCCAGACCCGTGACGTCACGCTGCTCGGGCGGGCGGTGACCATCGAGGCGGAGCCGGTCGAGTTCACCTGGCACCACGGCGACGGCACGAGCCGCACGACGACGGAGCCGGGTGCGCCGTACCCCGCCCGTGACATCACCCATCGCTACGCCTCGGCCAGCGACGAGCCGCTCGCGCCGCGGGTGGATGTGACCTACCGGGCGCGGTTCCAGGTGGAGGGCGGGCCGTGGCGGCCGATCTCCGAAACCGTCACCATCGAGGGTCCGACCGGGTCGCTCGAGGTCACCGAGGCGACACCGGTGCTGACGCGATAGGGCCCAACCGACCGCCGCCCCGCGCGCCGCCACAGCCACGCCGTCGCCCTGACGTAGGCTCGCCCGACGAGGGAGAGCAGTCACGAGAAGGGAGCCGGCCGGCGATGCAACAGCTCTCGGTGGTCGGTCTCAGCTCGGACGGCAACCGCTTGATGTTGATCAACGACGCGGGCGAGGAGTTCGCCGTCGCCGTAGACTCCCGCCTTCGCGCTGCACTTCGCGGTGACCAGACCCGGCTCGGCCAGTTGGAGATCTCCATGGAAAGCGCCCTACGGCCCCGCGACATCCAGGCTCGGATCCGTGCCGGCGAGTCGGCCGAGGCCGTCGCCCAGGCCGCGCAGACCACCGTCGACAAGATCATGGCCTTCGCCGCGCCCGTGCTTGCCGAGCGCGCCCACATGGCCGACCGCGCCCAACGCTCCTCGGTCCGCCGCGGCCCCGACGCCGCACCCGGCGGACCCCGCACCCTCGGTGACGCCGTCGCCGAGGCGCTGCTCGCCCTCAAGGTCTCGGCCGGCTCCGTCGAGTGGGACGCCTGGCGCCGCGAGGACGGCCGCTGGCGCCTGGTCGCCGACTACCAGTTCGAGGGCAAGGCGGTCCGCGCGACCTTCAGCTACGACGTCCCGGGCCAGTACGTCGTCCCCGAGGACGACGCCGCGCGCATCCTCATCGGCGAGAAGCAGCCCCGCAGCGCCACGCCCTCCACCCCGAAGCAGTCCACCCCCACCGGTCCGCGCCGGCTCGCCGCCGTCGCCGACAACGAGCTGCCGCTCGGCGACGACGCGATCGCCCTGGTCCACGACCTCGAGGCCGAGGTCGAGGAGATCACCCGGCTGCGGGCAGCCCAGGAGGACGAGTCCGGTGCCAACGCCGACCAGACCGAGGCCACCGATGCCGACGCCACCGGCGACCCGGACCGCGAGCAGACCGTCGACCTGACCGAGGCCGCGGACGCCGTACGCCGGGACGCCCCGGCCACCGACGAGACGGCCGTCGAGCAGGACGCCGAGCCCGCAGCGACGGACGAGCCCAAGGCTGCTCCGGAGCCGGAGAAGCCCGCCGAGCCGGAGCCCGCGAAGCCGAAGGGCTCGCGCAAGCGCCGCTCGTCGGTGCCGAGCTGGGACGAGATCATGTTCGGCGGGGGCGGCGGCCGCCGAGACTGATCCCCGCCCCGGGATCGACCTGCTAGCGTCTGCCCATCATGAACGCGCCTTTCCGCTCCTGTTGTCGCTGCTGTCGCTGCGCCTGACGCCGACCGCATCGGTCGGCATCCCCTGCCTCGACCGACTGCGACCCTCGGAACGGAACCCTCATGCTCGCTGCTTCTCCCCTGCTGTCCCGCACTCTGCGCACCGCCGGACTGGCACTCCTACCGGCGTCCCAGCGCGTGCCGGTGACCCTGCTGCTGCGGCCCTTCGCTGACGATGGCACCGTCCTGCGCCTCACTGCGCGCGGCACCACGATCCGCTTGGAGGAGTACGCCGCCAGCGCACTGACCGTCGCCCTGCTGCGCGCCGAGTGCGACTGCGAGGAGCACCGGGTCGCCGGCGCTGCCCACCGCACCGTGCTCGCTCCGGACGCGGTCCCCGACGCCGCGGTCGAGATCGACGGGGCGCGCCGCTTCGGCTGGCGCGGCATCGAGGCTGCTCTGCTCGGGCCGGACCAGGTGGCGCCGTACCTCGAGGAGCTGCTCGAGCGGATCGCTCAGTCGCCGGTGGCCACCGGGCGCGCCGGGTCGGCGACCCAGCCGCTCCACGACTCCGGCTGGAGCGCGACCTCGATCCCGAGCGAGGCCAGCACCAGGGCGGTGTGAGCGGCCGTCACCCCCGAGCCGCAGTACGCCGCGACAGGCCCGTCGTCGGCGCCCACCGCGCCGACCGCCGCGCGCAGCTCGGCTGCGGGCCGGACCGTCCCGTCCTCGCGCACGAGCGCCGAGGTGGGCAGGTTGCGGGCGCCCGGCACGTGGCCGGCGACGGGGTCGACCGGCTCAGTCTCGCCGCGGAAGCGCTCCGGAGTGCGGGCGTCGAGCAGCACCCCGGCGAACGACCCGACATCGTCCTGCGCCAGCACCGGTAGCCGGCCTGGGCGTGCGACGAAGTCGCCTGGCTCGACCGGGCTCTCCCCCACGACCGCGGGGGCGTCGGCGCGCAACCAGGCGGCGTACCCACCGTCGAGGACGCGGACGTCGTCGTGGCCGTGGTGACGCAGCAGTCACCAGCAACGCGCCGCGGCCACGCCGTTCGCGCCGTCATAGACGACGACCGGCTGGCCGGTGCGCACGCCTGCCGCGCGCATCGCTGCACCGAACCGCTCGGGGTCCGGCAGCGGGTGCCGCCCGCGGCTGTCGACCGGGTCTGAGGCCGGATCCGCGAGGGCGGTCCCGAGGTCGACGTACGCCGCCCCGGGCAGGTGACCCTCGACGAAGACCTGCTCCCCCGGCGGCCCGCCGAGGCTCCACCGGACATCGAGGAGGGTGGGCGGTTGGGCACCGGTCAGCTCGCTGAGCAGGGTCGCGACGTCGACGAACGGGGAGCTCACACCCCGATCCAACCACTGCCGTCGCACCACCTCGAGGGGCATGGCACCATCAGCGCCCGTGGCGGAGCTGATCTTCTGGACCGGGACGATGGATGCGGGCAAGTCGACCCTTGCCCTCCAGACCAACCACAACCACGCCGCCCGCGGCCGGGTCGGCCGGATCTTCACCTGCCAGGACCGGGCCGGCACGTCGCGGATCTCCTCGCGGCTGGGACTCGAGCACGAGGCGCTCGAGGTGGCGCCGGACTTCGACTTCTGGAAGTACGTCGTCAGCGACCTCACCCACGGCGGCCGGATCGACTTTCTCGTGTGCGACGAGGCGCAGTTCTACTCCCCGCAGCAGATCGAGCAGCTGGCCAAGGTCGTGGACGAGCTGCAGATCGACGTGTTCTGCTTCGGCATCCTCACCGACTTCCGCACCCGACTCTTCCCCGGCTCCGCCCGGCTCGTCGAGCTCGCCGACCGCACCGAGCTGCTGCAGGTCGAGGCGCTGTGCTGGTGCGGCAAGCGCGCCACCCACAACGCCCGGGTCGAAAACGGCGTCCTGGTCACCAAAGGTGCGCAGGTCGTCGTCGGCGACGTCGAGGCGGCCGACCAGCCCCCGGCCGACGTCGCCTACGAGGTGCTGTGTCGCCAGCACCACCGGCGAGGACTCACCGCGGCGCGGGCCCAGGCCGCCAGCCTGGTGTCCGAGCCGCTGCCGTTCGGCTGAGGCGTCCGGCAGGGGTCGGCGTACGACGTCCCAGGAGTCACACTGCGTATCCGAAGTTGCGCGACACGCCGACTGGAACGTCTACAAAGTGGCGGATTCGCTACACGTGTAGCGAATTGGCGCCCTACCCCACCAGCAGCGGAATCCGCATCTCGGCAGGGGTGAGGGAGCCGTGGAAGCCGACGAGCTGGGCCTCGAAGGACCACCGGTCGGTGTCGACGACGGTGAAGTCGTCGCGAGCGGCGACGAGGACGTCGCCGACCCGGGCGAGGACGCCCGCGTCGAGGGGGCCGAACCAGCCGCGGGCGACGGCGTCGGCGCGGGTGAGGACCTCGGCCCGGTCGCCGACCGCCTCGCGCCAGGCGGCGAGGACGTCGTCGGTGGCGCCGCCGCGGCAGTAGAGCTGGCGGAAGCGGGCCTCGCCGCCGAAGAGCGCGACGCCGTCCATGAGGTCGGGGCGCGCGACGATGTCGAGGCGGGACTCGGCCGGGGAGTCGACCATGCCGTGGTCGGCGACGACGAGGATGCGCACCGACGCGGGCAGCGCCTCGCGCAGCTGCTCGAGCTGCAGGTCGATCGCGGCGAGCTGGTCGCGCCACTGCCAGGAGCCACAGCCGTGGGTGTGGCCGGTCGCGTCGAGGTCGGAGTCGTAGAGGTAGACCACCGACGGCGTGTGCCGCAGCGCGCCGAGTGCCCCCTCCACCTGCGCGGTCGCGTCGTCGGCGCCGACGAACGGCACCCCGCGGAACCCGATCCTGGTCAGGCCCGAGCTGGCGAAGGCCGACTTGTTGACCACGGTGGTGTGGACTCCGGCGCGCTCGAGGCGCGTGAAGGCGGTGGGGTGCGGCTGCCACTGCTCGGGGTCGACCCGGTCGTCCCACAGAAGTGAGAACAACAGGTCCTCAGTGCCGGGGATGCGGCTACTGAAGCCGATCATCCCGTGCTCCCCCGGCGCCAGCGCTGTGCCGAGCGAGGTCAGGCTCGTGGCGGTGGTGGACGGGACGCCGGCGGTCAGCTCGCGCGCCGGGCCGCCCTGCTCGGCGAGCAGCGCGTGGAGGTACGGCGCCTCCTCCGGATGCGCGGCCAGGAGGTCGGCGCCCAGTCCGTCGACGAGGAAGACGACGTACTGCTGCGCCTCGGGCAGGTCGATCCCCGGACGCGCGAAGCCGGATCCGGCGCCCAGCGCGTGCGCCACCGCGGGGAGGACGTCACCCAGCGTGCGCTCGCCGTACGCCGGCGCGACGAACTCGGCCGGCCCGGAGGTCACCGCGCAGCCGGGCCGTGGTCGTGTCGCGCGCCGGTGCGGATCACCGGTGCGCCGCCGGCGCTCGCGTGGGTCAGGCCCGACAGCGTCTCGGCGAACTCCAGCAGCCGGGCGACCGCCTCGGGCCCGTCGGCCGCGGCGCTCATGCGGATGGAGAAGTCGTCGGAGGCGAGCACGCCGGTGTAGCCGTGGTCGGCTTCGCACTGCGGGTCCGAGCAGCCGGCCGGCTCGAGGTCGATGCGGCTGACCCCGCCCCACCCGATCGTCAGCACGGCCTCGTTGGCGCCCGGGTAGGGCACGGTCGTGCCGGCGTACGACGCCGGGTTGGCCACCATCCGGTTGACCACCACGGAGCGGACCGCGGACAGCGCGACCGCCTCGGTGGAGGTCGACGTGTAGGGCTCGGGCAACAGGTCGTCGGGCGCGTGCTCGTCGGTGTGGACCACGATGAGCCGGCTCCCGGTGAGCACGAGGACGCTCATGTGGCGGCGCACCTCGTCGCGGTCGATCGTCGGCTCGTGATGGACGAGGAACGACTCGATCCGCTCCCCGGCGACGGCCGCGGCCACGCCGCCGGCCACGACGTCGGGGTAGTAGCCGGTCTTCTCGATCGCGGCCTGGAGGTCAGCCGAGGGTCCGCGGTCTTCGTTGGTCCTGCTGCGCATACGTGCAGTGTGTCACGCACGGCCCGGCTGTGCGCCGGGCCGTCCTCAGACCCCCGGCAGGGTGTCCGCCATCGGCGTCGCGAGCCGCCGGGTGAACCAGTCCGACCGCGCATCGGCGACCTGCGCGACCTCGCCCTCCGCGCTCAGCACGGCAGCGCCGTCGGGCCCGGCGAGCACGAGCGGGAACTGGATCGACTGCACCTGCGGCAGGTCGTTCTTGAGGCGTGCCAAGCGCAGCAGCAGGTCCTCCAGCGCGCTGACGTTGGCGAGCTCGGCGCCGTTGTAGCCGAACAGCAGCGGCGCGGACTTGATCTCACGCACCATCGCCCCGGCCTCGCGCTTGCTCATCGGCGGGATCCGGTAGGACCGATCCGCGACCAGGTCGGTCATCGGACCGGCGATGCCGAAGGACACGACCGGACCGAACAGCGGGTCCTCGACCGCACCGAGCGCGACCGGCGTGCCGGGCGGGGCGACCTGCTGCACGACCAGTCCGGCGCTGTCGGGGTCGTCGATCACCCGCAGCATCGAGCGCCAGGTCGCGCGCATCTCGCCCTCGCCGGTGATGTTGCGCCACACGTGTGCCTGGTCGGGTCGCGCCCGCAGCCGGGTCGCGGTCGCCTTGAGCACCACGTCGGGCCGCTCGGGGGTGGCCAGGCGCGCCGCCGCCTCGACGGCAGCTTCCTCGCTGTCGACCCGGATGGCCGGCCACAGGTCCACGCCGTACGCCGCCAGCAGCTGCGTCAGCTCCTCGCGGGTGAGCGACCGGCCCGACGGCGAGTCCATCAGGACCTGGGCCACGAGCCGCTTGGCTGCGCTCTCGTCGATCCCCTCGTCCTCGGAGTCGGCCGGAGCGACCGGGCTGATCCCGGCGTCGCCGGTGGCGCTGTCGGCGAGCCAGCGCGAGTACTCCACGACCCGGCTCAGCGCGCGCACGGCCGCCTCCACCGCGGAGTACGACGGCACGGACCCGCGGCCGGCGGTGGCACCGGCGAGGTCGGGCACGCGCAGCAGCTCGGGGATGCCCTCGGCCGCGAGGAACGTCGAGACCAGCGGCTTGTCGGACTGCTCCCCCACGGCGGCCAGGACGTCGGCGACCTCCGCGCCGCTGACGTTCATCGGCGGGATGTAGACCGCCACCACCGCGTCGACCTCGGGGTCGTCGATGGCGGCGTCCAGGGCGTCCTCGAAGTCGTCGGCGGTCGCGTCGGCACCCATCGCCACGGCCTGCGTGACGCGCAACCCCTCGGACGCCGCGGCGTCGGCGGCGAGCAGGCCCAGGGCGTCGGAGTTGCCGACGATCGCGACCCGGCCCCCGCGCGGCAGCGGCTGGTGGGCGACCAGCTGCGCGACGTCGAACATCTCGTCGAGCGTGTTGACCTGGATGACGCCGGCCTGCCGGAACATCGCATCCACCGCTGCCTGCGGAGCGGCGATCGAGCGCACCGCGTGGCCCATCGGCACACCCTGGGTCGCCCGACCGGACCGGACCGCGATGATCGGCTTGCGGCGCGAGACCCGGCGCGCGATCCGCGAGAACTTGCGCGGGTTTCCGATCGACTCCAGGTAGAGCAGGACCACCTCGGTGCTGGTGTCCTCCTCCCAGTACTGCAGCAGGTCGTTGCCGGACACGTCGGCGCGGTTGCCGGCGCTGACGAACGTCGACAGGCCCAGCCCGCGACTCTTGACGCGCTCGAGGATCGCCGAGCCCAGCGCACCGGACTGGCAGAAGAACCCGGCCCGGCCACGCGGCGGCATGACCCGCGACAGCGAGGCGTTGAGCGAGAACTCCGGGTGGGTGTTGATGATGCCCAGGCAGTTGGGCCCGATCAGCCGCAGGCCGTAGGAGCGCGACAGCCCGACGAGCTGACGCTGGCGCTGGCGGCCCTCGTCGCCGGTCTCGGCGAAGCCCGACGAGATCACGACCAGGCCGCTGACGCCCTTGGCCGCGCAGTCGAGGACGACGTCTTGCACCTTGTCGGCCGGGACGACGACGATCGCGACGTCGATGTCGTCGGGGACGTCGGCCACCGAGGGGTACGCCGGCAGGCCCGCCACGGAGCGGGCCGCGGGGTTCACGACGTACACCCGCCCCTGGTAGTCACCGAGGACCAGGTTGCGCACGATGGTCTGGCCGATGGTGTCCTGGCGGCGCGAGGCGCCGATGACGGCGATGCTGCGCGCGGCGAAGAACGCCTGGATGGAGGCCGCCTCGGCGCGGTGCTCGCGGTCCTGCATCACGCCGATGGCCGTGTCGGTGGGGTCGATGTCGAAGGCGAAGCGCATGACGCCGTCCTCGAAGCCGCCCGCCACCTGGTAGCCGGCCTCGCGGAAGATCTGGATCATCCGCTGGTTCTCCGGCAGCACCTCGGCGACGAACTGGTGCACGCCGCGCTCGCGCCCGGCCTGGGCGAGGTGCTCGAGCAGCAGCTGGGCGATCCCGCGGCCCTGGTGGGCGTCCTGGACCAGGAACGCGACCTCCGCCTCGCCCTTCTCGACCACGTCGTAGCGGCCGACGGCGATCATCTCCTCACCGACCGTCATCACGAACGCCACCCGCTGGTCGTGGTCGACGTGCGTGAAGCGCACCAGGTCGCGCTCCGACAGCCGCGGCATGGGGGCGAAGAAGCGCAGGTACTTCGACTCGGCGGAGACCTTCTCGTAGAAGGAGACCAGCAGCTCGCGGTCGCCGGGGAGGATCGGGCGCAGGTGGGCCGTGCGACCGTCGCGCAGCAGCACGTCGGCCTCCCAGTGGGCGGGGTAGCCCGGAGCGGCGTCGGCCGACTCCGGCGTCCCGGTGGTCCCCGAGGCGTTCTCGGCAGCGGCCTCGGTGGGCGGGGGCGTCCCGGCAGCAGCGCTCACAGGGGCGAATCTACCGTCACCCTGATCACGTCGGCGTGCCCAGCGGGCCGCAACGGGACCTGGCGGGCGAGAATGGGCGCCATGGCCCGCCGTACACCTCCCGCACCCCCCGAAGACGACTTCGAGGAGCACATCGTCGACATCGACGTCGGCGACGAGATGCGGGGCAGCTTCTTGGAGTACGCCTACTCGGTCATCTACTCCCGCGCGCTGCCCGACGCCCGCGACGGGCTGAAGCCCGTGCAGCGCCGGATCCTCTACACGATGGACCGCATGGGCCTGCGCCCCGACCGCGGACACGTCAAGAGCGCCCGCGTCGTCGGCGAGGTCATGGGTCGCCTCCACCCCCACGGCGACGGTGCGATCTACGACGCGCTCGTGCGCATGGTGCAGCCGTGGGCGATGCGGGTCCCGACCGTCGACGGCCACGGCAACTTCGGCTCCCTCGACAACGGCCCCGCCGCCATGCGCTACACCGAGTGCCGCATGGCGCCGGCCGCGGTGGCGATGACCGCCTCGCTCGACGAGGAGACCGTCGACTTCCGGGCCAACTACGACTCACGCGAGCTCGAGCCGGTCGTCCTGCCCGCCGCGATCCCCCACCTCGTCGTCAACGGCGCCACCGGCATCGCGGTCGGCATGGCCACCAACATGGCCCCCCACAACCTGGTCGAGGTCGTGCAGGCGCTGCGGCACCTGATCAAGAAGCCCGACGCCACGCTCGACGACCTCATGCGCTTCATCCCCGGGCCCGACCTGCCCACCGGCGGCAAGATCGTCGGGCTCGACGGGGTGCGCGACGCCTACGAGACCGGTCGCGGCTCGTTCCGCATGCGCGCGACCGCGCGGATCGAGAACGTCACCCCGCGCCGCAAGGGCATCATCGTCACCGAGCTCCCGTACGGCGTGGGCGTCGAGAAGGTCGTCGCCCGCATCAAGGACCTGGTCCAGGCCAAGAAGCTGCAGGGCATCAGTGACCTCAAGGACCTGACCGACATGACCAAGGGTCTGCACCTGGTCATCGAGGTCAAGAACGGCTTCCACCCCGAGGCGATCCTCGAGCAGCTCTACAAGCTCACCCCGATGGAGGACTCCTTCGGCATCAACGCGGTCGCGCTGGTCGACGGCCAGCCGCGCACCCTCGGGCTGCGCGAGCTCCTGCAGGTCTTCCTGGCCCACCGCCTCGACGTCGTACGCCGCCGCTCGGTCTTCCGCCGCGGCAAGGCCGCCGACCGGCTGCACCTGGTCGACGGGCTGCTCGTCGCGATCCTCGACATCGACGAGGTCATCGCGGTCATCCGCTCCAGCGACAACGCCGCGGCGGCGAAGGAGCGGCTGATCCAGATCTTCGACCTGTCGGAGGTCCAGGCCGACTACATCCTCGAGATGCCGCTGCGCCGGCTGACGAAGTTCTCCCGCATCGAGCTGGAGAAGGAGCAGGCCGGGCTGCGCCGCACGATCGAGGAGCTCGACGCGATCCTGGCCGACGAGTCGCTGCTGCGCCAGGTCGTCTCCGACGAGCTCGCCGAGGTCGCCAAGACCTACGGCACCCCGCGCCGCACGGTGCTGCTGGAGTCGGCCGGGCAGACGGTCAGCGCCGCCACCCCGTTGGAGGTGGCCGACGACCCGTGCCTGGTGCTGATGTCGTCGACCGGCCTGCTCGCCCGCACCGCGGGTCACGAGCAGCCCGGCGTCGGTGACTCCCGGAGCAAGCACGACGTCGTCGTCGCCGCGGTGCCGACCACCGCGCGCGGCCAGGTCGGCGTGCTCACCAGCGCCGGCCGGCTGGTGAAGCTCGACGTCCTCGACCTCCCGACGCTGCCGCCGACCGCACACGACCCCCACCTGCAGGGTGGTGCTCCGATGAGCGAGTTCGTCGCGCTCGAGCCCGGCGAGCGCGCGCTGACGCTGGTGCGCGTCGCCGAGGACGGCATCCCGGGCATCGCCCTCGGCACCGCCCAGGGCGTGGTGAAGCGGGTCAACCCCGAGGTGCTCAACCGCGACTCGTGGGAGGTCGTCCGGCTCGCCGACGGCGACGAGGTCGTCGGCGCCGTCGACCTGCTCACCGGTGAGGAGGAGCTGTGCTTCATCACCAGTGACGCCCAGCTGCTGCACTTCTCCGCCGACGCGGTGCGGCCCCAGGGTCGCTCGGGCGGCGGGGTCGCCGGCATCCGGCTCGCGCCCAAGCAGCGCGTCGTGTGGTTCGGCGCTTTCACGCCGGACGACGACGCGGTCGTGGTCACCGCCTCCGGTGCGTCCTCGGCCCTGCCCGGCACCGAGGCGGGCAGCGTGAAGGTCACACCGTTCTCGGAGTACCCCGCCAAGGGCCGCGCCACGGGCGGCGTGCGCTGTCACCGGTTCCTCAAGGGCGAGGACGTCCTCGTCGCCGCGTGGGCCGGCCCCGGCCCCGCGCGCGCCGCCGCGAGCAGCGGTGCCCCGATCGAGCTCCCCGCGCCCGAGGGTCGCCGCGACGGATCCGGGGTGCCGGGCAGCCAGCCCATCGCCGGCATCTCCTCGCCCGCAGCGCGACTCGTCCCCGTCCCCGACCTGGCAGGCTGAACCCATGACCCCCGCTCCCCGGCCCCGCCGTACCTCCCGCGTCCTGCTGCTCGCCGCCACCGCCGCCCTGGCGACGGTGCTCACCGCGTGCACCAGCGACGACGGCGGACCCGACGGCGAGACCCCGGACGACGTCCTGGCCGCGGCCAAGACCGAGCTCGACGAGACCAGCGGGGTGCAGATCGAGCTGTCGACGCCAGGCCTGCCCAGCGGTGTCTCCGGGCTGCTCAAGGCCGAGGGCGTCGGCACCCACCAGCCGGCCTTCGAGGGTGACATCACCGTCTCGATGGCGGGTGTCAACGCCGATGTGCCGGTGATCGCGGTGGACAACAAGGTCTACGCGATCCTGCCGTTCACGCGTGACTACGACGAGATCGACCCGAGCGCCTACCAGGCGCCCGACCCGGCCGCGCTGATGAGCACGACCAACGGCCTGTCCGACCTGCTCGGCAAGGCCACCGGCGTCGAGGAGGGCGACCAGGTCCGCGACGGCTCGGCGGTCCTGACCTCCTACACCGGCTCGGTCCCCGGCTCGGTCGTCTCCACGATCATCCCGAGTGCCCAGCAGGATGCGAGCTTCGCCGCGGAGTTCACCATCGACGACGACGGTCGGCTGGTCGAGGCCACGATGACCGGGCCGTTCTACCCGGCCACCGATGAGGTGACCTACAGCGTGCGGTTCGTCGAGTACGACGTGGAGCAGGAGATCACCGCCCCGTGACGCCCGGCCCCGGCGTGGCCCCCGGGGTGGCGGAGCGCTGGCTGCTCTCCGTCGCAGCCATCGCGGTCGCCTTCGCCGCGGCCGACACCTACGTCGTGGTGCTCGCGCTGCCCGACATGATGCGCGGCGCGGGACTCAGCATCGACGAGCTGCAGCGCGCGGCTCCGATCGTGTCGGGGTTCCTGCTCGGGTACGTCGCGATGCTCCCCCTGATCGGGCGGATCGCGGACCTGCGCGGGCGGCTGCCGGTGCTGGTCGCCTCGCTGCTGATCTTCGCGTTCGGCTCGCTCATCACCGCTGCCGCCTACGACCTGCCCTCGATGGTCGTCGGTCGGTTCTTCCAGGGCGTCGGCGGTGGCGGGCTCGTCCCGGCCACGCTCGCGCTCGTCGCCGACCTCTACCCACCACACCGGCGCGCCGTCCCGCTCGGCATCGTCGGCGCCGTCCAGGAGATCGGCTCGGTCCTCGGGCCGCTGCTGGGAGCAGCCGTGCTCGCGGTCGCCGACTGGCAGGCGATCTTCTGGCTCAACCTGGCCGTCGGGCTCGTCCTGGCCGCGGCGCTGGTCGCCGGGCGTCGGCGTACGGCGGACCCGGCCGACCCCGCTGCGGCCCCTCTCAGCTCGCGGGCACGCGGCCGACCGGACCTGATCGGCCTGCTCCTCCTCGCCGTGGGGCTCGCCTTGCTGTGGCTGGTGATGGCTCAGCCGCCGGCACTCACTCGGGAGGTCACGCTCGGGCTGCCGTTCGTGCCGTTCGCCGGCGACAACCGGTGGCTGAGCCCCCTCGGGGTGGCGCTGCTCGTGGTGACCGTGCTGCTGGTCATGCGCTGTCTGACGGCCCGCCGGCCCCTGGTCGACCTGCGCGCCTGGGGCCGCACCGCCGGCCGGGCCGACCTCGTCGGGGCCCTGCTGCTCGCCCTGGTGCTCGGCGGCATCATCTTGGCGTTCGCGACCGCCGACCCGGAGGTGCAGGTCTTCTCCGACGCCGGCCTGTGGTACCTCGCCGCCTCCGCCGTTGCACTCATCGCCTTCCTCGCCCAGCAGCGCCGCTCCACCGAGCCCCTGGTCCCCCGCGCCAGCCTGGTCGCGCGGCCCGCCTGGGGTGCCATGGTGGTCAGCTTCTTCGTCGGCTCGGCGCTGATCGCCGCCCTGGTCGACATCCCCGTCTTCGCCCGGGTCACCGTCGCCCCCGACTCCCAGCTCGATGCCGCGCTCGTCCTGCTGCGACTGCTGGTCGCGCTGCCGGTCGGTGCGGTGCTGGGCGGGTACGCCTGCCGCGTCATCCCCGCGGGCGCCGTCACCGCGGCCGGCATGGCGCTCACCTGCGGCGGCTTCCTCTGGATGTCGACCTGGGGCCCGACGTCGTTGGAGGAGGCGGTCGCCACCGTGCCGTTGGTCCTGACGGGGCTCGGGTTCGGCCTCGCTCTGGCGCCTGTCAACGCGGCGCTGCTCGCCGTGACACCAGCGGCGGTGCACGGCGTGGCGTCGGCCCTCTTGGTCGTGGCACGGATGGTGGGCATGCTGGTAGGCATCTCGGCTCTGACCACGATCGGACTGCGGCGCTACTACGCCGTGGAGGACGGGCTGGCCTCGCCACGCGAGCTGTGTGACGGGGCATCGAGATGCCAGGCCTACACCGACGCCCTGCGCGGTGCGGGCATCGCGCAGCTCGAGGCCATCTTCCTCGGTGCCGCGGCCTGTGCGGCCATCGCCGGGGTGCTCGCGCTGGTGCTCCTGCGTGGCGCACCGACGCGGGCGTCCGATGCTCCCCGTCTCCTCGGAGGTGTCCTGTGACCGCCCCGTCCGTCCCGTCCAGCTCGTCCGGCGGCTTCGTCGCCCGCGAGGAGGTGCCCGACGGGACCGGTTGCTCCGCGGGGTCGCTCACCGCCCAGGAGCCGCTCGCCGGCAGCGCCCCCCACGCCGTCGCCTGGGTGGCGCTCGAGCAGGACGGGCCGTGGGGCGCGAAGGCCCTCACCGACAGCCTCCTGGACCCGGACCTGGGGCGCAGCCTCGAGGCGGCCTGCGCCGCTCACGGCATACGCCCGCAGCTGATCCGGCCGCCGGGTCGGCACTCCAACGGCCGGACGGAGGGACATCGCACCCTGCTGGTCGCCCACACCGCGCCGGGCAGCTCGTGGCTGCTCGAGGCCGCGATCGAGGACCCGGCGCGCGTGCTCGACCTGGACCTGGCCGCCCTGGCCGCTGGTGATCGGGCGGCCGTCCGCGACTCGCTGCCCGAGCTCGAGGCCACGGATGAGGCCCACCTGATGGTCTGCACCAACGCCAAGCGCGACACGTGCTGTGCCGTGCTCGGTCGTCCGGTCGCGCGCGACGCCTGGTCCGCCGCACCGCGCCGGGTCTGGGAGACGACCCACATCTCCGGGCACCGGTTCGCCGCGACCACCGTGGTGCTGCCGAGCGGCTACGTCCACGGCCGCCTCGACACCGAGACAGCGCTGCAGGTGCTCGCCGACGCCGACGTCGGGCTCGTCGTCCCCGACGTCGGGAGCCAGGGCGGCGTCCGCGGTCGGTCGACCTGGTCGCCGGCGGGACAGGTCGCCGAGGTGGAGGTACGCCGCGCGACCGGCGAGGAGGACATGGACGTCCTGCTCGTGCTGGGCGAGTCCGCGGGCGACGACGGGGCGACCGACGTGACCGTGGGCCACACCGACGGGCGCCGCTGGACCGTGCGGGTGCGGACCGTCGAGACCGGCCGCCTGCGCGCGCAGTCCTGCGGCAAGGAGACCGTCGACCTCGTCCACCTCTCGGGCGAGGTGGTTTCGCCGGCGTGACAACGGCGTAGGTTGCTGAGCGTGAGCGACTTCGACGACCTGTTGGCGGCCAACCGCGACTTCTCGGCCCACTTCGACCTCGGCGGCTTCGACGGCAAGGCCCATGCGGGCGTGGCGATCGTGACCTGCATGGACTCGCGCATCGACCCGCTCGGCATGGTCGGCCTCAAGCCCGGCGACGCCAAGATCTTCCGCAACCCGGGTGGCCGCGTCACCGATGCCGCGCTGGAGGCGCTCGTGCTGGGCGCGCACCTGCTCTCGGTCGAGCGGATCCTGATCGTCCCCCACACCCGCTGCGCCATGGCCAGCGCGTCGGAGAACGAGCTGCGCGAGAAGGTCGGCGCCTCCGCCGGGTGTGACGCGTGGTGGCAGTCCTTCGGGGTCGTGCCCGACCAGCGCGCCGCGCTCAAGGACGACGTGCACCGCGTCACCAGCCACCCGCTGATCCCCGAGACCGTGAAGGTCGGGGGGTTCCTCTACGACGTCGACTCAGGACTGCTCGAGCAGCAGTTCTGACCGTCGCTCGAGCGGGTCGAGACCCGCTCAGTGGCCGTGCGGCTGCGCCAGCCGCGCGGCCAGGGCGACGGTCGCCGCGGTGGCCAGACCGAGCACGCCGAGCATGAGCGCCGCCTCGCCGAAGCCCGACCAGCCGCCCGCCGGCCGGACGCCCACGGCGAGGAGCACGGCTCCGGCGATCGCCGCGCCGAGCAGCGCCGCCACCAGGTCGCCGATGCCACCCACCCAACGCGGCGGCAGGGGCCGGCGTACGGCGAGGACGGTGACGACGGCGCCGGTCCAGGCAAGGCACACGAGCAGCGCCGCCAAGACGTCGGCAGGGCGGTGCCACTGGGCGACCACGGTGCCGGCACCGGTGACCACGGCCAGCGTCGTGCCGCCGAGCACCGTAAGCAGCCGCAGACCACGCGGCACGACCAGCAACGCCGCGAGCGCCAGCGAGACCACGACGGTGGTGTGGCCACTCGGCAGGCTCACGATG
The DNA here is from genome assembly GCF_030811215.1 of Nocardioides massiliensis. Taxonomy (NCBI): domain Bacteria; kingdom Bacillati; phylum Actinomycetota; class Actinomycetes; order Propionibacteriales; family Nocardioidaceae; genus Nocardioides; species Nocardioides massiliensis. Next base: position 3,264,572 of record NZ_JAUSQM010000001.1, read on the forward strand.
GTCAAGTTGCCGTAGTCGGCGCGCTCGAGCACGACCCGCTTGAGCAGCTGGGTGGTGACGTTGGCCCCGCCGACGAGCACGACGGCACCGATCGCGGCGGCGTAGCGGTGGCGCAGCAGCGCCAGGCCCACGCAGACCGCAAGCACGATGCCGGCCGAGCCGATGGAGATCTCCCCCAGCAGCCCCAGCACCCGACGCAGCGCCCGGGACCCGCCGTACACCGCGTCCATCCCCGACTCGTCCCACGCCTGCCCAGCGCGCGTCTGCAGCGCCCAGGCCGCGAGCCGGACCAGTCCGACGACCGACGCGATGGCCACGACGAGGGCCGGCAGGACCGCCAGCGCCCAGGTGCCGCCGGTGGGCGGACGCACCGGGCGCAGCGCAGCCGAGCGGGTCGTGGTCACTCCCCCAGCCTGCCAAACGACGCCCGCTGAGCCACGTCAGCCGCGCGGCATGCCCAGGACGAACGACGCGATCGCATTGAGCTGGATCTCGATCGTGCCGCCCCCGATCACCCAGGTGGGAAGGTCGAGCTCCTGGTAGACCGCAGGAGTGCGTGTCTCGTCGAGCGCCGCGAGCGGCCCGGCCAGCTCGAGCGCGGCGGCGGCCGCGTCGGCGACGTTGACCGAGACCGCCGCCTTGCCGATGCTGACCTCCGCGCCGAGGTCCTGGCCGTCGAGGCGGCGCAGGTTGTCGCGCAGCGCCAGCGCCTGCAGGGCGTACGTCGTCGCGGCCGTGCGGCCGAGGATGCGGCGCGCCTCCACATCCGAGACGCCGTACCTGCCCTCGCGCACGGCGGCGGTCATCGGTCCCAGATCCACGGAACCGCTGAAGGTGCCGATGAAGAGCCGCTCGTATCCGAGGGTCTCCAGCATGAGGTTCCAACCGTCGCCGGGCTCGCCCACGATCGCGTCGGCCGGGACGACGACGTCGGTGAAGTAGACCTCGGCGAAGTCGGCGTCGCCGTTGGCCTGCCGGATCGGTCGCACCTCGACACCCGGTGTGGTCAGGTCGACGAAGAACATGCTCAGCCCGGCTCGCCTCGGGCCCTCGGTCGAGGTGCGCGCGAGCAGCAGGCCGTAGTCGGCGCGCATCGACTCGGTCGTCCAGACCTTCTGACCATTGAGCAGCCACCCGTCGCCCGTGGGCGTCGCCCGCAGGCTGATCGCGGCCATGTCGGAGCCCGCACCCGGCTCGCTGAACAGCTGGCACCACCGCACCCGGCCCTGCAGCGTGGCCGGGGCGAGCCGCTCCACCTGCGCGGCACTCCCCCGGTTGATGACCAGCGGCAGGATCCAGGCGGCGATGGCCATCGTGGGCTGCGGGATCCCGGCGCGACGGAACTCCTCGGCGAGCACGAACTGCTGGGCGGGTGTCGCGTTGCGTCCGTACGGCGGGGCCAGCGGGCTCGCCACGAGACCTGCGGCCGCGAGCGCGTCGCGCCGGGCACCGGTCGCCATGGCCTCCCGACCCGGCAGGGGCGGCGGGTCGTTGTCGAGCTGCGCGGCTTCCTCGATCACGGCGCGCACCTCCGCGCGGAACGTCTCCTCGGCCTCGCCGACCTCGACGGCGAAGTCGCGCTCTTTGCCCGCGGCGATCACCGCGCCGAGCCGTGACTCCCAGGTCTCCGCTCCGCCGACGAGCGCCGCCAGGGAGATCGCCCGGCGCCAGAAGAGATGCAGGTCGTGCTCGGCAGTGAACCCGATCGCGCCGTGGACGCCGAGGCACTCGACGGCGGCGTGCACGCCCTTGCCGACGGCGACGAGCGCGCCGGCGGCGACCGCGACGGTGCGCTGCTCCGGTGCCTGCTCGAGACTGCGGACCGCGTCCCACGCGGCCGCGGTGGCCAGCGCACTGGTGATCTTGAGCCGCGCGACCCGGTGCTGCACCGCCTGGAACGAGCCGATCGGGCGGCCGAACTGCTCCCGAACGAGCGCGTAGTCCAGGGCTTCCTGAGCGCACCAGGCGATGACGCCGGCCGCCTCCGCCGCGAGGCACGCGGCCTCGACCTCCCGCGCGGCGTCGACCGTGATGCCGGCGACGACCTCACCCGTGACGCCGCTGAAGGTGATCGCTGCGAGGTCGCGTCCGCGGTCGACGCCGGGTTCTGGGGTCACCGCGACGCCGGGCGCGCCGGCCTCGACGACCACGCAACCAGACTGCGACACGACCACGAGGAGGTCTGCTGCCGCGCCGCCCAGCACCAGCGGCGCCGTACCCGACACCGTGCCGTCGACGACGCTGAGTCCCTCTGCGCGGACGAGGGCCGCGCGCTCACCGGCGACGATGCGCCGCAACCAGGGCGTGCTCCCAGGCTCCTCGGCCCCGTTGAGCACCGCGGCAGCGATCGCCGTCGGCGCGAGGGACCCGGGCAGCAGTCCGTAGCCGCTCTCGTGCAGCACGACCCCCAGGTCCAGCAGGGACCCGCCCTGTCCGCCGACCTCGTCGGGCAGGTGGATGACGTGCAACCCCAGCTCGACGACCGCGTCCCATGGCCCGACCACGGCACCCCGGTCGTCGGGGACCAGGTCCCGTCCGCGCCCCGCCTTGGCGGCGAGCGAGCGGACGGTGGCGGCCAGGTCGTGCTGGACGTCGGTGAGCGCGAAGGTCATGGACCGACCGTAGGGGAATCTGATCAGACGAACAGACGAACTCCCGACTCGGTCAAGCCGCCTCAGGCGTCGATCGTGTCGGCGTCGACCTCGTAGGCGCCCTGGACGATGAAGTCCTTGCGCGGCGCGACCTCCGCGCCCATCAGCAGCTCGAAGACGTTGGCCGCGGCATCGGCGTCGTCGACGGTGATCCGGCGCAGGGTACGCCGGCGCGGGTCCATCGTCGTCTCGGCCAGCTGGTCGGCGTCCATCTCACCGAGGCCCTTGTAGCGCTGGATCGGGTCCTTCCAGCGGACGTTCTTCTTCGTCAGTTCGGCCAGCTTCCGCTGCAGCTCGTCGTCGCTGTAGGTGTAGATGTACTTGTCCATCCCCTTCTTGGGGTTGGTCAGCTCGATGCGGTGCAGCGGCGGCACGGCGCTGTAGACGCGCCCGGCCTTGATCAGGTCGGGCATGTACTTGAAGAACAGCGTCGCGAGCAGGCAGCGGATGTGGGCGCCGTCGGAGTCGGCGTCGGCCATGAAGATGATCCGGCCGTAGCGCGCGGCATCGAGGTCGAAGGTGCGGCCCGAGCCGGCGCCGACGACCTGGATGATCGAGGCGCACTCGGCGTTCTTGAGCATGTCGGCGACCGACGCCTTCTGCACGTTGAGGATCTTGCCCCGGATCGGCAGCAGCGCCTGGAACTCCGAGTTGCGGGCCAGCTTCGCCGTACCGAGCGCAGAGTCACCCTCGACGATGAACAGCTCCGAGCGCTCGACGTCGCTGGAGCGGCAGTCGGCCAGCTTCGGCGGCAGCGAGCTGGACTCCAAGGCGTTCTTGCGGCGCTGGGTCTCGCGGTGCTGGCGGGCGGCGATGCGGGTCTTGGCCGCGCCGGCGACCTTCTCCATCACCAGCTTGGCCTGGGCCTTCTCGGCGCGCTTGGTCGAGGTGAGGAACTTCTTCAGCTCCGCGGCGACGACTTTGCGCACGATGCTGCGCGCGGCCGGCGTACCGAGGATCTCCTTGGTCTGACCCTCGAACTGCGGCTCGGCCAGCCGCACGGTGACCACCGCGGTCATGCCCTCGAGCGCGTCGTCCTTGATGACGTCGTCGTCGCTGTTCTTGAGCACCTTCGAGGCGCGCATGACGTCGTTGAACGTCTTGGTGACGGCCTGCTCGAAGCCGGAGAGGTGGGTGCCGCCCTTGGGGGTGGCGATGACGTTGACGAACGAGCGCGTCTCGGTGTCGTAGCCGGTGCCCCAGCGCAACGCGACGTCCACGCCGAGGTCGCGCTCGACGTCCTGCGGGGTCATGTGCCCCTTCTCGTCGAGCAGCGGGACGGTCTCGGTGAAGGTGCCGCTGCCCTGCAGGCGGAGCACGTCGGTGACGGCCTCGTCGCGGGCGAGGAACTCGCAGAACTCGGCGATGCCGCCGTCGTGGCGGAACGACTCCTCGACGACCTCCTCGCACCGCAGATCACGGATGACCAGCTCGAGGCCCGGGACGATGAACGACGTCTGGCGCGCCCGGGTGACGAGCTCGTCGTAGATGAACGTCGCGTCCTTGGTGAAGATCTGCCGGTCGGGCCAGAACCGGACGCGCGTGCCGCTGCGGCCCTTGCCGACCCGCTTGCCCTTGCGGGTGAGCCCGGACCTCACCTCGAAGTCGGCGCCAGGTCCGTCCGCTGCGAAGACGCCGGGGACCCCACGCTGGAACGACATGCCCTGCTCGGCCGGCGACCGCTCGACGTCGACGTCGAGGCGCGAGGACAGCGCGTTGACCACGGAGGCACCGACCCCGTGCAGGCCACCGGTCGCGACGTACGAACCGCCACCGAACTTGCCGCCGGCGTGCAGCTTCGTGAACACCACCTCGACGCCCGGGAGCCCCGTGCGCGGCTCCTTGTCGGTCGGGATGCCGCGACCGTTGTCGTGGACCTCCGCCGAGCCGTCGGGGTGCAGGACGACCTCGATCCGGTCCGCGGCGCCCGCCAGGGCCTCGTCCACGCCGTTGTCGATGATCTCCCACAGGCAGTGCATGAGCCCGCGGGTGTCGGTCGAGCCGATGTACATCCCGGGGCGCTTGCGCACCGCCTCGAGACCCTCGAGGACCAGGAGGTGCTGGGCGTTGTACGCGGTGTCGATCGTCATGCCTTCCTTCGGGTGCCACGCAGGGGCGTGCGCTGTCGCTGCCAGGCGAATCTACCTGCGACACGCCCATCGATCGGTGGCGCCACGCTGCGCTTGATCGTCGGTGGTGCGGGGCAGTATGTGGGCACGCGGCACCCGCCGCGGACCAGGACGACCAGCACCGCCGCAACCGGTGTGGCCGACCGGGTGGCGGACGTCACGCTCGTCTCAGGCACGGGACGTCACCACCGGGGAAGCATTGGTCGTGTTGGGATGTTGTGAGCAGTACAGCCACCGGGTGACACCGGGGTCCACAACCGGCGATCCGCCGTCCGTGACCTTTGCGTCTCCCGCTACGTTGGACTGACACACCAGGAAGGAAAGAGGCCCTCACGTGACTACAGCTGTTGCCCCCCGCGCGCTGGACGCGACGGACCGCTGCGACCGATGCGGCGCTCAGGCGTACCTCCGCGTCGAGCTGGCCGGCGGCGGAGAGCTCCTCTTCTGCGCCCACCACGGCCGTGCCCATGAAGACAAGATTCGTGAGGTGGCCATCCACGTGCACGACGAGACCGATCGGCTCCACGAGCGCCCCGCGGCGGAGTGAGTCGACCGACGCAGAGCTTGCGCAAGGCCCCGGACCTGGTGTCCGGGGCCTTGTCGCATTCTCGGGTGCTCCCCCGGCCGATTCCGGGCTGAGCCCTAGGCTGCGGCCATGACGCTCACCGACGTCCTCGTCGCCCTGGCCATCGCCGTCGGGCTCGTCGGCATCGTCGTACCGGTCCTGCCCGGCACCCTGCTGATCGCTGCCGCCGTCGTGGTCTGGGCGTTCGTCGTCGGCGGATCCACCGCGTGGACGGTCACCGGCATCGCTCTGGGTCTCCTCGCCGTCGGCACCATCACGATGTACGCCGTCCCCGGCCGCCGGCTGCGCGTCCACGGCGTCCCCGGTCGCACACTGGTCGTCGGCGGCATCGCCGGCGTCGTCGGCTTCTTCGTCATCCCCGTCATTGGCCTGCTCGTCGGCTTCGTCCTCGGGGTGTACGCCGCCGAGTCCGCCCGTCTCGGCCCAGGTCAGGCCTGGCCCTCCACCAAGCAGGCCCTGCTCGCCGCCGGGCTGTCGATGCTCATCGAGCTCATCGCCGCGATGCTCGCCACCGTCACCTGGGTCGTCGGCGTCGTCCTCACGTGAGCGGCGTACGCCCGCGGTCAGGACGACCGGTTCCTCAACGAGAACTGGTCACTTCCCGCAGGGAATCGGCCGATTCCCTGCGGCAAGTGACCAGTTGCTCAGGCCGGGGTTTTGCTCAGTCCAGGTAGTCGCGCAGGACCTGCGAGCGCGACGGGTGGCGCAGCTTCGACATCGTCTTGGACTCGATCTGGCGGATGCGCTCGCGGGTGACGCCGTAGACCTTGCCGATCTCGTCCAGCGTCTTGGGCTGGCCGTCGGTGAGGCCGAAGCGCATGGAGACCACGCCGGCCTCGCGCTCCGAAAGGGTGTCGAGGACGGCGTGCAGCTGCTCCTGCAGGAGCGTGAAGCTGACCGCGTCGGCGGGGACGATCGCCTCGGAGTCCTCGATGAGGTCACCGAACTCGGAGTCACCGTCCTCGCCGAGGGGGGTGTGCAGGGAGATCGGCTCGCGGCCGTACTTCTGGACCTCGACGACCTTCTCCGGGGTCATGTCGAGCTCCTTGGCGAGCTCCTCCGGGGTGGGCTCGCGGCCCAGGTCCTGCAGCATCTGGCGCTGGACGCGGGCGAGCTTGTTGATGACCTCGACCATGTGCACCGGGATGCGGATGGTGCGGGCCTGGTCGGCCATCGCGCGAGTGATCGCCTGCCGGATCCACCAGGTGGCGTACGTCGAGAACTTGTAGCCCTTGGTGTAGTCGAACTTCTCGACCGCGCGGATCAGACCGAGGTTGCCCTCCTGGATCAGGTCGAGGAAGAGCATGCCGCGGCCGGTGTAGCGCTTGGCCAGCGAGACGACGAGGCGCAGGTTGGCCTCGAGCAGGTGGTTCTTGGCCCGGCGACCGTCGTCGATGATCCACTCGAGCTCCTCGAGGATCTTCGGCGAGATCTTGCCGCCCTTGGCGAGCTTCTCCTCGGCGAAGAGGCCGGCCTCGATCCGCTTGGCGAGCTCGACCTCCATCTCCGCGTTGAGCAGCGGGACCTTGCCGATCTGCTTGAGGTAGTCCTTGACCGGGTCGGCGGTCGCACCGGCGACCATGACCTGCTGCTCGGGCTCGTCGGTCTCGTCGGCGGCCGAGACGACGAAGGACGCCTGCTTCTCGTCCTCCTTGATCGTCGGGTCGGCGGCGACGTCCTTCTCGAACTGCTCATCGGGCAGGTCGGGCAGGACCTTCTTGCCGTCGGGGCCGATCACGGGTGCCGCGGCGGGGACCTCCACCTCGACCTCGTCGAGGGTGCCCTTCGCGGCCTTCTTCGCCGCGGTCTTCTTGGCAGGCGCCTTCTTGGCGGCGGACGTGGCCTCGGCCGGCTCCGCCGTCTTCGCGGCAGCCTTCTTCGCCGGCGCCTTCTTGGCAGCAGTCTTCTTGGCGGCGCTGGCCTTGACCGTCGAGCGGCCGGCAGCGGCGGCGACGGCCCGGCGCGCGGACTCCTCGCCGACCTCGACCGAGATGCCCTCCTGCGCGAGGTGGGTCAACAGACCGCGCAGCTGAGGGGCAGGGATCGACGCGGACTCACTCGCCCGGCGTACCTCCTCTGCCGTCACCGATCCGGCCTGTCGGCCACGCACGACGAGATCCACGATGTCGGGATGGCTCAAAGCCTCAGCGGTGAGCTTCCGGGACGCGCTGGAGGACAACAGCACAACCTCTCGGTAACGAATGGTGGGCGCGGCAAAGCCCGTTCACGTCAAGAGCCGCGTCGATCATTGTGGCACGGGTCCCAAGGGGGACGACCACAGGGCCGTACGACGGAGGCTGCGCCGCCGGCGGGTCACTCGGCGGCAGGCGTGGAGGTGGCCTTCGCGCCGGCCTTCGCGGCGGCCTTCTGCTGCTGCTTGAACTCGCGCACCTTCCCGAGCGAGTCGGCGTCGACGACGTCGGCGACGGAGCGGTAGCCGTCCTGGCCGTAGTCGCCGACCACGGTCTCCCACCCCTCAGGGCGTACGCCGAGCTGCTTGGCGAGCAGCGCCACGAAGATCTGGGCCTTCTGCTTGCCGAAGCCGGGCAGCGCCATGACCCGCTTGAGCAGGTCCTTGCCGGAGGTGGCCTCGGTCCACAGCCGGGCGGTGTCACCGTCGTAGTTCTCCACGACGACGCGCGCGAGCTCCTGCATCCGCCCGGCCATCGACCCCGGGAAGCGGTGGATGGCCGGCGTGGTCGAGCACAGCGCCGCGAACTCCTCGGGGTCGGCCTCGGCGATGGCGGCGGGGTCGAGGCTGCCGAAGCGTTCGAGCACCTTCGCCGGTCCGCGGAACGCGTGCTCCATGGGGTACTGCTGGTCGAGCATCATCCCGGCGAGCAGAGCGAACGGGTCGTCGGCGAGCACCTTGTCCGCCGCGGGGTCCTGAGCGATACAGATGGCCATGCGTCCCATCATGCCCGACGGGGACGGGTCCCCCAGCCGGGTCAGACCTGGTGCTCGGGCTTCACCGCGAGCACCGGGCAGGGCGCGTCCAACAGCACGCGCTGGGAGTTGCTGCCGAGCACCAGCTTGCCGACCGGCGAGCGGCGCCGCAGACCGATGACGATGAGCTCGGCGTGCTTCTCGGCGGCCACGGTGATGAGGTCCTCCGCGGGGTCGAACGCCGACGCCAGCCGCCGGACCTCGAAGTCGACGCCGGTGTCGGCGAGGAGCGTCTCGACCTCGGCCTTCTCCTCGTCCGCAGCGGACGCGTCATCGGCCGAGCGGCGCGAGAGCACCACGACGACCGTCGCGTCGCGCAGGCGCGCCTCCACGACCCCCTGGTCGAGCGCGGCACGTCCCTCCGGCTTCGGCACGTAGCCGACGACGATGCTCCCCATCCGCGTGCTCCATCCGATCGTCCGTCCGAGCGCCGGCTCTGGTCGTTGTGGGCCGGTCCGCTCCGACGCTACCCGTCCCCAGGCCGCCGTACACCGCACCCACGGACCGGGCGACGCGACTACCGTGCGGCAGGTGCCGACGCCACGCCGGCCGGGGCGCGACCCGGAGCGACTGGCGGCCGACCTGCGCCTGGAGGTCGCCGCCCTCGGCCGCCTGCACCTGCACGGATCCCGGATCACCCGCTCGTTGCAGGTCGGCCGCCCCGCCGGTCCGCGGGTCTCGTTGGCGCTTCCCACCCGCCCCAGTCACAGCCGGGTCCCCCACCACGACCCGTACGCCGACGACCCCGCGCTGCGCCGGGACGCTGCCGCGCGACTGCTGGAGGCAGCGGTCGCTGCCGGCGTCGCCCGCCACGCCTGGCTCGCCCGGGACGGCGAGGTCGACCTGCACGACTCCGACCTCGCCTGGGACGCCGCCCTGCGTGCGGCGGCGGCCGAGGCCGGGCTGGAGGTGGCGACCTTCCACGTCGTCACCCGCCACGGTTGGCGGGAGCCGGCGACCGGGGACGAGCAGCAGTGGACCCGACTGCGCGTGCGAGGACGCCACACCGGCGCCCACGTCGAGCGGCTGGCCGACGCGCTGCGGGACGCGGCTCAGTCCCAGGTGTGCACGGGATCGTTGGTCTGCATCCGCTCCGCGTAGTCGAGCAACACACCGCGCAGCGCGTCGGCCCGGGTCGCGCCCTGGTCCTGGGACCGGCGCACGCGGTCGACGTACCAGGACGCACCGGTGACGCCGGTCAGGCAGCGCTGCTCGATGATCCCGAGGTAACGGTCGCTCTCCTGCGGATCGACGCCCCAGGCGGTCAGCCCCTCGCGCGCGAGCGGAAGCAGCCGCCGCAGCACGAGCTCGGTGGCCTCGACCTGACCGACACCGGGCCAGTAGACCTGCGCGTCGATGCCGAGCTTCGCGGCAGCGTGGAAGTTCTCCTCCGCCGCGCTGAAGGACATCCGCGACCACAGCGGCCGTTCGTCCTCGGCGAGCGCGCGGGTGAGCCCGAAGTAGAACGCGGCGTTGGCCATCGTGTCGACCACCGTGGGACCTGCGGCCAGGACGCGGTTCTCCACCCGCAGGTGGGGACGGTCGTCGACCACGTCGTAGACCGGCCGGTTCCACCTGTAGATGGTCCCGTTGTGCAACCGGAGCTCGGACAGGGACGGCGTACGCCCTGCCTCGAGCTCGGCCAACGGGTCGTCGTCCTCGGTCACCGGCAACAGCGCCGGGAAGTAGCGGACGTTCTCCTCGAACAGGTCGAAGATCGAGGTCGCCCAGCGCTCGCCGAACCACACGCGCGGGCGCACCCCCTGCACCTTGAGCTCCTCGCTGCGGGTGTCGGTCGCCTGCTCGAACAGCGGGATCCGGGTCTCGCGCCACAGCTCCCGTCCCAGCAGGAATGCCGAGTTCGCCCCCACGGCCAGCTGGATGCCGGCGATCGCCTGCGAGGCGTTCCAGTAGGGCGCGAAGTCCTCGGGGCTGACCTGGATGTGCAACTGGGTGCTGGTGCAGGCGGCCTCGGGGACGATGGAGTCGGCCGAGGTCACCAGCCGCTCGACACCGCTGATGTCGATAACGATGTCCTCGCCACGAGCAGCGAGGATCTGGTCGCTGAGCAGGTGGTAGCGCGGGTTGTTGCTGAGCGCGTCGGGGCCCATGTGTCCCTCGGCGAGCGTCGGCAGGATGCCGACCATCACCAGGCGCGTGTCGAGCTCGGCGGCCTTCGCCTCGGCCCGGTTGAGGCTCTCGCGCAGGCCCTCCTCGAAGCGCGTCAGGCCGCGGTCGGCCAGCCGGCGGGGCGGGACGTTGATCTCGAGGTTGAACTGTCCGAGCTCGGTCTGGAAGTCCGGATCGGCGATCGCCGACAGCACCTCGTCGTTGCGCAGCGCCGGGTCACCGGCGTTGTCGATGAGGTTCAGCTCGACCTCGAGACCGGTCATGGGGTCGGCCGCCTCGAAGCGCGACTCGCGCAGCATGCGCGCGAACACGTCCAGGTTGCGGCGTACCTTCTCCCGGTGCCGGGTGCGGTCGGCCCGGGTGAACTCCTGCTGTGAGACCTCTTCTCCCATGCGCGGGAGTGTGTCCACGCCGAGCCGCGCACAATCCGAGGTGTGGACAACACCTTCGAGGGAGTCAGTCCAGTCCGGGCACCCCGAGCTCGGAGCGGGCCCACGGCGTCCACGAGGTCGGCGGCACGGCCCGCTCCAACAGCTCGCCGACGAGCGCGGCCATGCTGTAGCCGGACTCCGCCGCCTGGCTCGCCTCCACCCCGCACCACGCCAGGGCACCGTCGCCGCTGAGCCACGCCGCGAAGCCGAGGAGCGCAGCCGGGGCGGCACGCAGATCGCGCGGCGCGACCTGGACCAGGTGCCGGCACAGCCGCACGGCGCGGTCGGCGTGCCCCGGCGAGATCTCCGCCCACAAGGCATCGCGGGCTGTCAGGCTGACCCGCATCGCCACGAGCATGCGCGCTGCCTGCGCGGTCGTGGGCAGGGCGTCGGCGGCCAGCAGCGTGCGCGTCAGCCGGTTGACCCAGCGCGCCTCCTCCTGGAGCCGTTCGAGGAGGGTCGCCCTGGTCGGCGCAGCCCGGCCCTCCTCCGGAGACCCGAGCACGTCGAGGCAGGTGTCCGCGTGGCGTTGGACGTCGGCCACGAGCCGGGGCACCGGGCGCAGCGACTCGACCAGCGAGCCGCGATCGGCGTGCACGACACGGCCGGCGACGACGGCCTCCGCCATCAGCGGGTGGCCCGACACGTCGTACGGCGTGGCGGGCCCGGGGTCGCCGTCGGCATGCAGGAGGACGTAGGTCCCGCCATCGGCGTGCACGGCGAGGGCCACCGGGATGCCGACATGGTCGAGGGCGGCCGCGGTCGCCTCGACCGCTGCGACGACCGAGGTCCGGTCCTCGCTGTAGCCGAGGAGGCAGGCGGCCTCGCAGTCGGCCCGCCCCGCCGCGTGGGCGAGGACGCCGGCGACCTCGCGCGCGGCGTCGGGACCCGTCGGCAGGTCCACGCGGGCGTGCATCCCGGGTGCCGCGCCGACGCCGACGAGGACCAGCGAGTCGTGCGGATGGAAGCCGAACAGCGTCGGCACCAGGGCCAGCAGGTCGTCGGGGTTGCGCAGGGTCCGCACCTCGCGCGGTGCTGCGGGCGGGCCGGGGTGGGAGGTGGGCGGGTCAGGGAGTGGTCGGATGCTCATGGCGACCACGCTCACCCCCGAGGGCGTACGGCGCTGGGGGTCGCCCGCCGGCTGTGGACGGATCCGCCGGGTCTCCCGTTGGGGACGCAGTCCGGCCCGGGTGGCCCGCCCCGCGCCACGATGCAGTGTCACCATGTGCCGGTGCGCGCCGAGCCGACCATCCTCCACCTGGACCTGGATGCGTTCTTCGCTGCGGTCGAGCAGCGCGACAAGCCCTCTCTGCGCGGGAAGCCGGTCGTCGTTGGGGGCGTCGGCGGACGTGGCGTCGTGGCCACGGCCTCCTACGAGGCCCGCGTCTTCGGGGTCCGCTCGGCGATGTCGACGCGGGAGGCACGCGCCCGCTGCCCCCATGCGGCGTACCTCTCCGGGCGCTTCGATGCCTACCGTGCCGCGAGCGCCCAGGTGATGGGTGCCCTGCGCGCACTCTCCCCCTTGGTCGAGCCGCTCTCGCTGGACGAGGCCTTCGTCGACCTCGCGGCCGGCGACGCGCTGCCCATGGGTGCCGGCGTCGATGAGGTCACCGCCCTCGCCGTCCGGCTCAAAGAGGAGGTGCACGCCGTCACCGACGGGCTCACCGCCTCGGTCGGTGCCGCCTCCTCGAAGCTCGTCGCCAAGATCGCCAGCGACCTGCGCAAGCCCGACGGCCTGCTGGTCGTGCCGCCGGGCACCGAGCGCGACCTCCTGCGTCCGATGAGCATCACGGTCATCCCCGGCGTCGGTCCCGCCACCGCCGAGCGCCTGCGCCGCCTGGGCGTCCACACCGTCGCCGACGCCGAGCGCCTCGACCTCGAGGAGCTGGTGCGCGTGCTCGGCAGGGCGCACGGCGAGGGCCTGCACCACCTCGTCCGCGCCGACGACGACCGGCCGGTGGTCGCCGAGCGCGAGGCGAAGTCGATCAGCGTCGAGGACACCTACGACACCGACCTCGCCGAGCAGCGGGTGATCGACGCCCTGGTCGAGCGGCAGGCGACCAAGGTCGTGGGCCGGCTCCGCGAGGCCGGCCTGTCCGGGCGCACCGTGACCGTCAAGGTCCGCCTCCACGACTTCAGCACGCTGAGCCGCTCCAGCACCCTGCCCGCACCGACCGACGACGTGCGGACCGTCGTCGCCCTCGCCAAGACGCTCGTCCGCGAGGTCGACACCGCTGGCGGCGTACGCCTGCTCGGCGTCGGCATGTCGGGCCTGGCCGACTGGATCCAGGAGGACCTCTTCGCCGACGAGACACCCGAGCAGCCGACGGAGACCGAGGCACCGCTGCCGGCGCCCGACATCGACGCGCTCACCGCCGGGCGGCCGTGGCCGCCCGGTGCCGACGTCCATCACCCCGACCACGGCGACGGGTGGGTGTGGGGGGCGGGTCTGGGCCGGGTCACCGTCCGCTTCGAGACCCGCCACACCCCGCCGGGGCCGGTGCGCACCTTCGCCGCCGACGACCCGGCGCTGGTCCGGGGCCACCAGGACCATCAGGGCCACCACGGGGCCGACTAGCCTGCGCAGCATGTCCTCCGCGATGCCGCCTGCGCACCCGACCCCCGACGCCGCCGCCCCGACCGCTCCGCCGGTGGCCGCGACGCGACCGCACGAGCGGGTCTTCCACGGCGACGTCGTCAACGACGAGTACGAGTGGCTGCGCGACAAGGAGGACCCTGAGACGCTGGCCTACCTCGACGCCGAGAACGCCTGGACCCAGGTCCGCACGGCCCACCTCGCCGAGCTGCGCCAGCAGCTCTTCGACGAGATCAAGGCCCACACCCAGGAGACCGACCTCAGCGTGCCCACGCGCGTGGGTGACTACTGGTACTACGGCCGCTCGATCGAGGGGAAGGAGTACGGCATCAGCTGCCGCTGCCCCGTCGACTCCCCCGACGACTGGACGCCGCCGCAGCTGGACGCGACCACCGAGGTCGGGGCTGAGATCCCCGGCGAGGAGATCCTGCTCGACTCCAACGAGCTCGCGGAGGGCCACGAGTTCTTCTCGCTCGGTGGAGCGAGCGTGAGCCCCGACGGCACCCTGCTGGCGTACGCCGTCGACGTGGTCGGCGACGAGCGCTACACCGTGCGGGTCAAGGACCTGCGCACCGGCGAGGTGCTTGGCGACGAGATCACCGGTGTCCTCGGCGGCGGCACCTGGGACGCCGAGGGCACGACTCTCTTCTACGCCACCGTCGACGAGTCGTGGCGCCCCGACAAGATCTGGCGCCACCGGCTCGGCAGTCCCGTCGAGGACGACGTGGTCGTGCACCACGAGACCGACGAGCGGTTCTGGACCGGGGTCGGGCGCACCCGGTCCGACAAGTACCTCGTGATCTCGTCGGGTTCGAAGACCACCACGGAGTTCCGCGTGCTGGAGGCCGACGACCCCACCGGCGAGTTCCGGGTCGTCACCCCACGTCGGCAAGGCGTGGAGTACGGCCTCGAGCACGCCGTCATCGGCGGCGAGGACGTCTTCTGCATCCTGCACAACGACGGCGCGCTGGACTTCGAGCTCGCCGTCATGCCGGTCACCGGCACCGACCATGAGGCGTGGACCCCGCTGATCCCGCACACCCCCGGCGTACGCCTGGAGGACGTGGACGCGTTCGCGGGGCATCTGATGGTCTCCCAGCGCAGCGACGGGCTGACCCGCGTGCGCGTGCTGCCGCTCGGGCCCGACGGCATCACCGACGACTACCTGATGGAGTTCGACGAGGCCGTCTTCACGGTCGGTGTCGGTGCGAACCCCGAGTTCTCCCAGCCGAGCGTCCGGATCGGCTACACCTCGCTGGTGACCCCGCCGACCGTGGCCGACTACCACGTCGCCGACCGCACGACCGAGGTGCGCAAGCAGACGCCCGTGCTCGGCGACTTCGACCCGGCGGCGTACGAGCAGCACCGCGAGTGGGCCACGGCGGCCGACGGCACCCGGGTGCCGATCTCGATCGTCTGCAAGCGGGACGTCCCCCGCGACGGCACGGCGCCGTTGTTGCTCTATGGCTACGGCTCCTACGAGGCGTCGATGGACCCGTGGTTCTCGATCGCCCGACTGTCGCTGCTCGACCGCGGCGCGGTCTTCGCCATCGCCCACGTGCGCGGCGGCGGTGAGATGGGGCGGCAGTGGTACGAGGACGGCAAGCTGCTGAAGAAGAAGAACACGTTCACCGACTTCGTCGCGTGCGCCGAGCACCTCGTCGCGTCCGGGTGGACCGCACCCGACCGGCTCGTCGCCGAGGGCGGCAGCGCCGGCGGCCTGCTGATGGGCGCGGTCGCCAACCTCGCACCCGACCTGTTCGCCGGGATCATCGCGGCCGTGCCCTTCGTCGATGCGCTCACCACGATCCTCGACCCGTCGCTGCCCCTCACCGTGATCGAGTGGGAGGAGTGGGGCAACCCGGTCGCGGACCCGGAGACGTACGCCTACATGAAGAGCTACACGCCGTACGAGAACATCGCCGCCCGGCGCTACCCGCCGATCCTCGCCGAGACCTCGCTGCACGACACCCGGGTCTTCTACGTCGAGGCCGCCAAGTGGGTCGCACGGCTGCGCGCCGTGACGCCCGAGCACCACGACATCCTGCTGAAGACCGAGATGTCGGCCGGGCACGGCGGAGTGAGCGGGCGCTACCAGGCGTGGCACGACCGGGCGTTCTCCTACGCCTGGGCCCTGGACCGGATGGGCCTCGCCGAGGTCGCACCTTCCTGATATTCGGCTGAGATTCGGCGCCTTCTGCAACTTCTCGCCCATCCGGGTCGTCGGTACTGACGAACGACCAGTGACGAGGATCCCGTTGCCACGGGAATCCTCCGAGCTTGCGTCGGGTTGTGATGAGTACGGGAGTCAACCGTCGGGTACGACCCCCGGCAACGAAGGGAGCGCACGTGTCCAGTAGTCGCACACAGGCCCGGGACCAGGGCATCGAGGGGCGAGACAGCGTCGGTCTGTACCTCGATGAGATCGCGCGCACGCCCCTGCTCGACGCCATCACCGAGGTGGAGCTGGCCAAGACCATCGAGGCCGGTCTCTTCGCCGAGCACCTGCTCGCCGAGGGTCGCGTCGGACGCCGCAAGGGCGGCGCGCCGAAGCAGGCCACGCAGGAGGAGCTCGAGTGGCTCGCCGAGGAGGGCCGCCGTGCCGTCCAGCAGTTCATCAGTGCCAACCTGCGCCTGGTCGTGTCGATCGCGCGCAAGTACGGCCGCAGCCAGATGCCGATGCTCGACCTCGTGCAGGAGGGCAACACCGGCCTCATCCGCGCGGTCGAGAAGTTCGACTACGCCAAGGGCTTCAAGTTCTCGACGTACGCCACCTGGTGGGTGCGTCAGGCCATCACCCGCGGCATCGCCCAGCAGGCCCGTGTCGTCCGGCTCCCCGTCCATGTCGTCGAGGAGCTCAACCAGGTGGGCAGCGCCCGTCGGACGCTGGAGCGCCAGCTCGGCCGCGCCCCGGAGCCCGAGGAGATCGCCGAGGAGCTCGGCATGGACATCGACCGCGTGCTCGACCTGATCTCGTGGGGTCGCGAGCACGTCAGCCTCGACACCCCCGTCGACGAGGACGGCGACACCTCGCTCGGTGACCTGATCGCCCAGGAGACCTCCCCCGGTCCGGACCTCACCGTCCTCGACACCGAGTCCCGCGACCGGCTGTCCACCTTGGTCGACCGGCTCGACGAGCGGGCGGCCGACATCATCCGGGCCCGCTACGGCCTGGTGGACGGACGCCAGCACAAGCTCGCCGACATCGGCGTCAAGCACGGCATCTCGGCCGAGCGCGTGCGTCAGCTCGAGCGGGAGGCGCTGCAGAAGCTGCGCGAGCTCGCCGACCCGGACCTCGCTGCCTGACCCATCTCAGCGACCAGCGGTCGCCCGCAGCTCCTCGAAGACCTCCGTCACCCGCTGGCGGAGGTCTTCGCGTGTCCCGGTGTTGTCGATGAGGTGCGTGGCGACTGCCCGCCGCTGCTCCCGTGTCGCCTGGGCGGCGATCCGACCCTCCGCATCCTCACGGGTCCAGCCGCGATCGCGCAGCATCCGCTCGACCTGGACCTCGGTCGGCACGTCGACCACGATGACTGCGTCGAAGTCGTCCGCTCGGCCGGCCTCGACCAGCAGCGGGATGTCGTGCACGACGATGGCGTCCGCAGGTGCCGCCGCCTCGACCTCGGCGTAGCGCTCGAAGACCAGCGGGTGGACGATCCCCTCGAGCTCTCGGCGCTTCGCCTCGTCACCGAAGACCAGTGATCCCATCTTCGGCCGGTCCAGGTCACCCTCCGGGGTGAGGACGCCGGGCCCGAAGACCTCGACGACCCGGGCCAGGCCCGGAGTCCCGCGAGCGACGACCTCCCGGGCCAGGACGTCGGCGTCGATCACGACCGCCCCGAGCTCGGCGAGCAGGGCCGCGACCGTGCTCTTGCCCGATGCCACTCCACCCGTCAGTCCCACGCGCATGCGCAGAACCTAGCGGCCGGACAGCGAGCGCCGCGGGCCTACCCCGCGATCTCGCGGCGGAAGGCCCGTCGGTACTGCTGCGGGCTGACCCCCCGGGAACGCTGGAACTGGTGACGCAGAGTCGCGACGTTGGCCATCCCGACCTCGCGCGCTACCTGCTCGACGGACAGCGTGCTGCTCTCCAGCAGCTCCTCGGCCGCGCGCAACCGCTGTGCGGTCACCCACGCGTGCGGCGTCGTACCCGTCTCGTCACGGAACCGCCGGGCGAACGTGCGGGCCGACAGGTGGGCGCGCCGGGCGAGCGCCTCGACGCCGAGGTCCTCGGTGAGGTTGTCGGCGACCCACGCCAGCAGGGGCGCCAACGTGTCGGCTCCGTGGTCGGCCACGGGGCGGGCGATGAACTGCGCCTGTCCCCCGTCGCGCTGCGGCGGCACCACCATCCGGCGCGCGATGGTGGAGGCCACCGCGGCCCCGTGGGTCTGGCGCCACAGGTGGAGGCAGGCGTCGAGACCGGCGGCCGTGCCGGCGCTCGTGACGACCTGGCCCGCGTCGACGTACAACACCTCCGGGACGACGCGGGCGCGCGGGAAGCGCTGCGCCAGCTCGTCGGTGTGCATCCAGTGGGTCGTGCACTCGCGGTCGTCGAGCAGGCCGGCCTCACCGAGCACGAACGCCCCCGAGCAGACCGAGAGCAAGCGGGCACCGCGGTCGTGCGCCTCCACGAGCGCCTCGAGGACACGCGGGTCGGTCGGCTTGCCGACGGCGACGGCAGGGATGCCGACGAGGTCGGCCGAGCGCACCCGGTCCAGCCCGTGCTCGACCCCGAGCGTGAACCCGCCCTGGGTCGGCACCTGTCCGGGCTCGACTGCGCACACGGCGAAGTCGATGGCCGGCACCCCGGACCCGGACCGGTCGACACCGAACGCCTCGTAGAGCACGCCCAGCTCGAACGGGGCGACCCCGTCGAGGGCGATGACAGCGACGTTGTTCAGCACCGGACCACTGTGCCACCTGTCTGGCAGGAAATCGCTGGGGGTAGGCATTCATGCCACTGGTGGCGGGAAGTCGCGGGTAGCAGAATTCCTGCCATACCGCGAAGGAGCCCTGATGACCGTCCTGCTGCTCGCCCTCGTCGCGCTCGTCGTGACGAGTGCACTCGTCGCCCTCGACGCCTCTCTCGACGACCCGGCCGGGCTGGGGCGGCGCGAACCCCCGCGTAGCCACCCGCCCGAGCTGTTCGACCCCCGCGCGCGCACCCGCTGACCGAGGACGACGACTACGGCGCCACCGGGCCAGCGAGGGGCGGACGTCGCCCGCGCATCACCGGCCCCCAGGCCCCGGCCAGGTCCCCGTTGCGCGCGCGGACCCGCACGCGCAGCCGCTCGTGAGGCCGGAGTGCTCGCGTCGAGACCCAGCGTCGACCGTGCAGGTCGCGCACCTCCCGGGCCGCTCCCCCGCGCAGGCCGAGCCGCACGTCGTACGCCGACGCCCCGGCAACTCCCTGCCAGCGCGCGACCCAGGTGCCGTCGCGGCGCACCCGGAGTCTCGCCACCGCCGGGCCCGGCCGCTCGCCCGGCGCGGTCACACTGAGCGGCTCGGAGGCCGGTCCACCGACGCCCGTCGCCACGGCCTGCACAGTGACGTCGTAGTCACGTCCGGCGGCCAGACCGGCCAGCTCGGTGGTGCGGCGCGCCTGCGCGGGTGCGGCCTCCTCCGGCTCTCCCACGCGCACCACCCGTCGGGCCCCGGGATCGTGCCTGACACCCGGCGCGCGAGCCTCCACGACGTACGCCGTCGCCGTGGGTACGGCGGACCAGGTGACGGTGATCGCGTTGCCGGCAGGGTCTGCCCGGACGTCGTCGACCGTGCCGGGCGGAGGGGGACGGGGCACCAGGCGCAGGGGGACGGAGAACTTCGGCGACAGCGCCGTGCCCTTCGCCGACTGCACCCGGAAGACGTACGACCGACCGATCCGCAGGCCGGTGAAGGTCCACCTGGTGTCGCTCGTGGTGCCCACCTCGGTCCACGGCTCTCCCGACGGACGCACCCAGACGGTATGGGACGTCGCACCGGGTGCAGCCTCCCACTCGAGCAGTGCCTCGGTGGGGTCTGTCGGCTCGACCTCGACGGAGAGGACGGGCGGCGCAGGCCCCAACGGCACCTCCGGGAGCGGCCGGAGCGCCGGTCCGCCCACGCCGAGCGCGTGCAGCGCGTCGGCCACCGCCGCGGCGAGATGCAGCTCGCCCCCCGCGTTGAGGTGTACGCCGTCCCAGGTGTGGTCGGCCGCCACGAAGCCGGCGGCGTCGGCGAGCGCGACCCGTTCGTCGCCCGCGGTGAGGCCGTCGGCGTCGCGGCGCAGCATCGCGTTCCAGTCCGTGGCACCCGGGATCGTCTCGAGCGGCACGGTGCTCACGACGACGTCGACGCCGGGTGCGGCTGCCCGCGCGTCGGCCAGGAGCTCGGTCCACTCCTCCCACAGCTGCGCGGGCGTGATTCTCCCCCAGGTCAGGTCGTTGGTGCCGAGCACCACGACGACCACGTCGGGACGAGTCTCGGCCACGACCGGGCCGATCGGGTAGTCCTTGAGCTGCTGCCCCCACGCGGCAGCATGGTCCCGATCGAAGTGAGGGTCGGCGTAGTCCTGGCTCCCCGGGACGTGCCCCGCCGAGTCCCAGAGGTCGTCGCGGGTGCCCACGAGATCGATCTCCTCGACCGAGGTCCGCTGCAGGTGCTGCCACAGGCGATAGCGCCAGGTCCAGTCGCCACTCGAGCCGTGGGTCAACGAGTCCCCGACCAGCAGCACCCGCAGACCGCCGCCCGGCCCTTCGTCGGGCTGCGCACTCGGCGAGACGCCTGCGAGGGCCAGCAGCGGTACGAGGAGCAGCACGCCGCGCCGCAGCGCGCGCGACATCCGCGGCGAGATCCCCCACCGGCGCCCATCGATCGATCCCATCACGCCTCCCCCGGAAGCCTAGGTGCCCGGCCACCGCGCCGCTGCTGCTTCTGACAGAACGCACGAAGGCCCACCCCATCGCGGGGTGGGCCTTCGTGGACGGGATCAGGCGTCAGCCGCCTGCGCGGTGACTCAGTTGCCGCCGGTGAGCTTCTCGCGCAGCGCCTGCAGCGCCTCGTCGGAAGCCAGCGAACCGCCGGTCTCCTCGCCCTGCTCCGGGGCCTCGCCGCCACTGGAGTACGACGTCGCCTCGCCGGCCTCGGCCTCGGCCTTGCGGGCCTCGGCCTGCTGCTTGACGTGCGCCTCCCAGCGGGCGTGCGCCTTGGCGTACTCCTCTTCCCAGGTGGCGCGCTGCTCCTCGAAGCCCTCGCGCCACTCGCCGGTCTCCGGGTCGAAGCCCTCGGGGTAGACGTAGTTGCCCTGCTCGTCGTAGGTCGCCGTCATGCCGTAGAGCGTCGGGTCGAAGTCGTCGACGTCGGTCGCCACGGCGGTGTCGTTGGCCTGCTTGAGCGAGAGCGAGATCCGGCGCCGCTCGAGGTCGATGTCGATGATCTTGACCATGACGTCGTCGTTGACCTGCACGACCTGCTCGGGGATCTCCACGTGGCGCTCGGCCAGCTCGGAGATGTGCACCAGGCCCTCGATGCCCTCCTCGACGCGGACGAACGAACCGAACGGCACCAGCTTGGTGACCTTGCCCGGCACGATCTGACCGATCTGATGGGTGCGGGCGAAGTGCTGCCAGGGGTCCTCCTGCGTCGCCTTGAGCGACAGCGAGACCCGCTCGCGGTCCATGTCGACGTCGAGCACCTCGACAGTGACCTCGTCACCGACGTTGACGACCTCGCTCGGGTGGTCGATGTGCTTCCAGGACAGCTCGGAGACGTGGACCAGACCGTCGACGCCACCGAGGTCGACGAACGCACCGAAGTTCACGATGGAGGACACGACGCCCTTGCGGATCTGACCCTTCTGCAGCTGGGTCAGGAAGCCCTGGCGAACCTCGGACTGGGTCTGCTCGAGCCACGCACGGCGCGAGAGGACGACGTTGTTGCGGTTCTTGTCGAGCTCGATGATCTTCGCCTCGAGCTCCTGGCCCACGTAGGGCTGGAGGTCGCGGACGCGACGCATCTCCACCAGCGAGGCGGGCAGGAAGCCGCGCAGGCCGATGTCGAGGATGAGGCCGCCCTTGACGACCTCGATGACGGTGCCGGTGACGACGCCGTCCTCCTCCTTGACCTTCTCGATCGTGCCCCAGGCGCGCTCGTACTGGGCGCGCTTCTTGGACAGGATCAGGCGGCCTTCCTTGTCCTCCTTCTGGAGGACCAGGGCCTCGACCTCGTCACCGACCTCGACGACCTCGTTGGGGTCGACATCGTGCTTGATCGAGAGCTCCCGCGACGGGATCACACCCTCGGTCTTGTAGCCGATGTCGAGCAGGACCTCGTCGCGGTCGACCTTGACGATCGTGCCGGCGACGATGTCGCCGTCGTTGAAGTACTTGATCGTCGCATCGATAGCGGCGAGGAAGTCCTCCTCGGAGCCGATGTCGTTGACCGCGACCTGCGGGGCGTCCGGGAGAGTAGGAGTGCTCGTCATCTTGTGAATGGGTCCTCGAAGGTGGATGGAAGTCGTGCGGCACGTCAGGAGCCGTTTTCACCGGTGGGGAACCGCGTCGACTCGGGCACGTGCGAGACGGCCGACGGGACGGGATCGGAACTGGCGAGCGAGTGTCTGCTAGGTCTGAGACGCAGGCAGACTCCTGGCGCAATCATGAAGGCTATCGGTCGCCGGGGACGGGGTCAAAAGCGGCACCGGCCGCGTTCGAGCAGGCGACCCGCGTCCTACCCTGACACCATGTCCTCGGTCCTGCCCGAACCGCACCCCGACCCGTTCGCGCTCAGCGCCGAGGACGCCGCACGGGTGAGCGGTCCGGCCGCGGGAGTCCATCCCGAGCGGCGGACCGTCACCGAGCAGGAGACGGTCCGGGCCAACCGCGCCGACTGGGACGCGTACGCCGACGAATACCAGGCCACACACGGCCCGTTCCTCGGCGACGCCGGGTTCCTCTGGTCCCCCGAGGGGGTGCGGGAGGACGACCACCGCTTCCTCGGGGCCGTCCGCGGCCGCACCGTGCTCGAGATCGGCAGCGGCGCCGGCCAGTGCTCACGGTGGTTGACCGAGCGCGGCGCGCGCGCCGTCGGCCTGGACGTGTCGTGGCGACAGCTGCAGCACTCGCGGCGCATCGACGAGGAGCACGGCACCCAGGTCCCCGTCGTGTGTGGCTCCGGCGCCGGGCTGCCGTTCGCCGCCCGCAGCTTCGACGTCGTGTTCTCCGCGTTCGGTGCGCTGCAGTTCGTCGCCGACGCTGCAGCACTTGCCGCCGACGTCGCGCGGGTGCTGCGCCCTGGGGGGCGCTTCGCCTTCTCGATCACCCACCCGACGCGGTGGATGTTCCACGACGACCCCGGCGAGGACGGCCTCAAGGTCGTGCAGTCCTACTTCGACCGCACGCCCTACGTCGAGGTGGACGACGCCGACGGGTCGACCCGCTACGTCGAGCACCACCGGACCCTCGGCGACTGGGTCGGTGTCCTCGTCGGCGCCGGGTTCGTCCTTCGGGCGCTGGCCGAGCCGACCTGGCCCGACGACCACGACCGCACGTGGGGAGGATGGAGCCGGGCCCGGGGGCTGCTCACCCCCGGGACGGCCATCTTCGTGGCGGACCTGCCCGGCTGAGCCTCGGAGCCTGCTCGCCAGGCGGCGCGTCAGGCGGTGTGGGTGCCTTCGCGCTCGCGGCGACCCAGGACCTGCAGACCAATGCCCACGATCAGCAGGATCGGGCCGAGGATGAACCCGACCAGCGGCACAGTGCCGGTCACGAGGTCGAGCATCGACCCGTTGTCCTTGGCATCGGCGGCGTTGCTCGTGACCTGCTCGTCGGTGAAGGCGAGCTGCAGGTCGAGCAGGATGTCACCGTCGTAGGTGGTCCGCAGCTCGTCCTGGGTCTGGCGGACGATCGCGCCGGTGCGCGGGTCGATCCACAGCCGCTTGTCCATGCTGTAGCGACCCTCGACGCCTTCGACGACCTCGGTCGTCTCGTGCTCGATCAGCACGTGGTACTCGTAGGTCTCGAGACCCTCGATCGTCTCGGTGCCGACGTACGCCGCGCTGACCGCCTGCTTCAGCATGCCGTCCCAGTACGGGTAGTCCTTCTTCTCGGCGTTGAAGGGCCACTTGTTGACCAAGCCCTCGCGCTGCTCGTACTCACCCTCGACGTAGTCGGAGCCGTCGACCGACATGCCGGTGTGGCGGTCGGTGGCGAAGACCTCGGTGGAGGCGGAGACCAGGCGCTCGTCGGTGCCGGCGACGCAGTCGGGGACGTCGCCCTCATCGAGCACCGCGCAGGTGCTGCTCGCGAAGATCACGACGTCGTCGTCGGAGGCCTCGCTGTCGACCTGGGAGATGCTGGTCGCCTTGACGGTGATGTCCTCGACCTCACCGGTCGCCGGGTTCAGCTTCTGGCCGCCACCCTCGAGACGCGTGGTGCTGTCGGTGTCGAGCGGCGTCCTCTCGAGCTGCCCGGGGGCCCAGGTCGCGGCCAGCACGGCAGCGACGAGCAGGAACGCGCCGAGTCCGATGAGGACCCAGCTGACAATCTTGCGGACCACGATCCCTCCCCAGGGCAACGATGTTGCAGCGATGTAAATTCGCCGCACAGTAGCAGCCAGGCGGCGGGTGGCACGGGATTTGTGCAAACCCTGCAGATCACCGCCGCGATCGGGTCTCGGCGTCTCCAGGCATGTGCGATAGTCCGGGGCGTGCGACAGCAGCGGGACGAACGGCGGGGTACGCACCGCGCCCTGCTTCAGGACCCCGTGATCGCTGTGGGCGCGGGCATCGTCGCCGTCACCGCGGCCGCACGGGCGTGGATGGTGAGCGGCAGCTGGTTCTTCGCCGACGACTACCGGTTGCTGCTCGACGCCAACGGCCGCCAGCCGGACCCGGACTACCTCCTCGAACCGTTCGACGGTCACCTCATGCCCGCTGCTCGTCTGGTCGCCTGGCTCGTCGCCGAGGCTGGGCCCCTGACGTGGACGACGGCCGCTGCCATCGTCGCGGCGCTCGCGGCCGCTGCACTGGCGGCGTGCCTGTGGATGCTGCTGCAGCTGTTCGGGCGTCGTTGGGCCGTGGTCGCGTTGTTGACCGTCTTCGCCACCTCCGCGATCACGGCACCAGCGCTCGTATGGTGGGCCGCCGCGATCAATCAGATCCCGATGCAGATCGCCTTCTTCCTGGCCGTGGGCGCTTGGTCGCGGTACCTGCAGTCCTGTGACCTCCGCTGGCTCGCGCTGACCGCGTTCGCCGTCGTCGGCGGCCTCACGTTCTACGAGAAGTCCCTGCTGATCCTCGCAGTGCTCGCCTTCCTCGCCGTCGCCTACTACAGCGACGGGTCGTTCACGGGTCGACTTCGCTACCTGTGGACCACCTACCGACCGGGACTCGTGGTCGGCACCGCACTAGGAGTCGGCTACACGGTCGCCTATCTCGCGTGGGTCCCGTCCCCCTTCCGGGAGGAGGGATCCTGGACCGCGGGGTGGGACGCCGCCCAGGCGCTCGTCGGAACGAGTCTCGTCACCGGCGCCCTCGGTGGCCCCTGGCAGTGGTGGGAGACCAACCAGCCCCTCGTGCTGGCCGCACCGCCCGAGTCCGCCACCCGCCTGGCATGGGTGGTCGTCGTCGCGTTGGTGTTCGGCACGTGGACGAAGAAGGAGCGCAGCGGACGGGCGTGGGCGCTCTTCGCCGGATACGTCGCGCTGGCGGTCGCCCTCGTGGCGACCAGCCGCGGCCAGCTGTACGGCACGCTGGCCGGTCTCGAGTACCGCTACCTCACCGATACCGCCGCCGTGTGGATCCTGTGCCTCGGGCTGGCCACACTCGACATGCCGGGAGCCCGGGTCCGCAACCGCCTGCGCGCCCAGCCGCTGCTCCTGCCGACCCTGCCGCCCCACGCCATGGCCGGCGCGCTGGCCGTCGTGTGTGTCGGCGGAGCCTGGTCCACCGCGAGCTACGTGTACCAGTGGCACCACCACCACGCCGGCGCGCAGTACGTGAAGAACCTGCGCGCGACCCTGGCGGCCGCGTCCCCGGGCGTCCTGGCGGACGCCGTGCTTCCCAGCGTCGCGGTCCCGGAGTACGCCGAACCGGACAACCGTCTGTCCAACTTCGTCGAGCTGCTTGACACCAACGTGACATTCGCTCCGGTTGCCGAACGGATCTCGATGGTGGACGAGGACGGCGCCGTCCGACCGGCGACGGTCAACCCCCGCATCTCCGCGCTCCCGGGCCCGAACGAGAACTGCGGTTGGGTGGTGGATGGCGAGGAGGGCGAGACCTCGATCCCGCTGGACGGCCGCGCCTTCGAGTGGACCTGGTGGATCAAGATGAGCTACCTCGCCTCGGAGGACACCACGTTGCGCGTGGAGACCGGCACTGAGACCGTCGACGCACAGGTCGTTGCCGGACTGAACAGCCTCTTCGTGGAGGTGGAGGCGGGATTCGAGACCGTGGATCTCAGCGTGACCTCGCCCACCGCGGCGATGTGCATCGACACCCTCGACGTCGGTGAGTTGATCCCTGCTCCGAGGACGGCGCCATGACGATCGAGAACACCGAGCTGACGCGGCAGTTCCCGGCGCTCGACACCCTGCGCGCGGTGGGCGCGATCGCGGTCGTCGTCACCCATGTCGCCTTCTGGGCGGGGGCGCACGGCGAGCCGGCACCCGTCGGTGGGCTGTTGGCGCGGTTGGATGTCGGCGTCGCGCTCTTCTTCGTCCTGTCGGGCTTCCTGCTCTCCCGCCAGTGGATCGTGCGCAGCCAGCATGGCGCGGGACCGCCCGCCGCGGCCGCGTACTTCCGCAAGCGGGCCTTGCGCATCTGGCCGCTCTACGCCGTCACGGTGATCCTCGCCCTGACCTTCATCGAGGCGAACCAGCACCGCGGGCCCCGGGACTGGGTCGTCGCGCTGCTGCTCGCCGACATCTACGTCACGGATACGCTCCCGGACGGGTTGACCCAGATGTGGAGCTTGGCGACCGAGGTCGCGTTCTACGCGGTGCTGCCATTGATCATGCTGGTCATGGTGCCTCGCGGCCGTCCCGCCGGCGTGGCGCGAACGTGCCTGGTCCTGCTCGCGATGGTGGCGCTCTCGGTCCTGTGGGCAGTCGGGGTGGAGGACCTGGTGCCCGGTGCGTCCGGCCGCGCCGTCGGCCAGTGGCTCCCGGCGTACCTGAGCTGGTTCGCCGTCGGGATCGGCCTGGCCGTCCTCGAGGTACGCCGCGGAGCCGGCGTCCTCACCCCGAGGGTCGCGCAGCGTTTGGAGGCGCTCGCCGCCCGCCCGGGAGCGTGCTGGGTCGTCGTCCTCGGGTTGCTGCTGGTGGCGTCGACCCCCGTGGCCGGCCCGATCATGCTCGTCGTACCGACCGCGACGGAGGCGGTGACGAAGAACCTGTTGTATGCCGTCATCGGTGGCCTTGTCGTGTTCACCGGCGTGTTCACCGAGACCACCGGCTTCCGCCGGGTGATGACGGCCCGTGCGGGACGCCATCTCGGGCACGTGTCCTACGGCATCTTCTGCATCCACCTGTCGGTGCTCCACCTCATCGTGCACCTGACCGGCTACGAGCTGTTCAGCGGCAACATGCTCGGACTGCTGGCACTGACGCTGGTCGCCTCGACCGCCGCTGCAGAGGTGCTCTACCGGTTCGTCGAACGACCAGCGATGCGCATCGGCGGACGTGGTGGCCGCGCCGCCGCGAGGCCGACAGCCACACCCAGCGAGAACAGCACGAGGTAGTGGGGCCACGCCCACGACCCGGCCCAGCCGTCCGGGCTCCCCCACGGGCGGACGTAGTAGCCGAGACCGGCGATCACCAGACCGATACCAGCCAACCACCCGGCCTCGTCGCGGGAACGGACGCGCACCATCCAGCTCACGGCGCACCCGACGGCACCGGCGAGCAGACCCGGACCCGCGCCGAGGAGGCCGCACGCCGCCAACGTCAGCGCGACCATCACCAGAGGCGGGAGCTGCGCGGCGGCGACCGGAGGGTCGTCGGTCCCGCGACGCCACCTGCCGAACAACGTCGACGCCACGAGCACCATCAGCAGGACGATCCCCGCGAGCAGGCCCGCTCGGTAGGTGACGTCGGGAGTGAACTCGGCCCGGATCGGGTGCGCAGAGCCGTCGGGGAGCCAGCCCTGCTTCCAGCCGTCGATCGCGATGCTGTCGAGCTCGCGTCCGCCCTGGACCCCCTTCCAGCCCTCGTTGGCGTTGTGAGCGACCGCCACGGCCCGGGCCCCCGGCGCCGGGCGGATGACGGAGGCCACCGGCGACTTTCGCGTCACCTCACCGCGGCCGAGGACCACGTCGGACGCGGCGGTGGGAGTGGCGGCCGTCGCGGTGAACGCCAAGGCGTGCGGAGCTACGACGCTGTTGCCGAGCGCCTCGATGACGTTCTCACCACGGGTGAGGACCAGCTCCGACGGTTCGCCGCAGGTCACCGCCGACACCGGGACGAGGTCGTAGAGCTCTCGCATGCTGGCCACCAGCGAGGTGCGACGCGCTCTGCCGTTGACCGACACGACCGGTCCGGATCCGCAGGGATGCTCCACGACCCGGGTCGACGGGGGGATCGCGGAGTACGGGAGTCCGTCGAGACGGAGCTCGCTGACCCCTACGGGAAGCTGCTCCCACTCGCCTTCGGAGGGGAGCGAGACTCCGTCCTCGGAATCGAGCACCTCGATGTCGAGCCGGTCTGTGCGCAACGGCGCGAAGCGCGCGCGCCCGCGACTGTCGAGACGCGACTCTCGCGTGCCGTCGGGGGATGTGAGCCGCACCCTCGTCGGGCGGCGGACCGCGGCATCGTCGGGCACGCGGAGCTCCAGGCCCTTGATCACGTGTCGACCGACCCAACGGAGATTGAGCTGGGGTTGCGTGTCGGTCGGCTTCGCCATCCAGCTGGTCCCGTCGTCCCCGTCGACGGCAGCCAGCGGCGAGGCTCGCGGGTCCGGCACGGCCGTCGACGACGCAGCGACGTTGAGCAACATCCCTTCCTGCAGGTACTCCAGCAGTGCCGGACCGGCCACGCTTCGTGCAGTCAGCTCGACCTGGTAGGTCTGGGACTGCGGCAACTCGACCACCCGGACGAAACCGCCAGGCTCCTCCGGCGGCACCGCACGACCTGGACGGCAGGCAACCCGGCTCTCGATCGTCACGCAGCCGCTGCGCGCGTCGCTTCGGGCTCGCAGCAGGATGTGCGACGGAGTCCCCCACGCAGCCGGGACCTCGGGGAGAACCAGCTCGCGTCGTACGTCGGCGCGGTCCCACGCCACCTCTCGCAGCGACAGCTGATGCGGTGTGCGCACCAGGCTCTCGACGCGCACCATCCGTGTCTGGCCGCGAGGGACTTTGATCGTCCGGGGCTGGCCTGCCACGACCTCCGTCGGCTCGCTCGCGCCGGCATCGGTACGCACCTGGATCCGAGCGGGGCTCATCCCGTCGGGACCCAGCGTCACGGTCACCGCGTCGAGCACCCTCGTCCGGTCGAGATCGACCTGCCACCACGGGACCTCTGCCTCTGCCGGATTGGACGCCCACCAGGTGTCGGCATCGCCGTCCACGGCGGCGTAGGACAGCTCGCCGGGTCGCGATCCCCCGGGCGCGTTCGGGTCTGCGGTCGAGGACGACGAGCGGATGGCGGCGGCGCCCCGCAACCGCACCGTGGTCTGCCAGTCCTCCTGGTCGCGCAACGTGTAGTCGGTGGTCGGGTTCCCCGACCTGATCACGTCGCCGGGGGTGAACGCCGGTCCGGCGCCGTCGTGGATGCGGCCGAAGAATCGCTCTCGCTCGACGAGTCCGTCGGTGAGGATCAGGTCGGTGTTCGCTGCCGGCCGCTCCTGCCCGCCGACGTCGACCGCGAGCACGGTGGGCGCTCCCGTGAGGATGCCCGCATCCTCGAGGTCGAGGAGGTCCTCGGGGCCGCCGACGACGACCGGGAGGCGCGACGCACTCACCGCGTCGTCGGGCCGGCCAGCGACCTCGTAGACCTCGATCGCGCGTCGACGGATCTCCCATCCCCCATTGCGGATGGTGCGGTCCGCGGCGTCCTCCACGCGGACCTCACCGCCCAGCTCGGGACCGAACTCCGCAGCAAGGCTGACGCCCGGCGACTGCCGCAGGACGCTGCGGACCAGTGCCGGGTCCGGAATGTCGTCGGATGCGGCGAGATCGTTGCGGACGACGATGTGCCCTACCCCGGCGCGCCGTAGGAAGCGCGCGAGCCCTGAGGACGCGCGGCCCTCGGCGAATCGCTGCTCGATCGCGTCGAGCATCCGGATGTTGCCCGGTGGCGCGAGCGGAATGACGTTGCGCACCGCCCACGGCGTGCGCGCAAGATACTGCAACGGCTCATCATCGGGGCTCCCCCATCGGTAGTTCGCGAATGCGGACCCGGGGGCCAGCAGTGCTACCGAACCGTCCGCGTGATCCGCCAGCCAATCGGCCGCCGACTTCCAGTACGGCGGGGTCTCGTACACCGGACGCGCCGGTGCCAATGAGCCGGTCGTCGCGGGCAGGGTGCTGCCGGCAAGACCGACCATGGCGAGAGCCGCCACCACCGTGCGGGCTGGGACGCGCAGCTTCCGGCGACCGACCTCCAGCGGCAACACCGCGCGATCCCCACCTGGCTGGAGCAGCCACGCGATCCCCAGCGCCATCGGGAGTCGAATGATCGGATCGAACTTGTGGACGTTGCGCAGTGCCGCGAGCGCTCCGTCGAGCAGGCCGTTGAGCGAGGGCGCGAACCAACCCTGCACCACGCCCTCGTGCCCCATGGTGACCAGCAGCAGACCCGCGAGCAGCGACAGGAGGAGGAACTGGCGGTGCGGGTTGCGGCGCGACGCGATGCCCGCGATGCCCAGCGCCAACAGCAGCCCACCGTTGAGGGCGAGATAGCCCTCGCGCAGCAACAGGTGGCCGCCCTGCAGGCCGGGGTCGATGTAGGGAGTCCACGCAGAGGTGCCACGCAGAGCGTCGAAGACCGTCGTCGGGAACGTCGTGATCGAGGCGGCCTCGATGAAGTCGAGGAACGGGGGGCTGTACGCCCCCATGACGAAGAGCGGGACCAGCCACCAGCACGTCCCCAGGAAGGTGAAGATCGGCCACCAGAGCAGGAGCGCCCGCTTGCGGGCCCCGCTCGTGCGGGTGAGGACCCAGATCGCGCCCAGGGGAAGGACCGCGGCGGTCGCGGCGGCATTGACACCGCCGACCATCGCGATCGCCAGCGCCGACCCGGCAGCGGCCCGACGCGCCGAACCTCGCCTCGAGCCGACGACGAGTGGTAGCAACACCCAGGGAGCCAGCGCTCCCGGCCAGGCCTCGATCGAGATCGGCCCCAGGGTGCTCAACATCCGTGGCGACAGCGCGTAGGCGACGGCCGCGACCAGGCACGCGAGGTCCGAGCGGACGCCCAGCTCGCGAGCCAGGCGGGCCACGCCGACGAAGGCGACACAGAGGACGGTCGCGAGCCACAGCCGTTGGGTGACCCAGCCGGAGAGGTCCAGCAGGTCCCCCAGCACGAAGAACGGTCCCATCGGCCACAGGTAGCCGTAGGCTTGGTTCTGGAGCTGGCCGAACGCACCGAAGGGGTCCCACAGGTGGAAGGCGCGCTCGAGGAAGCCGAGCGGGTTCTCGACGAGATCGAACTTCGTGTCGGCGATGAGGTAGCCGGGCGCCTGGATGAACGCCAGCCCGATCAACAGCGCACAACCCGCCCAGAGCCTGATCCCGAGGCCGCGGTCGGTGTCGGCCGATACCGTCGCGCTCACCGCTTCCGCAGCACGAGTGCGAGGTTCCACGTCACCACCTCACGCAGGACCGGGACGCGTAGCACCCAGGTCGCCCAGGCGGGGTGATAGCGGGGCACGGTGGCCACGACCTCCGCTGCTTGTTGCGTGCGCGCCCACCGCAGGCCCTCGGCGGTCGTCACGGCGAACAACGACTCGCCGTACTTGTTCTTCGGGTCGTGGCCGTGACGGCGGCGGTATCGCGCGCGGGCGCGCGCGCCCCCCAGGTAGTGCCAGGGAGATGTCTCGTGCCCACCCCAGGGTCCGAACCACACCGTGTAGCTGATGAACACCAGTCCGCCGGGACGGGTGACCCGCAGCATCTCCTCCGCCATGCGCCACGGTTCGGCCACGTGCTCGAGCACGTTGGAGGAATAGCACAGGTCGAAGGAGTCGTCCGCGAACGGCAGCTGCATCCCGCTGCCCACCACGGTGCCGGGGAGGATCTCTCCCAGACCCGACAGTTCGCCGACGTCGGCATCCAAGGAGAAGTACGTCGCCCCGGCGCGCTGGAACGCCTCGTGGAAGTAGCCCGGCCCCCCACCGACGTCGAGCATCACCGCACCGTCGAGCCGGGTGTAGCGCGTCACCTGGCCCACCGAGTCACGGGCCAGTGCACCGTAGAACCGCCCGGGGTCGGACTGCTCGACGCGGAAGTCGCGGAACAGTCGTACTGACCGGCCGAGAGTGGCTGCCCAGCGTGTGGCGGGGGACGTCACGGAGCCAGGCACGCGAGGACCCTACCCGAGCAAACCGGCGCGCACGGTGAATCGTGCGGGCTAGGGTGCGCCGGTGCTCGAATCGCCATCATTGACAGGTCGTCACGTCCTCTTCCTCAGCTGGCGCGACACGCGCAATCCCGAGGGCGGAGGAGCCGAGCGCTACCTCGAGCAGATCGCCGCCGGCCTGGTCGCGCGCGGTGCCCGCGTCACGATCTTCGCCGCCGCGCACGCTGCCGCGCCGCCCGAGGAGGAGCGCGACGGCATCCGGTTCGTGCGCGCCGGGTCGAAGACGACGGTCTATCTCGCCGGCATCATGCGTCTGCTGCGGGGGCGCTTCGGCCCGGTCGACGTGGTTGTGGACGTCCAGAACGGCTTGCCGTTCTTCAGCCGCCTCGTCACGCGGGCACCCGTCGTCGTCCTCGTCCACCACGTCCACCGCGAGCAGTGGCCGGTCGTCTATCCCGGCCGAGCCGGCCAGGTCGGCTGGTGGATCGAGCGGTGGCTGGCACCGCGGGTGTACCGCAGGTGCCAGTACGTCGCGGTCTCCCACGCGACGAAGGCGGAGCTGGCCGAACTCGGCGTCGCGCCGGAGCGCGTCGCCGTCGTGCACAACGGCACCGAGCCGTTGCTCGCAGCATCGGTGGGCAAGGCGCCGACCCCGACGGTGGCGGTCGTGGGCCGGCTCGTCCCCCACAAGCAGGTCGAGCACGCCGTGGACGCGGTTCTCGCGCTCCGTCCTGAGTTCCCCGACCTCGTCCTGCACGTCGTGGGCGACGGATGGTGGGACGCGAACCTGCGGGAGTACGTCGCCGAGCGCGGGGCGCACGACGTCGTCCGCTTCGAAGGGCACGTCAGTGAGCAGCGCAAGCACGAGCTCTACGGCCGCGCCTGGGTCCTGGCCCTCCCCTCGTTGAAGGAGGGGTGGGGCCTGGTCATCGGCGAGGCCGGCACGCACCGGACCCCGACCGTCGCCTACCACGCGGCGGGCGGCACACAGGAGTCCGTGCAGCACGACTACTCCGGGATCCTCGTCGACGACGAGGAGGAGTTCACAGCCGCGCTCGGCCGGCTGCTGCGCGACACGCGGCTGCGTGAGCGGCTCGGGGCGGGCGCCGAGGACCGGAGCCGGATCTTCTCGTGGGAGCACGCCCAAGCGGCCTTCGGGCGGGTACTCAAAAGTGCCCTGGCCGGCGAGCTCGTCGAGACTCGCGACCAGGGCTAGGACGCCGGGATCAGTCCCGGTCGCCGTACTGGATGAACGGCTTCTCGGCGTTGCCGGGCGAGTCGGCGGGTGCGCTCGTCTGCGAGCTGACCAAACCGAAGACCGTCGCACCGGCGATGCCGCCACCGACGACGAGTGCCGCAACGGCACCCACAATGCTGTTGATCACGCTGACCCTCCCTCAAAGGTTCCGAGCGGACTGTAGCAACCCCGGTGCCCTCAGCGAGCAGAATCGCGCATCCGGCGTCGCACCGTCCCGACGACCCATCCGGTGGCGCCGACCGCGAGCAGACCGACGTACGCCGCCCACGCGACGACGACCGCCGCCCCACCGTCGCCGCGCGGAGGCTCCGTGACCGGTCCCGGCAGTCGGATGGCGGCGGCCCAGCGCCCGTCGTGGACCACCTCGCCGGCCAGCTCCGGCACCGGCCCCGGGGCGGTCCGGTCGACCACGGCCACACCCACTCCCGCCTCCGCCAGCCCCGCGCTGCGCTCGGCCGGCGTCGGGGCGGCCAGGGCAGCCGCGACCTCCCGGGCACGGGGATCCTCACCGGGGATCGTCGTGCCCGCGACGATCAGCTCGTCGTTGGTGACCGCGTCCGGGTGGAGGTAGCGGGGCAACGGGTCGAGGACGGTGCGGCCGTCGTTCCAGTCCGGCGCACGGAAGGCGCTGAACGGCAGCAGCACCACGTCGGTCCCTCGCGCGTCGCCGACGGCACGCCGCAGATCGGCGTACTCCGGGGGGTAGGACACGGCGTCCAGGCGACCGGACAGCCCGAGGGCGGCGTCCGGGAGGAGCGCAACGGGGTGGACCACGAGTCCCGCCGCGAGGACGACGCGCGGGACCGGCGCGAGCTCCGGGCTCAGCAACCGGGTCACCCCGTGGGCGACGAGCACGGTGGCGAGGGGCACGCACAGACCGAGCAACCGGGAGCCGTCGCGCAGGAGCCCGACACCGGGGACGCTCGCGGCGAGGTGCCCGAGGAGGTCGGGGGCAGCCCAGGTCAGCACCGCGAGCGACCACCCGACGGCCCAGACCGCGACCAGCGCCCACCGGCGACGCCCCTCCTCCTGGCGCCACCAGGACCGTGCCCCGAGCGCGGCGAGTGCGAGCAAGACCACCAGCGCGACCCAGGCCAGCACGCTCTCGCGGGAGGCGGGGACCACCTCGCTGTTCCACACGCCCCCGAGTCCCAGTGCGGTCAACGGGGCCGGGAGCCCTCCCTCGCCCGCGAGCGCGAACAGGTCGGCGTTGCTCGTCCCGCTCGTCGCGTCCGCGTGGTGCGCCAGGCCGGAGACGACCCACGGGGCGTTGGCGCACGCGACCAGCCCGAGCAGGACCAGCGTGCGGCGAGCGGACCGACCGGCACCGGCGGCGAGCACCACGACCGCCGAGGCGATGCCGGCGCTCGCGCTCAGGCTCCCCACCGGCAACAGGACGCCGAGGGCGAGCAGCGAACGCCGCGAGGCGTGGTCGCCGGACACCGCGGTGGTCACGCGCCCGGCGTGGACCACCAGCCACGGCAGCACCGCGTAGCCCACCAGCACGGGCCAGTGGCCCATGGCCAGGCGCTCGACCACGAACGGGTTCCAGATCCAGAACGTCACCGCCACCAACCGACCCGCTGTACCCAGCCGGTCGACCAGCCGGGCGGCCCCGACCGCGCCACCGACCAAGGCGCCGAGCAGGACCAGCTTCTGTAGCACCGTGCCCGGGACGACCTCGTCGAGCACCCCGACCACGGCGTCCGACGGCACGGCGCGCGGCAGCGCCGTGCCCAGCCCGAGCGCGTCGGCGCCCACCCGGAGGTCGGGCACCCAGACCATGTCGTAGGTGAGGACGTAGCCCGGCCCCAGCGCAGGCCACAACAGCAGGACCGAGAGGCAGGTCGCCCAGGCCGCAGCGAGCCTCACGCCGTCTCCCTCACAGGGCCGGCCTCACAGCCCGAGCTCACAGGGGCAGCCGGCGGAACAGCGGCCGCGGGAGGTGCCGGATCGCCGACATCACGCCCCGCATCGCACCGGGGACCCAGACGATGTCGCGCCGGCGGGCGACACCGTCGACGATCGCCTCCGCCACCACCTCGGGGTCGGTCGCGAGGGGCGCATCGGCCCGCCCGGCCGTCATCTTGGTGCGGACGTGGCCGGGCCGCACCACCACGACGTGACCGCCGGAGCCGCGCAACGCCAGTCCGAGTCCGACGTAGAACGCGTCCATGCCGGCCTTGGTGGAGCCGTAGACGAAGTTGGAGCGCCGCGCGCGCTCCCCCGCGACCGACGAGAGCGCCACGATCACGCCGTGCCCCTGGCGGCGTACGAGATCTGCCAGAGGTACGCCGACGCTCACCGCACCGAGGTAGTTGACCCGGGCGTGCAGCACCGCGGACGCGTGGTCCTGCCACGCGGTCTCCTCGTCGCCGAGGACCCCGAAGGCGACGACGGCGACGTCGACGTCGCGCACCTCGGCCGCCCGACGGACCACCGCGGCGTGGGAGTCGGTGTCCTCGGCGTCGAAGTCGAGGGCCGTCGTCCGCACGCCGAGTGCCGCCAGCTCCGCGACCGCGGCGTCGCGAGGGGCACCCGGGCGAGCCGCGAGCGTGACCCAGAGCTCGGCGGAGCCACGCGCCCAGGCACGGGCGGTCGCCAGCGCGATGTCGCTGGTGCCGCCGAGCAGCAGGACGTGCTGGGGGCGACCCAGGGCGTTGATCACGGTTGTCCTCCGGGGGTGGGCGAGGCGGTCACAGGTCGAGCCGGCGGGCGAGGTCCGAGCAGAACACACGATTCGGGTCGACGCGGTCGCGGATCCGGCGGAACTCCGCCAGGCGGGGGTAGCCGGCGGCGAGGGTCTCGGGCGACATGCGGGCGTCCTTGGCCAGGTAGTGCCGTCCGCCGGCGCCGAGGACCAGCGCGTCGAGCTCGCGCAACAGGGGCTCGAGGTCCCGGGCCGCCGGCAGGTCCATCGCCAACGTCCAGCCGCGCAGCGGGAAGGACAGCAGCCCGGGTCCCTCGTCGCCCAGCCGTTTGAGCACGGAGAGGAACGACGGGTGCCCCCGCTCCGCGATCCGTTCGAGCACGACGGACAGCACCTCGGCCGCGCGGTCCGGCACGACGAGCTGGTACTGCACGAACCCGGCCGGTCCGTAGAGCCGGTTCCAGTCGGCGATGCCGTCGAGAGGGTGGAAGAACTGCCCGACCCCCTGCAGCTCGTCGCGACGGTCGCGCGGGGCCTTGCGGAACCACAGCTCGTTGAAGGCGCGGATGGAGGTGCGGCTCACCAGACCGGAAGGCACGACGGGAGGGACGACACGCAGCGGGTCGCCAGGCACGCCGGCACCCGTCCCGCCGCGAGCGCGTGCCTCGTCGGCGCTCGCGTGCTCCCCGGTTGTCAGCACCGACCGGCCGAGGTGGCGTCCCCGGGCGAGCGTGTCGATCCAGGCCACGGAGTACGTCGCGTCGCGGTCGGCCTCCTGCATGAGCGCCATCAGCGTGGCCAGATCGTCGACGCGTCGGGTGTGCACCCGCAGCAGTGGCGACTCCACCGGCGTCATCGCCACCGTCGCCTCGGTGATCACGCCGGTGAGGCCCATCCCGCCGACCGTCGCCCAGAAGAGCTCACCGTCCTGCTGTGGCGACACCGTCCACTCGCCGCCGTCGGCCGTGACCAGACGGAGCTCGCGGACGTGGCTGCCGAAGCCACCGTCACGGTGGTGGTTCTTGCCGTGGACGTCGGTGGCGATCGCCCCTCCGACGGTGACGTATCGCGTCCCCGGGGTCACCGGCACGAACCACCCGCGTGGGAGCGCGGCGCGGATGAGGTCGTGCAGGCTCGTCCCGGCCGAGACCCGCGCCAGACCGGTGGCCTCGTCGAGGTCGATCGACGACGGGAGCGGGGTCAGCACGTCGCCGCCGGCGTTCTGGGCGGGGTCGCCGTATGACCGTCCCAGCCCGCGCGCGATGATCCCGCGCGGTCCCGCAGCAGCGACCGCCGCCGCGACGTCGTGCACGCAGGTCGACACCGGGCGCGCGAGGGTCGGCGCGGTGCGCCCCCAACCGGTGAAGAGCTGCTGGGCATCAGACATCGAGGACTCCCAGCACGAGCGCACCGATCCACAGCACGCCGAGGCCCTGCAGCACACGGTCCTCGAGCACGATGTCCTCGGGCTCGGCGGCCGTGCCGTCGTCGATGTCGACGGCATAGCGCAGCACGCCGACGACGAACGGTGCGATGGAGATGGTGTGCCACGGGATGCCCTCGGCCGGCGCGACCTCGAAGGCCCACAGGCTGTAGGACATCACCGTCGCACCAGCGGCCACGCCCCACACGAAGCGCAGGTAGGTCGCGGTGTAGCGGATGAGCGCGCGCCGGGTGCCGACCTCGTTGCCGAGGGTGTGCAGCTCGGAGTACCTCTTGCCGCTGACGATGAACAGTGCGCCGAACCCGGCCACCAACAGGAACCACTGGGAGATCCGCAGGTCGGCCGCGAGTCCCCCGGCCACCGCGCGCATCAGGAAGCCGGCGGTGACGATCGAGATGTCGATGACCGGCTCGTGCTTGAGTCGGAAGGCATAGGCCAGCATCAGCACGACGTACGCCGCCAGCAGCACCGCCAGCGACCACGACGCGAGCGCGGCCAGGCCCAGCCCGACCGCGGCCAGCGCCAGCGCACCGACCAGCGCCGCCCGGACCGACAGCGTTCCGCTGGCGATCGGCCGCATGCGCTTCGTCGGGTGGGCGCGGTCGGCGACCCGGTCGGCGACGTCGTTGACGGCGTAGACCGCCGAGGAGAGCAGGCAGAACGCGACGAAGGCCAGGATCGTCGGGCCGAGGACGGCAGGCTCCCAGAGGCTGCCGGCCGCCAGGGGTGCGGCGACCACGAGGAGGTTCTTCGTCCACTGCTTCGGCCGGGCAGTGCGCAGCAGCGAGGCCAGGACGGTCACGACGGTGGAGTCTAGGGGCGCGGGTCGGGCCGCCGACGCAGTTCGGCGACTCTGCCGAGTCAGGGCCGATCGCGCGGTTAGGCTGCGCGGCGTGACGGACGACTCCACCCGCGGTGTGCGCAGCATGATCCGCAGCGGAGCGGGGATCGCCGTGGCGATGGCGGTGATGAACGTCGGCAACTACGCCTTCACGATTCTGGCCGCACGGCTGCTCGGACCGGCGGAATACAGCGTCGTCGCCAGCCTGATGGGCCTGCTGCTGATCGTCAATGTGTTGTCGCTCGGGCTGCAGGCCACGGGTGCTCGCCGCGTGGCCGCGACGCCGGAGCGCCGTCCGGAGATCGAGGCGGGCGTGATGGCCGCGACCTACCGCTCGGCTCTCGCGCTGGGGCTGCTCTGCCTGCTCGCTGCGCCGGTGCTCTCGTGGGGCCTGGGACTCGAGGACTGGCTCGCGGCCGCCACGCTCGGGCTGGTCGCCGTACCCATCACCCTCATGGGCGGGCAGGCGGGGATCCTGCAGGGCGAGGAGCGCTGGGCCGCGCTGGGCCTGGTCTACCTGTCCATGGGCGTCGGGCGGCTCGGCATCGGCGTCGTCTTCATGGCGATCGACCCGAGCGCCCTCTCCGCGATGCTCGCGGTGGCGGTCGGCGCCTGGCTGCCCCCGCTCGTGGGCGCGCTGGCCCTGGGTCATGTCGGCTCGCGCGCGGACCGGCGCGCGGCGACCGCCGGCGGCGTCCGGGTGCTGCAGGAGGTGGCGAGCAACTCCCACGCGCTGCTGGCGTTCTTCGCGCTCACCAACCTCGACATCGTGCTCGCCCGGGCGACCTTCGACGGGCACGAGGCCGGCCTCTACGCGGGTGGCCTGATCCTCGCGAAGGCCGTGCTGTTCCTCCCCGGCTTCGTCGTCGTCCTCGCGTTCCCGTCGATGGCCTCGCAGGGGCGCGGCGGACGCACCTATCTCAAGGGGTTGGCGACCGTCGGCGGCGTCGGTCTCGCAGCCGTGCTGGGCGCGACCTTCCTCAGCGGCCTCGCGCTGACGTTCGTCGGCGGCGCCGAGTACGTCGGCGTCGAGCGGGACCTGTGGGCCTTCGCCGTCCTGGGCTCGCTCATGGCGATGCTGCAGGTGATGGTCTACGAGGTGGTCGCCCGCCAGCACGGGTCGTCGGTCTATGTCCTGTGGGCGGGCCTGCTGGCCGTGGTGGTCGCGACCCAGATGGCGCACGACGCCGGTGAGCTGGTGCGTGCGGTGGCCGTGGCCCACGCGTCGGTGCTGCTGGTCCTGCTGGCCGTCGCCGTACGCCGTCCGGCCCGCCCCCTCGAGCTGCCCTCGGCCGCCGGGTCACCCGGACCCTGACTCAGTGCGCTGCGGCGTGCCAGCTCGGCCCGGTGCCGACCGAGACGTCGAGCGGCACGAGCAGGTCGGCCGCGGCCGCCATCTCCGCGCGCACGAGCTCCTCGAGCCGGTCCCTCTCCCCCGGCGCGACCTCGAGCACGAGCTCGTCGTGCACCTGCAGCAGCATCCGCGAGGCCAACCCCTGCGCGTGGAGGGCGCGGTCGACCCCGAGCATCGCGACCTTGACCAGGTCGGCGGCCGAACCCTGGATGGGCGCGTTGAGCGCCATCCGCTCCGCCATCTCCCGGCGCTGCCGGTTGTCGCTCGTGAGGTCGGGCAGATAGCGGCGCCGGCCCATGATCGTCTCGGTGAAGCCGGTGCGACGGGCCTCGTCGACGACGCCGCCGAGGTAGTCGCGCACCCCGCCGAAGGTCTCGAAGTACTCGTCCATCAACCCCCGGGCCTCACCCGGGTCGATGCGCAGCTGCTGACCGAGACCGTAGGCCGATAGGCCGTAGGCCAGGCCGTAGTTCATCGCCTTGATCTTGGCGCGCATCTCGCTGTCGACCGCCGTCGGTTCGACGTCGAAGACGCGGGCGGCGGTGACGGAGTGGAAGTCGCGTCCGCTGCGGAACGCCTCGATCAGCCCCTGGTCCTCCGAGAGGTGGGCCATGATCCGCATCTCGACCTGGCTGTAGTCGGCCGTCATCAGGCACTCGCCACCCGGACCGACCACGAACGCCTCGCGGATGCGCCGGCCCTCCTCGGTGCGGACGGGGATGTTCTGCAGGTTGGGGTCGGTGCTCGAGAGGCGGCCGGTCGCGGCGATCATCTGGTTGAACGTCGTGTGGATCCGACCGTCGGGCTGGACGGTCTTGAGCAGACCCTCCACCGTCTGCCGCAGGCGGCTGACGTCGCGGTGGCGCAGGAGGTGCTGGAGGAAGGGGTGCTCGGTCTTCTCGAACAACGTCGCCAGCGCGTCGGCGTCGGTGGTGTAGCCGGTCTTGGTGCGCTTGGTCTTCGGCATCCCGAGCTCGTCGAAGAGCACGACCTGCAGCTGCTTGGGCGAGCCGAGGTTGATCTCCTTGCCGATGACGGCGAAGGCCTCCTCGGCCGCGTCCTTCACGCCGGCGGCGAACTCCGCCTCCAGGCTCTCCAAGCGCTCGACGTCGACGGCCACGCCGCGCTGCTCGAGGTCGGCCAGGACGCTGACGAGCGGGAGCTCGACGTCCTCGAGCAGCCGGGTGCCGCCGCGGCCGTCGAGCTCGTCGTCGAGGGCGGCGGCCAGCTCGAGCACGGCCCCGGCCTGGACGAGCACGGTCTCGCCACCGCCGTCGGCCTCGCCGCCGTCGAGCGCGACGTCGAGCGAGAGCTGGTCGGGGTCGGTGCCGGACTCGGCGCGCAGCTCGCGGCGCAGGTAGCGCACGGTGAGGTCGGCCAGGTCGTAGGAGCGCTGGTCGGGACGCGCGAGGTAGGCCGAGAGTGCGGTGTCACGGACCAGCCCCTGCAACGTCCAGCCCCGCGCGCCCAGCGCGAGGATCGGACCCTTGGCGTCGTGGAGCACCTTCGGGACGCCCGGATCGGCGAGCCAGTCGCCGAGCGCGGTGTCGTCGGCCGGGTCGAGCGTCGAGGCGTCGACCCAGGCGGCATGGCCGTCGCCCGCCGCGAGCGCCAGGGAGTAGACCTCGCCGGTGCCGGCGCGCCAGCTGCCCTGCACCTGGAGGCCGACCCGGGCGCCGTCGCGCGCATGCGCGTCGAGCCACGCTCCCAGCTCACCTGCGGCGGGCCGCGTCACCTCGAGCGCGAAGCCGCCCTCGTCGACGTCCTCCTCGGACTCGAGCGTCGCGAAGAGCCGGTCGCGCAGGACCCGGAACTCCAGGCCGTCGAAGAGCTGGTGGACCTCGTGGCGGTCCCACGGCTGCTTGACCAGGTCGGTCGTCGTGACCGGCAGCTCGAGATCGGTGACGAGAGCGTTGAGCCGACGGTTGCGGATCACCCCATCGAGGTGAGCACGCAGACTCTCACCGGCCTTCCCCTTGATCTCGTCGGCGCGGGTGATGACGTTGTCGAGGCCGTCGTAGGTCGTGATCCACTTCGCCGCGGTCTTCGGCCCGACCCCGGGCACACCGGGCAGGTTGTCGGAGTCCTCCCCCACCAGCGCGGCGAGCTCGGGGTAGCGCGTGGGGGGTACGCCGTACTTCTCCTCGACCGCCGCCGGCGTCATGCGCGCCAGCTCCGAGACCCCCCGCATCGGGTAGAGGACCGTCGAGGTGTCGGAGACCAGCTGCAGCGAGTCCCGGTCGCCGGTGAGGATCAGCACCTCGAACCCCTCCACGACCGCGCGGGTGGTGAGGGTGGCGATGATGTCGTCGGCCTCATAGCCGGCCAGCTCGAGGTGCGGGATGCGCAGCGCGTCGAGGACCTCCTGGATGAGCGGGACCTGACCGGCGAACTCGTCGGGGGTCTTGGCGCGCTTGGCCTTGTAGTCGGCGTACTCCTCGAGCCGGAAGGTCTGGCGGGACTTGTCGAAGGCGACCGCGATGTGGGTCGGTTCCT
Organism: Nocardioides massiliensis; assembly: GCF_030811215.1. Lineage (NCBI taxonomy): Bacteria > Bacillati > Actinomycetota > Actinomycetes > Propionibacteriales > Nocardioidaceae > Nocardioides > Nocardioides massiliensis. Next base: position 3,306,579 of record NZ_JAUSQM010000001.1, read on the forward strand.
CGTCGCGCAGCACGTTGATCAGCATCGACGTGAAGCCGTAGACCGCGTTGGTCGTCTGGCCGGTCGTGGTGGAGAAGTTCTCCGCCGGCAGCGCGTAGAACGCGCGGTAGGCGAGCGAGTGACCGTCGAGCAGGAGCAGGCGGGGACGGGTCTGACCCGCGGGGGCATTCAGGTCGTCGGTCGGCACGGCACGACTCTAGGACACGGGACCGACACCATCGCGGGGTGCGCTGACCCGTCCGTGCCACGATGAGCCCATGGATCCCCATGACCTTCCCCCCGGCGGCCTGAACGAGAAGCTCGGCGTGCAGATCGTCGAGGCCAGCGCGGAGCGGATCGTCGGCACGATGCCCGTGGAGGGCAACGAGCAGCCCTACGGCCTGCTGCACGGCGGAGCCTCCATCGCTCTCGCCGAGAGTCTCGGATCGATCGGATCCGCGCTGCACGCCCACCCGCTCGGCAAGATCGCCGTCGGCGTCGACATCAACGCCACGCACCACCGTTCCGCCCGCAGCGGGCTCGTGACCGGGGTCGCGACGGCGATCCACCGCGGCCGCACCAGTGCGAGCTACGAGGTCGTGGTGACCAACGAGGACGACAAGCGGCTGTGCACCGCGCGCATCACCTGCGCGCTGATCGACGCCGACCGGGTCTGAGCAGGGCTCAGTCCGGGTCGCGTTCGGAGCTGCGCCGGCGCTGGGTGCGCCGCGACGCCAGGACCTGACCCAGGTGGCGGCTGCCCGAGGGTCGCACGGCTGAGACGGTGCCCGACGCCCCACGCCCGCTCGAGCCGAGCCGGGTGCGGACCGTGGCGACGGGCGCACCCCGCATGACGCCTGCCTGTGCCAGCCCCAACCGGGCGAGGAAGCGGTTGGTGTCGCGAGCCCCCGTGGCCATCCCGGTGAGGTAGCTGACGTCCTTCTCCTCGGCCCAGGCGACCGCGGCCTCCATCAGCAGGTGGCCGACGCCCTGGCGGCGGTGGCCGGTGAGCACCTGCAGGTGCGAGGCCAGGACGGTCATCTCGTCGGTGAGCGGCCCGAGCGCGACCCGGCGCAGCTGCAGGGCCCCGATGACCTCGCAGTCCCACTCGACGACGATGATCCGCTCGTCGGGGTCCGCCGCGACCCGCGCGATGGCGGCGCGCGCCTGCTCGACCGGGTCGACGTTGGTGCGGCGGACGAGGTCGTGCCAGAGCACCAGCAGGGCCGGCGCGTCGTCGGGGCCGGCGTCGCGCACCTTCGCGAGCTGACGAGCCATCAGGGTCCTCGGATCGGTCTGGGGAGGGAGCGGCGGGGGGACGAACGGACCAAGATTACGCCTCCGGTCAGGTCCGGGCGCCAGAAGCCCCACAGCCCCCTTCTGCCGCGACCGAGCGACCCTGTCGCCACGACCGCGCCAGCACCGCCGTACGCCTTGATCCCCGACCCGGTAACGGTTCGCTAACGACCCTTCCGGCCTCCCCTGCCGACGGCACGCACGGACCTACCGTGTCGACAACACGCCGCCCTGCCTTCGGGGGTGGGCGCGGACCTGAGGTACCCACCCGACCGAACGTCAGAAAGGTTCACACCGTGAATCGATCCCGACCCGCCTCCTGGGTGAAGGTGATGGCCGGCTCCGCCGTGCTCGCGCTCACCCTGGCCGCCTGCGGTTCCGACAGCGACGACACCGACGACGCTGCCGACGAGCCCACCGCCGACGAGACCACCTCGCAGGCTGCAGACGACTTCACCAACGACGAGTGCGCCGGCAACACCAGCAGCGCCGACACCTTCAAGGTCGCGGGCATCCTGCCGCTGACCGGCAACCTCGCCTTCCTGGGCCCGCCGGAGGTCGCGGGCGTCGGCCTGGCCGTCTCCGACATCAACGCCGCCGGCGGCGTAGGCGAGGCTGCGGCCTGCCAGGTGTTCCTCGACTCCGGTGACGCCACCGACGCGTCCGTGGCCAACGCCTCCGCGCAGCAGGCGATCTCGGGCAACGCCTCGATGGTCCTCGGTGCCGCCTCCTCGTCGGTCACCGAGCAGATCATCGACGCGATCACCGCCGCGCCGATCGTCCAGATCTCCCCGGCCAACACCTCGGTCGCGCTCAGCGGTCGCCACCCGTTCTACTTCCGGACCGCACCGCCGGACGGCATCCAGGGCAACGCGCTGGGCAACCTGATCTCCGGTGACGGCAACCAGCGCGTCGCGTTCATCGTGTTCAACGACTCCTACGGCGTCGGCCTGCGCGACGTCGTCCAGGAGACCATCGAGAACAACGGTGGCGAGGTCGTCTACGGCGGCAAGGGCATGAACCAGGAGTTCCCGCCCGCGCAGACCAGCTTCTCCGCCGAGGTCAACGGCGCGACGTCGGCCAACCCCGACGCCATCGTCGTCCTGGCCTTCGACGAGACCAAGGCGATCATCCCCGAGCTGGCCAACGCCGGCTTCGACATGTCGAAGATCTACATGACCGACGGCAACACCTCGAACTACGGCGACGAGTTCGACGCCGGTCTGCTCGAGGGCGCCAAGGGCACGATCCCCGGCAACGACCCCGAGTCGTCGTTCAAGGAGCGCCTCAACGCGTGGTACGAGTTCGCCGAGGGTGAGTCGCTGGGCGACTACTCCTACGCCGCGGAGTCCTACGACGGCGTCATCCTCGCCGCGCTCGCCGCGGTCAAGGGCGGCGACACCACCCCGGAGACGATCCAGGAGAACCTGGCCGCTGTCTCCGGTGCCACCGACGGCGAGGAGTGCGCCACCTACGCCGACTGTGTCGCCCTGCTCGAGGACGGCCAGGAGATCCGCTACGCCGGCCCGTCCGGCATCGGTCCCTTCGACGACGAGAACGACCCGTCCAGCGCGTTCGTCGGCATCTACGAGTACGACGCCGAGAACAACTACAGCCTGGTCACCACCGAAGAGGGCGCCAAGTAAGTAGTAGTCCTTTCGCGAGGGCCCCACACCTTCGGGTGTGGGGCCCTTTGCGTTGCCTGCTTCCGGGTCGCTGTGGGCGGGTCCGCCCTGCGGAGGAGGGGCGAGGCAACCACCCCTTCCGCTCGTTCCTCGCTCCAGGGGGGCCAGGCCCATCCACGCCTCGCCCCTCCTCCTCCGGGCGCCCCCTCATGTCTGCACCCGGCTCCCGCTCGCCACGGGGGCCCGCGCCAGCGTGCAGCCCTCGGCTCGGTGAACGGCCTCGGCCGAGAGGCTGGAGTTGGTCACGGTCGGCAGCGGGCTCGCGGGCTGTGACGCAGACCGCTACGCCGAGCCGACCTCCGGACGCGAAGCGTCCCAGGCCGTCCCACGAGGCCGCGCTGGCTGGCGTACGGCGAGGGCACGCTGGCGCCTGGGCCGGCAGTGGACTCCGGTCGGAGGTGGACGGCGGAGCGGGCGGCTGGAGGTGGACGGCCGGAGGGCAAGGGGGCGGAGGCGTGGATGGGCCTGGCCCCCCGGAGCGACGAAGGAGCGAAGGGGTGGTTGCCTCCGCCCCCTTGACCGGAGGTCGGCCGCCGAAGGCCGCCCGCGCAGCGGGCCACCGCAAAGCGGAGGCCGACCGAGCCTCAGGCGTCCTTGTCGCCCTCGACATCGGCGGCCAGGGTGCCGAGGTAGAGCTCGATGACCTTGGGGTCGTTGGCCAGCTCGCGGCCGGTGCCGGTGTAGGCGTCGCGGCCCTGGTCGAGGACGTAGCCGCGGTGGCAGATCTGCAGGCAGCGGCGGGCGTTCTGCTCGACCATGACGATGCAGACGCCGGTCTGGTTGATCATCCGGGTGCGCAGGAAGGTCTCGTCCTGGCGGACGGGCGAGAGGCCGGCGGAGGGCTCGTCGAGGAGCAGCACCGACGGCTCCATCATCAGTGCGCGGGCCATCGCCAGCGACTGGCGCTCACCACCGGAGAGACCACCGGCGCGCTGGTTGCGGCGCTGGTGCAGGACCGGGAAGAGGTCCCACATGGCGGTGAGCCGCTTGGAGAGCTTCTTGGGGCGCAGGAAGAGCCCCATCCGGAGGTTCTCCTCGATGGTGAGGCTGGGGAAGACGTTGTTGGTCTGCGGGACGAACCCGACACCCATCTCCACCAGCCGGTTGGTGCGCGCGTTGGTGATGTCCTCACCGTGGAGCAGCACCTCGCCCTCGTGGACCTTCACGAGGCCGAACATCGCCTTGAGCAGCGTCGACTTGCCGGCACCGTTGGGGCCGATGATGCCGATCATCTCGCCCGGGTAGGCGGTCAGGCTGCAGCCGTTGAGGATGTTGACGCCGGGCAGGTAGCCGGCGACCAGCGACTGGGCCTCGATGACGGGCTGCCCCGTGGGCGTCGGCGTGGTGGCTCCGGCGGACTGCGTGGTGCTCATCGCTTCTCCTCCCCGGACTCCCGGGCTGCTTCCGCTTCCGCTTCGCGCGCGAGGCCGGCCATCGTCTCGTCGGACAGCAGGGCGTCGTCCCCGAGGTCGGTGTCGTGGTGGGCACCGAGGTAGGCGTCGATGACGGCCGGGTCGGCCATCACGGTGTTTGCGTCGCCCTCGGCGACCACCTTGCCCTCGGCCATCACGACGACCCAGTCGGAGATGTGGCGGACCATGTGCATGTCGTGCTCGACGAAGAGCACGGTCATGCCCTCGTCGCGCAGCGCCTGGATGTGCCCGAGCAGCGACTGCGTCAGCGCGGGGTTCACCCCGGCCATGGGCTCGTCGAGCATGATCATCGTCGGGTCGGTCATCAGCGCGCGTGCCATCTCGAGCAGCTTGCGCTGCCCACCGGACAGGCTGCCGGCGTAGTCGTCCTTCTTCTCCAGGAGCCGGAACCGGTCGAGGAGGGCCTTCGCCTTCTCCTCGATCTCCCTCTCCTGCGCCGCCCACGAGGGCTTCAGCCACGACAGGAAGAGGTTCTCCCCCGTCTGGTCGCGGGCGCCGAGCATCATGTTGTCCATCACCGTCATGCGGCTCAGGGCCTTGGTGAGCTGGAAGGTGCGCACCATGCCTGCGCGCGACACCTTCGAGGCGGAGGTGTTGGCCAGCGACTTGCCCTCGAAGCTCCACCGTGCCGACTTCTCGTTGCGTCCGAAGCGCGATGCTGCCGACGTCGGCCGGTCGAAGCCGGTGATGAGGTTGAAGAAGGTGGTCTTGCCGGCACCGTTGGGGCCGATGAGCGCAGTGATGATCCCGCGCTGCACCTCGAGGTGGTCGACGTCGACCGCCGTGATGCCGCCGAAGTTCCGCACGATGTTGTCGACCGACATGATCGGGTCGGGCTTCTTGCTGCCGGGCACCGCCTCGATGCCGGCGACGAGCTGCTTGCGCGCGGCCGGGTCCGCGAGCGGGTTGCTGCCACCGGTCCGTGCCGGCGCCTGTGCCGCTTGCTCAGCCATTAAACTGCAGCTCCCTCTTGTCGCCGAGGATTCCTTGTGGTCTGAAGATCACCAACAACATCAGGATCACACCGACGACGACCCAGGAGAACTGGTTGGCCTGCTGGGTGTTGAGGATGCTGTCGGGGACGAAGGCGTTGGTGAGGCCGCGGATCAGGATGCGGATCGAGAAGAACAGGATCGCGCCCAGCACTGGACCGAAGATGGTGGCAGCCCCGCCCAGGAGCAGCGCCGTCCAGATGAAGAAGGTGAGGTTTCGGCCCATGGCATCGGCCTGCACCGAGGTGGGGAGCACGTAGATCATGCCGCCCAGTGCGCCGAGCGTGCCGCCGATGATCAGGGCCTGCATCTTGATGGCATACACGTTCTTGCCGAGGCTGCGGATGGCGTCCTCGTCCTCGCGTACGCCGCGCAGCAACCGGCCCCAGGGGCTGCGGACGAGCAGCCAGACGACGATGGCGACCAGCAGCACGATCAGCCAGGCGACGGCGCGCACCCACCATCCGTCGACGCCGGTGTTCTGGTAGGTGAACGGCCCGATCGTCGTACGCCCCTCACCGAAGACCGAGAGGCTGGTGAAGTCGTCGCGGTAGCGGCTGCCGGGCAGCCCCTGCGAACCACCGGTGTATTCGGTGAGCGAGGACAGACGTCCGACGTAGCGGATGATCTCCGCGGCCGAGATGGTGACGATTGCGAGGTAGTCGCCGCGCAGCTTCAGCGTCGGGATGCCCAACAGCAGCGCGAAGACCGTCGCCGATGCCAGGCCCACGAAAATCGCCAGGATCAGGTTCAGGCCCTGGTCGAGCGCGATCGCGAAGCCGTAGGCGCCCAGCAGCATGAACCCGGCCTGGCCGATGTTGAGCAGACCCGTGAAGCCGAAGTGGATGTTGAGCCCGATCACCGCGATGGCCACGGCGGCGGTCTGCGGCGAGATCGCTTCGCGCAGGACGTTGGAGGAGATCGTCGACAGCGGACCGCCGGTGAAGTCGGCGAGGATCCACAGCAGCGCCACGATCGCGACGCCGCTGCCGGTCAGCAGCGCCGTCTTGCGGCGGTCCATGCCGCGCTGGGGCTTGTCGTCGGGCGTGACGGCGGTCGGCGCCGCGTCGGTCTGCACGACCTGGTCGTGGGGTGTGTTGGTCATCTGAGCTCCTACCCGACCCGCTCGGCCTTGCCGAGGATTCCCTGCGGCCGGACCATCAGCAGCAGGATCAGAATGAGAAGTGCGGTGGCGTACTTGAGGTCACCGGGGAGCCCGAAGACCGGGGTGAGCTCCACGACGAAGCCGATCACGATCGCGCCGATGAGTGCGCCGAATGCGGTGCCGAGCCCGCCCAGGGTGACGGCGGCGAAGAGCAGCAGCAGGATCTGCATGCCGGAGTCCCACTTCACGCCGTTGAGGATGAGGGCGAGCATGATGCCGGCGAGGCCGGCCAGGGCCGTCGCAACGACCCACACGATGCGGACGACGCGGTCGACGTCGATGCCGCTCGCCGCAGCCAGCGCGGGGTTGTCGGAGACCGCGCGGGTCGCCCGGCCGAGCCGGGTGCGCTGGAGGGCGAACCCGACCGCCACCAACACCACGATCGAGATGCCCATGGCCCAGAACGACTGCTGGGTCAGCGTGATCGGGCCGAACGTCGTGACCTGCGGCGCCTGGGTGAGGATCCGGACGCTGCCGGCGCCGACGAAGACCTGGAAGGCGTACTGCATCGCCAGCGAGAGACCGATGGTCACGATCATCATCTGGATCAGGCCAAGGCCGCGGCGCCGCAGTGGTCGCCAGATCGCCATGTCCTGTGCCAGGCCCGTCGCCCCGCACAGCACCACCGTCAGCACCGCGGCGAGCAGGAACGGCATGCCGGCCCAGCTGACGAGCATGTAGCAGACCATGCCGCCGAGCGTGACCTGCTCGGCGTGGGAGAAGCTCGACAGCCCGGTCGTGCCGTAGATCAGCGAGAGGCCGACCGCGGCGAGCGCCAGCAGCAGTCCCAGCCGCAGCCCGCTCGCGGAGGCCTGTGCGAACTGGTCGACCCAGCTCTCCGCGCCGGTGTAGTCGTCGGCGCGCACGTTGAACGTGATGTTGGCCTGTCCGCCGAGGCTGATGGTGGGAGTGATGGTCTCGGTGGCGTTGGGCTGGAGCTCGACCCCGTCGGGGAAGGAGTCCGTGTCGATGGTGAGGGAGTACTGACCCTCCTCGGTGACCTCGAGGACCGCCACACCGGACTCATCGGTCTCGATGACCGTCTCGCCACCCGACGGCAGCGTCACGGTGATCGCGATCCCCGGCACCTCGACGCCGGTGGGGAGCCGGGCCTGGAGGCAGGCCGTGGTCTCGGTGCGTTCGCAGGTGGCTCCCGGTTGAGCGGGATCCTCCGTCGCCGAAGCGGTCACGGACATCGCCGAGGCGATCACCGTGAGCAGTGGAGCGAGCAGCGCCACCACAAGGATCCGAGCTATCCATGCGGTTGCCGCACGAGGTGCGCAACGGTCGTTCAAGACAGGTCCTCCTCCATCGCCCGGCTGGACGCCCGAGGCAGTCTAGGCGCGTCGTGGCCCAGGTCACGCACAATCACCAAGGTCGGCATTGATCGATGCGGAACGGTGACCTAGGGCCCTCAGGCCCCGTCGGCGACCGCCGGTCCGTGCTCCACGACGCCGTCCGCGACCTGGCGCATCGAGAGCCGCAGGTCCATCGCTGTCTTCTGGATCCAGCGGAACGCCTCCGGCTCGCTGAGTCCGAGCTGGGCCTGCAGCACGCCCTTGGCCCGGTCGAGCGCCTTGCGGGTCTCGAGCCGGTCGGTGAGCTCGGCGACCTCGGCCTCGAGCAGCTGGAGCTCGGCGAAGCGGCTGACCGCCATCTCGATGGCCGGCTGCAGGTCGGACTCCGAGAACGGCTTGACCAGGTAGGCCATCGCACCCGCGTCGCGAGCGCGCTCCACGAGCTCGCGCTGGGAGAACGCAGTGAGCATGACGACCGGTGCGATCCGGGCCCGGGCGATCCGCTCCGCCGCCGCGATCCCGTCGAGCTTGGGCATCTTCACGTCCATCAGGACCAGGTCGGGGCGCAGCTCCTCGGCCAGCTCGACCGCCCGCTCGCCGTCGGCCGCCTTCCCCACGACCTCGTAGCCCTGCTCGGCCAGCATCTCCACGAGGTCGAGCCGGATCAGCGCCTCGTCCTCGGCGACGACCACGCGGCGGACAGGACCCTGCTCGGGGTACACGCTCTGCTCGGTCACGGCAGAAGCGTAAACGGTGCCGCCCATGCGGACGCTCCACCGGGCGTCGGTAAGGTGTCCTCCGCATCGGGCCCCGGTAGCCCAATCGGCAGAGGCCGCGGTCTCAAACACCGTCCAGTGTGGGTTCGAGTCCCACCCGGGGCACCCGGTGCGAGCAGTCTCAACCGCTACGGCGTGCGCGGCTCGGTGGGCCGGCGATAGGCCGGCGCGACCTGGTTGATGGCGTCGCCCATCCGGTGGATGCGCAAGGCGTTGGTCGAGCCGGGGATGCCGGGCGGGCTGCCGGCGATGATCACCACGAGCTCACCCAGCTTGACGCGGCCGATGCGCAGCAGCGACTCGTCGACCTGGCGCACCATCTCGTCGGTGTGCTCCACCGCGTCGGTGCGGAAGGTCTCCACGCCCCACGACAGCGCCAGCTGCGAGCGCACGACGTCCTCGGGAGTGAACGCCAGCACCGGGATCGCCGTCCGCAGACGGGCGAGTCGGCGGGCGGAGTCGCCGCTCTGGGTGAACGCGACCAGGTAGCGCGCCCCGACGCGGTCGGCCACCTCGGCCGCCGCCTTGGCGATCACGCCACCGCGGGTGCGGGGGTCCCACTCGATCTCGGCCATGCGCGCCAACGCGTGGTCCTCGGTCGACTCGATGATGCGCGCCATCGTCTCGACGGTGGCGATCGGGTAGGCGCCGACGCTGGTCTCCCCCGACAGCATCACCGCGTCGGCACCGTCGAGGACGGCGTTGGCCACATCTGCGGCCTCGGCGCGTGTGGGTGCCGGGTTGGTGATCATCGACTCCAGCATCTGGGTCGCGACGATCACCGGCTTCGCGTTGCGGCGGGCGTGCTCGATGACCCGCTTCTGCAGGAACGGCACGTCCTCGAGCGGGCACTCCACGCCGAGGTCGCCACGGGCGACCATGAACCCGTCGAAGGCGTCGATGATCTCGTCGAGGTTGTCGATGGCCTGCGGCTTCTCGATCTTGGCGATGACCGGGATCCGCACGCCCTCCTCCTCCATGACGCGGCGCACGTCGTCGGCGTCAGCGGCACTGCGGACGAAGGACAGCGCGATGAAGTCGACGGTGAGGTGCAGCGCCCAGCGCAGGTCCTCGATGTCCTTCTCCGACAGCGCCGGGACGGACACGGCGACGCCGGGCAGGTTGATGCCCTTGTTGTTGCTCAGCCGGCCGGGCACGACGACCTCGGTGAGGACGTCGGTGTCGTTGACCTCGACCACCCGCAACCGCACGCGGCCGTCGTCGATGAGGACCGGGTCGCCGGGAGCGACGTCGCCGGGGAGACCGGCGTACGTCGTGGAGCAGATGGTCTGGTCCCCCGGCACGTCCCGCGTGGTGATCGTGAACCGGTCACCGCGCTCGACCTGCACCGGCCCGTCGGCGAAGAGCCCGAGCCGGATCTTCGGTCCCTGCAGGTCGGCGAAGATGCCGACCCCGCGCCCGCTGGCGTCCGACGCCTCCCGCACCAGGCGGTAGACCCGCTCGTGCTCCTCGTGGGTGCCGTGGCTGAGGTTCAGCCGCGCCACGTCCATCCCGGCGTTGACGAGTGCCCGTACCCCCGTCGCCGTCGACGTTGCCGGACCCAGCGTGCACACGATCTTGGCTCTCCGCACGCCCCCACCCTAGCCCAGGTTGGATCGCTCCAACCTGCTGCGCCCGCTCGTCACTCCTGTCACAGGAATCGCTACACGTGTAGCGAAGTCACCGCTGTGTACACGTTCCAGTCGGCGTGTCGCGCAACTTCGCTACACGTGTAGTGAATTGGTCGCGGCCCTCACACGACGAGGGGGCGCTCGGTGGGCGGGATGGGGGCGGGCAGGGCGGTGGAGCCGGTGAGGAAGGTGTCGACGGCGGCGGCGCAGGCGCGGCCCTCGGCGATCGCCCACACGATCAGCGACTGACCGCGCCCGGCGTCACCGGCGACGAACACGCCCGGGACGGTGGAGGCGTAGGTGTCGTCGCGGACGATGTTGCCGCGCTCGTCGAGGTCGACGCCGAGCTGCTCGACCAGGCCCTCGCGCTGCGGGCCGGTGAAGCCCATCGCGAGCAGCACGAGGTCGGCCGGGATGACCCGCTCGGTGCCCTCGATCTCGGCGAACCCGCCCGCGCCCATCTCCACCTCGACCAGCCGCAGGCCGCTGACGCGGCCGTCGGCGCCGACGAACTCCTTGGTCGACACGGCGTAGACCCGCTCGCCGCCCTCCTCATGGGCGGAGGAGACGCGGTAGACCATGGGGTACGTCGGCCAGGGCTGGCCCTCCGGCCGCTCCTCGGTCGCGCGCGGCATGATCTCGAGCTGGGTCACCGACGCCGCACCCTGGCGCAGCGAGGTGCCCAGACAGTCGGCGCCGGTGTCACCGCCGCCGATGATCACGACGTGCTTGCCGTCGGCCCGGATCTGGTCCTCGACCGCTTCGCCGACGGCGACGCGGTTGGCCTGTGGCAGGAACTCCATCGCCTGGTGGATGCCGGCGAGCTCACGTCCTGGGACCGGGAGGTCGCGGGCGACCGTGGCACCGATGGCGAGGACGACCGCGTCGTACCGCTTGCGCAGCTCCTCACCGGTCAGCGTGCCGCCGACGTCGACGCCGGCACGGAAGACCGTGCCCTCGCGGCGCATCTGGTTGAGCCGCCGGTCGACGTGCTGCTTCTCCATCTTGAACTCGGGGATGCCGTAGCGCAGCAGGCCGCCGATCTTGTCGGCACGCTCGTAGACCGCGACCGTGTGACCCGCGCGGGTCAGCTGCTGGGCAGCGGCCAGGCCCGCCGGGCCGGACCCCACGACCGCGACCGTCTTGCCGCTGAGCCACTCCGGCGGTTGGGGCCGCACGTTGTTGGACTCCCACGCGCGGTCGATGATCGAGACCTCGACGTTCTTGATCGTCACCGGGTCCTGGTTGATCCCCAGGACACAGGCCGGCTCGCACGGCGCCGGGCACAGCCGCCCGGTGAACTCCGGGAAGTTGTTGGTGGCGTGCAGCCGCTCGATCGCGCCGTCCCAGTCGTCGCGGTAGACGAGGTCGTTCCACTCGGGGATGAGGTTCCCGAGCGGGCAGCCCTTGTGGCAGAAGGGGATGCCGCAGTCCATGCACCGGCTGGCCTGCTCGGTGATGATCGGCAGCAGCGCGCGGCCGGCGCTGCCGGGGTAGACCTCGTTCCAGTCCCCCAACCGCTCCTCGACGGGACGGCGTTCGGCGACCTGGCGGCCGGCCTTCAGGAATCCTCGCGGATCAGCCATGGAGAGCCTCCATCATCTTGGTGGCGGTCGCTGCCTCGTCGAGGCCGGCGGCCTCGGCCGCGGCCTTGGCCTCGAGCACCTTGCGGTAGTCGGTCGGGATGACCTCGGTGAAGCGGGCGCGGGCGGCGTCCCAGTCGGCCAGCAGGGCCGCTGCCACCTCCGACCCGGTCTCCTCGGCGTGGCGGCGGACGAGCTCGTGCACCTCGGCGGCGGTCTCGTCGCCGAGCGGGCCGGTCTCGACCAGCTCGGCGTTGAGCCGGCGCGCGTCGAAGTCGAGCAGGAACGCCCGACCGCCCGACATGCCGGCGGCGAAGTTGCGCCCCGTCGGGCCGAGAACGACGACGGTGCCGCCGGTCATGTACTCACAGCCGTGGTCGCCCACACCCTCGACGACGGCGGTCACGCCGGAGTTGCGGACGCAGAACCGCTCCCCCACCTGGCCGCGCAGGAAGATCTCGCCGGAGGTGGCGCCGTAGCCGATGGTGTTGCCGGCGATGATCTGCTTGCCGGCCTCGAACGTCGCCGACCGGTCGGGGCGTACGACGATCCGTCCCCCCGACAGCCCCTTGCCGACGTAGTCGTTGGCGTCACCCTCGAGCCGCAGCGTGATCCCGCGGGGCACGAACGCGCCGAACGACTGGCCGGCCGAGCCCGTGAAGGTGATGTCGATCGTGCCGTCGGGCAGACCCTCGCCGCGGTAGCGCTTGGTCACCTCGTGGCCGAGCATCGTGCCGACCGTGCGGTTGACATTGCGCACCTCGACCTGCGCCCGGACCGGCTCCCCCTTGTCCAGCGCGTCGGCGCAGAGCCGGATGAGCTCGTTGTCGAGCGCCTTGTCGAGGCCGTGGTCCTGGCTGGTGGTGTTGCGCAGCGCGGCGCCCTCGGGCAGCTCGGGCTGGTGCAGGATCGGCGTCAGGTCGAGCCCCGCCGCCTTCCAGTGGTCCACGGCGTCCTGGGTGTCGATGGCGTCGACATGGCCGATCGCCTCGTCGATCGAGCGGAAGCCGAGCTCGGCGAGATACTCGCGCACCTCCTCGGCGATGTACTCGAAGAAGTTCACGACGTACTCGGCCTTGCCGGAGTAGCGCTCCCGCAGGACCGGGTTCTGCGTCGCGACGCCCACCGGGCAGGTGTCGAGGTGGCAGACGCGCATCATGATGCAGCCCGAGACCACCAGCGGGGCGGTCGCGAAGCCGAACTCCTCGGCGCCGAGCAGCGCGGCGATCACCACGTCGCGGCCGGTCTTGAGCTGGCCGTCCGCCTGCACCACGATCCGGTCACGCAGGCCGTTGAGCAGCAGCGTCTGCTGGGTCTCGGCCAGGCCGAGCTCCCAGGGGCCACCCGCGTGCTTCAGCGAGGTCAGCGGGGAGGCACCCGTGCCGCCGTCGTGGCCGGAGATCAGCACCACGTCGGCGTGGGCCTTCGAGACCCCGGCGGCCACGGTCCCGACGCCCACCTCGGCGACGAGCTTGACGTGCACACGCGCGGCCGGGTTGGCGTTCTTGAGGTCGTGGATCAGCTGCGCCAGGTCCTCGATCGAGTAGATGTCGTGGTGCGGCGGCGGGCTGATCAGGCCTACGCCCGGCGTGGAGTGCCGGGTCTTGGCCACCCACGGGTAGACCTTGTGGCCGGGCAGCTGCCCGCCCTCACCGGGCTTGGCGCCCTGCGCCATCTTGATCTGGATGTCGTCGGAGTTCGTGAGGTACTCCGCGGTGACGCCGAAGCGACCCGACGCGACCTGCTTGATCGACGAGCGCCGGGTGGCGTCGTACAACCGCTCGGGGTCCTCGCCGCCCTCCCCGGTGTTGGACTTGCCGCCCAGCCGGTTCATCGCGATCGCCAGGGTCTCGTGGGCCTCCTGGCTGATGGAGCCGTAGGACATCGCGCCGGTGGAGAAGCGCTTGACGATCTCCGAGACCGGCTCGACCTCCTCGATCGGCACCGGCTGGCGGCCGCTCTCGGCGGCACCCTTGAGCCGGAACAGACCGCGCAGCGTCATCAGCCGCTGCGACTGGTCGTCGACGCGCTGGGTGTACTGCTTGAAGATGTCGTAGCGCCCCGACCGCGTCGAGTGCTGCAGCCGGAAGACCGACTCGGGGTCGAACAGGTGCGGCTCGCCCTCGCGACGCCACTGGTACTCGCCACCGACCGGCAGGCGCCGGTGCGCGGGCGCGATCCCGCCACGGGGGTACGCCGTGCGGTGCCGCCGAGCGACCTCCTCGGCGATCACGTCCAGCTCGACGCCGCCGAGCTTGGAGGTGGTGCCGGTGAAGTACTGGTCGACCACGGTCTGCGCCAAGCCGACGACCTCGAAGATCTGCGCGCCGGTGTAGGACGCGACCGTCGAGACGCCCATCTTGCTCATCACCTTGAGCACGCCCTTGCCCAGCGCGCGCGCCAGGTTGCGTACGGCGACCTCGGGCTCGGCCTTCACGTAGAAGCCGTCACGGGCCAGGTCCTCGACGGACTCCAGCGCGAGGTAGGGGTTGACGGCCGCGGCGCCGTACCCGATCAGCAAGGCGACGTGGTGCACCTCGCGGACGTCGCCGGCCTCGATGACCAGGCCGACCTGGGTGCGGGTCTTCTCCCGCACCAGGTGGTGGTGGACCGCGCTGGTGAGCAGCAGCGACGGGATCGGCGCGAGCTCGGCGGTGGAGTGCCGGTCGGAGAGCACGATGACGCGGGCACCCTCGGCGATCGCGGCCGAGACCTCGGCGCAGATCTCGTCGATGCGCTTGCGCAGCGCGTCTCCCCCGCCCTCGACGTCGTACAGACCGCGCGAGACGTGGGCCGCGAAGCCCGGCATGTCGCCGTCGCGGTTCATCAGCCGCAGCTTGGTGAGCTCGTCGTTGGTGATCACCGGGAACGGCAGCACCAGCTGACGGCACGATGCCGGGGTCGGCTCGAGCAGGTTGGCCTCGGGGCCGATGGTGCCGTAGAGCGAGGTGACGAGCTCCTCGCGGATGGCGTCCAGCGGGGGGTTGGTGACCTGGGCGAACAGCTGCGCGAAGTAGTCGAACAGCAGCCGCGGCCGGTCCGACAGCACCGCGATCGGGGTGTCGGTGCCCATCGACCCGATCGGCTCGGCCCCGGTGTTGGCCATCGGCGTGAGCAGGATCCGCAGCTCCTCCTCGGTGTAGCCGAAGATCTGCTGGCGTCGCGTGACCGAGGCGTGGGTGTGGACGACGTGCTCGCGCTCGGGGAGGTCCTCGAAGCGCACCAGTCCGGCGTGCAGCCACTCCTCATAGGGGTGCTCGGCAGCCAGCTCGCTCTTGATCTCGTCGTCCTCGACGATGCGGTGCTCCTCGGTGTCGACGAGGAACATCCGGCCCGGCTTGAGCCGGCCCTTGCGCACGACGGTCGCCGGGTCGAGGTCGAGCACGCCGACCTCGGAGGCCAGGACGACGAGCCCGTCGTCGGTGACCCAGTAGCGGGAGGGGCGCAGGCCGTTGCGGTCGAGGACGGCGCCGACCTGGGTGCCGTCGGTGAAGACCACGCACGCCGGCCCGTCCCAGGGCTCCATCAACGAGCTGTGGAACTCATAGAACGCGCGCCGCTCGGCGTCCATCTCCTCGTGGTTCTCCCACGCCTCGGGGATCATCATCAGCACCGCGTGCGGCAGGGAGCGACCACCCATGTGCAGCAGCTCGAGGACCTCGTCGAAGGACGCGGAGTCGGAGGCGCCCGGGGTGCAGATCGGGTAGAGCCGCTGCAGGTCGCCGGGGATCAGGTCGCTCTCGAGCAGCGCCTCGCGGGCCCGCATCCAGTTGCGGTTGCCCATGACCGTGTTGATCTCGCCGTTGTGGGCGATGAAGCGGAACGGGTGCGACAGCGGCCAGCTCGGGAAGGTGTTGGTCGAGAACCGCGAGTGGACCACCGCGACGGCGGAGGTGACGCGCTCGTCGACGAGGTCGGGGAAGAACCGGTCCAGCTGGTCGGTGGTCAGCATGCCCTTGTAGGCGATGGTCCGCGACGACAGAGACGGGAAGTAGGCGCCGGTCTCGTGCTCGGCGCGCTTGCGCAGGCAGAACGCCTGACGCTCCAGCGCCATGCCGACCACGCGAGCGCCGTCGGCGGCGACGAAGAGCTGCTCGAAGGCCGGCATGACCGACACCGCGGTCGCGCCGAGCATCGACGGGTCGACCGGCACCGAGCGCCAGCCGAGCACCCGCAGACCCTCCTCGGCGGCAAGCTCCTCGATGCGGGTCCGGATCTTGGCCACCTCCTCGGCGTCACCGGGGATGAAGGCGGTGCCCACGGCGTACCCGCGGGGAGCCGGGAGCTCGAAGTCGACCACGGCGCGGAAGAACGCGTCGGGGACCTGCAGGAGGATGCCGGCGCCGTCGCCGGAGTCGGGCTCGGCGCCCGAGGCGCCGCGGTGCTCGAGGTTGCGCAGGGCGGTGAGCGCCTTGGCCACGATGTCGTGGCTGGCCTCACCGGTCAGGGTCGCGACGAAGGCGACGCCGCAGGCGTCGTGCTCGTGCTGACCGTCGTACAGGCCCTGAGGTGGCGGGAACGCTTGCATGGCCACTGACTCCCGTCGTCGTGCGGTGCTGCCGCGGCTGCGGCAGTTTCAGTGCGGGCGGGAGCACCGTGGTGGCTGCTCTCGCCTGCGAGCGCGGGACGACGTTGGCCCAGGCGGAGGTGGAAGACTACAGGACGTCGGGACCCTCGCGCCCCACTCGATGGTCCCCTGGTTCGGTGGTCTGCGCCACGTCCGAGTCGGCGTTGGCGTCGGGGCGGGGCTCGCGCCCGGGCAGCCAGACGCTCTCCTCCCGGCCGGGTCGGCGGATGCCCATGACGACGACGTACGCCGCCGCGGCGAGGAACAGCACGAGCGAGACCCAGAAGTTCACGCGGAAGCCGCCGACGTCGTCGAGCTGCACCGCGTCGATGCGCAGCGTCTCTGTCCAGCCGCGGCCCACGGTGTAGGCGGCGACGTAGAGCGCAAACGCGCGACCGTGGCCGAGCCGGAAGCGCCGGTCTGCCCAGACCACCAGGACGGCGACGGCCACGCACCACAGCGACTCGTAGAGGAAGGTCGGGTGGAAGGTGGAGTATTCGGCGAAGCCGAGCGGTCGGTGGTCGGGGTCGATCTCGAGGCCCCACGGCAGGTCGGTCGGCTTGCCGAAGAGCTCCTGGTTGAACCAGTTGCCCCAGCGTCCGAGCGCCTGAGCGAGCACGATGCCCGGCGCGAGCGCATCGGCGACGGGCAGGAAGCGCACGCCGTGGCGGCGCGCGGCGATCCAGGCGCCGACCGCGCCCAGTGCGATGGCACCCCAGATGCCGAGCCCGCCGTTCCACAGGTAGAGCGCGGTGATGGGGTTCTTGCCCTCACCGAAGTAGCGCTCGTAGTCGGTGATGACGTGGTAGAGCCGGCCGCCGACCAGGCCGAACGGGACCGCCCAGATCGCGAGGTCGCCGACGAAACCCTTCTGCCCGCCGCGGGCGACCCAGCGCCGGTCGCCGACCCAGATGGCGACGAAGACACCGAGGATGATGCACACGGCATAGCCGCGCAGGGGGAACGGGCCGATCTCCCAGACCCCGGTGGAGGGGCTGGGGATCGAGGTCGCGACCGCCCCCGTCAGCAGCTCAGCGACGCGCACGACGTACTCCGTCGGCGAGGTCGGCGGTGAGCGTCCCCAACGCGCGGAGCCCGGCGGTCGTGTCGGCACCCTCGAGCATGGTGCGCACGAAGGCCGACCCGACGATCACCCCGTCGGCGAAGCGCCCGATCTCCGCGGCCTGGTCGCCGTTGGAGACGCCGAGGCCGACGCCGACGGGCAGGTCGGTGACCGCCTTGGTGCGGCGTACGAGTGGCTCGGCCAGGTCGCTGGTCTGGTCGCGGGCCCCGGTCACGCCCATCACGGCGGTGGCGTAGACGAAGCCGCGGCTCGCTGCGGTGGTCATCGCGATGCGCTCGTCGGTCGAGGACGGCGAGACCAGGAAGATCCGGTCGAGGTCGTGCTCCTCGGCGGCCGCGATCCACGCCTGCCCGCCGCCCGGGGCGCTGTCGGGGGTGAGGTCGGGCGTGATCAGGCCCGATCCGCCGGCCGAGGCCAGGTCGGCGGCGAAGCGCGCGACGCCGTAGCGGTCGATCGGGTTCCAGTAGGTCATCACGACGGTGGGTACGCCGGTCGCGGCGACCGCCTCGACGGTGCGCAGGACGTCGGCGATCCGGACACCACCCTCGAGTGCCTGCTGCGCGGCGGCCTGGATGGTGGGCCCGTCCATGACAGGGTCGCTGTAGGGCAGCCCGATCTCGACGACGTCGACCCCGGACTCGACCATCACCTTGATCGCGGCGATGCCGGTCTCGACGTCCGGGAACCCCGCCGGGTAGTAGCCCATCAGCGCGGCGCGACCCTCGCTGGCGGCGCGGTCGAACGCCGTCCGGGTGCTGGGGCCGCTCACGGGGCGCTCTCCTCGGGCGGCTCCCCCACGGGCTCGGCGGTCACCCGGTCGGGATCGCCGAGGCCGAACCACTCGATGGCGGTGCCCATGTCCTTGTCGCCGCGGCCGCTGAGGTTGATCAGCACCGTGGCCTCCGGACCCTTCTCCGCCGCGAGCTCCCGCGCCTTGCGCAGCGCGCCGGCGATCGCGTGGGCGGACTCGATGGCCGGGATGATGCCCTCGCTGCGCGCCAGCAGGGCGAGGGCGTCCATCGCCTCGGTGTCGGTCACCGACTCGTAGATCGCCCGTCCGCTGGCCGCGAGGTGGGCGTGCTCCGGACCGACGCCTGGGTAGTCCAGGCCCGCGGAGATGGAGTGCGACTCGATGGTCTGCCCGTCGTCGTCCTGCAGGACGTAGGTGCGCGCGCCGTGCAGCACACCGGGGCGCCCGGCGCCGATGGTGGCGGCGTGGCGACCCGTCTCGACCCCGTCTCCCCCGGCCTCGAAGCCCCAGACGGCGACGTCGGGGTCCTCGAGGAAGGCGGTGAACAGGCCGATGGCGTTGGACCCGCCGCCGACG
Source organism: Nocardioides massiliensis (assembly GCF_030811215.1). Taxonomy (NCBI): domain Bacteria; kingdom Bacillati; phylum Actinomycetota; class Actinomycetes; order Propionibacteriales; family Nocardioidaceae; genus Nocardioides; species Nocardioides massiliensis. The sequence continues at coordinate 3,325,395 of NZ_JAUSQM010000001.1, forward strand.
CACGCCGCGATCGCGTCGGGCAGGACGCCGTAGCGCTCGAGGCACTGAGCTCGGGCCTCGTCACCGATGCCGCGGCAGAAGTCGCGAACCATGCTCGGGAACGGGTGCGGGCCCGCGGCGGTGCCGAAGAGGTAGGCGGTGTGGTCGACCGTGGCGACCCAGTCGCGCAGCGCCTCGTTGATGGCGTCCTTCAGCGTGGCGCTGCCGGACTCGACCGGGACGACGGTCGCGCCGAGCAGGTGCATGCGCGCCACGTTGAGCGCCTGGCGCCGGGTGTCGACCGCGCCCATGTAGACGGTGCAGTCGAGCCCGAAGTACGCCGCCGCGGTGGCCGAGGCCACGCCGTGCTGGCCGGCACCGGTCTCGGCGATGACGCGCTTCTTGCCCATCCGCTTGGTGAGCAGCGCCTGGCCCATCACGTTGCGGATCTTGTGCGCGCCGGTGTGGTTGAGGTCCTCGCGCTTGAGCAGGATGCGCGCACCGACCTGCTCGGAGAGGCGCGTGGCCTCGTAGAGCGGGCTCGGCATCCCGGCGTAGTCGCGCAGGATGGTCTCGAACTCGTCGACGAACGCCGCGTCGCCCATCGCCTCCTGCCACGCGACGTCGAGCCCGTCGAGGGCGGCGATCAACGCCTCGGGCATGAACCGCCCGCCGAAGTCGCCGAAGACTCCGGCCTGGGTCTGCTCGCTCATCGCGTCGTGCCTGCCGCGCGCATCGCCGCGACGCCGGCTGCCGGGTCGCCGCCGATGACCAGTGCCTCGCCGACGAGCACGACGTCGGCGCCCTCGGCGGCATGCCGTGCCGCGTCGTCGGGTCCGCGCAGGCCGGACTCGGCGACCTTGACGACGTCGTCGGGGATGTCGGCGGCGAGCGCGGCGAAGGTGTCGGGGTCGACCTCGAGGGTCTTGAGGTTGCGGTTGTTGACACCGATCAGGGTGGCGCCGACGTCGAGGGCGCGGCGTACCTCCTCGGCCTCGTGGACCTCCACGAGCGCAGTGAGTCCGAGCTCGAGGGCGAGTGCGTGCAGCGACGCCAGCGTCGCCTGGTCGAGTCCGGCGACGATCAGCAGCGCGAGGTCGGCGCCGTGCGCGCGGGCCTCCCACAGCTGGTAGGGCGTGACGATGAAGTCCTTGCGCAGCAGCGGGGTCTCGACCGCGGCGCGCACGGCGTCGAGGTCGTCGAGGCTGCCGTTGAAGCGGCGCTGCTCGGTGAGGACGCTGATGGCGTCGGCCCCGCCTGCGGTGTAGGCGGTCGCCAGCGCCGCGGGGTCGGGGATGTCGCCCAGGTGGCCCTTGCTGGGGCTGGCGCGCTTGACCTCGGCGATCACGCTGAGCCCGGGGGCGCGGAACGCGGGCATGGGGTCCCGCGCGGGCGGGACCTCGGCCACGCGCGCCTCGAGCGCGGACAGCGGGGTGATGGCCTCGCGCGCGGCGAGGTCCTCACGGACCCCGGCGATGATCCCGTCGAGTACGGTCACTTCGATCAGTGGGACGCGGGGTCGCCCAGGCCCATCGCGTCCATCACCTTCATGACGATGATCGCGACGGGGAGCAGCGCGACGCCGATCCAGAAGGTGAGCATGCTGCCGGCCATGAGGCCGACGCCGCCGACGACGAACGCGGCAAGACCGATCACCACCGCGGTCCACGCGGCCGGGGTGTTGCCGTGGTTGTCAGCCATCGCTTGGTCACTCCTCATCGATCCAGCACGTCACGTCGGTCCGGCAGTTGCAGCCGGTCTTCGGCGCTCAGTCTAGGGGGCTGCGGGGGTGTCCCTCGGTCGGGGTGTCACGGGTCGGGTCGGGCGGGTCGGTCGGGTCGAGGCCGCGGTCGAGGGCGTCCCAGAGCTCGCGCGCGCCGGCGTCGTCGGCGAGCTCGGCGGTGGTCGCCGCGCCTGCGGCGTCCGCCGGGGCGTCGTACCGCGCGCCCATCGCCGGCCACTGCGGAGACCGCCGCACCGCGACCACACCCGCCGCGGCGGTGACGACGAGCGCGACGATCGTGACCCAGGGCCAGGCTGTCAGGGAGGTCTCAGCGGTCTCGGCGAGAGCTCCGCGGTCGATGACGGCGTCGACCGCCCGCTCGTCGGTCTCCCCGAGCGCCAGGCCGGCGGCCACCAGTCCGCCGACCGCGGCGAGCGCACCCAGGGCGGCGACCACCACGCGCGCCCGTCCGCGCAGCGCGAGGATGGCGCCCCACGAGGCGAGGGCGACGAGGGCGAGCGCCCACGGCAGCGGGGCCGCGGACGTGCCGCTCACCTCCGCGGCGACATCGACGCCGCCGGCCTCACCGGTGGCCGTCACCCAGGTGCGGGTGGCCGCCAGGGTCGCGAGCGTTCCGCCGCCGAGACCTGCGAGGAGCGCAGGGCCGAAGCTGCGCCGGTCGGGTACGGCGGGGGTGGCCGGGGCGCTCACGCGGAGGTCCCGCCGGCCAGGGGCAGGACCGCCGCGTCGAAGCAGGTGCGGTCGCCGGTGTGGCAGGCGGCACCGACCTGGTCGACCTGGAGCAGGATCGTGTCGCCGTCGCAGTCGAGGCGGGCGTCCTTCACCCACTGGACGTGTCCGGAGGTGTCGCCCTTGGCCCACATCTCCTGGCGCGAGCGCGACCAGTAGGTGGCGCGCCCCGTGCTGAGCGTGCGCGCCAGCGCCTCGTCGTTCATCCACGCCAGCATCAGCACCTCGCCGGTGTCGTACTGCTGGGCGATGACCGGGACGAGCCCGTCGGCGGTGCGCTTGAGGCGGTCGGCGATCGCGGGGTCCAAGGACATGGCCCCATCCTCCCAGGCGTCGAGGGGTGCGACGACCCCGAGGCGGCTCGCTCAGCGACCCTGCTGGGCGACCCAGGACGCGTGCAGTCGGCCATAGACGCCGCCCTCGGCGACGAGCGTGGCGTGCGGACCGCGCTGGACGATGCGCCCCTTGTCGAAGACGAGCACCTCGTCGGCGTTCTCCGCCGTGGTGAGGCGGTGGGCGATCGAGACCGACGTGCGTCCCTGCATCAGACGTTCGAGCGCGCGCCCGATGCGCATCTCCAGCTCCGGGTCGACCGCGCTGGTCGCCTCGTCGAGCACGAGCAGGTCGGGGTCGGCGAGCCGGGCCCGGATGAGCGCGACCAGCTGCCGCTCCCCGGCCGAGAGCGACTCACCGCGCTGACCGACCCGAGTGTCGAGCCCGCGGGGCAGACCGGCCAGCCAGTCGCCGAGGTCCAGTGCCTGCGCCGCCTCCAGCAGCTCGGCGTCGGTGGCGTCGAGCTTGCCGTAGCGCAGGTTCTCGCGCAGGTCCGCGTCGAAGAGGAATCCCTCCTGCGGGACCAGGACGACGCGGCGGCGCAGCGAGTCGAACGGGACCCGGCGCAGGTCGATGCCGTCGAGCAGGACCCGACCGGTGGTCGGGTCCATCAGGCGGGTGAGGAGCTTGGCGAGCGTGGACTTGCCCGACCCGGTCTCCCCCACCACGGCGACGCGGGTGCCGGCCGCGACGTGCTGGTCGATGTCGTGCAGCACCGGCTCGCCACCGGGGTAGGCGAAGCCGACGTGGTCGAAGGCGATGTCGACCGGTCGGTGCGGCAGCGGCTCGCCGTCGACACCCGGGTCGGTGACGTCGGCCGGGGTCTGCAGGATGCCGATGACCCGGCGCCAGCCGGCGATGGCGTTCTGGGCGTCGGTGAGCACCTGCGTGCCCATCTGCACCGGACCGACGAAGAGCGTCACCAGGAACGCGAAGGCGAGCACGACGCCGAGGGTGACGTCGCCGGCGACGCCCACCCACACGCCGATGACCAGCACGCCGGCGTTGGCCAGACCACCGGAGACCCCGCCGAGGGAGAACGAGAACGCGGTCAGGCCCTGGGCGCGGGTGGCGGCGGCGCGGTTGGCCTCGATCGCCTCGTCGATGCGCTGCTGGGTGCGCGCCTCGACGGCGTACGCCCGCACGACCGCGGCACCCACCACCGGCTCGGCGACGGCCGAGAGCATCGCACCGACCTGGCGGCGGACCACGCCGTACGCCGCCGAGAGCTTGCGCTGGAAGAACCGCAGCGACAAGAAGAGCGGCGCGAAGCAGATCCAGACCACCAGCGCGAGCTGCCAGGAGTAGACGACCATCACGACGGTCGCGATGGCGATCTGGCCGATGCTGATGATCGCGATGATGCCGCCGAAGATGAGGAACTGCGAGACCTGGTCGACGTCGCTGGTGACGCGGGAGACCAGGGCGCCGCGGCGCTCGGAGTTCTGCGTGAGCAGCGGCAGGTCGTGGACGTGGCGGAACGCCTTCACGCGCAAGGTCGCCAGGCCGCGCTCGGCGGTGCGGTAGAGCCGGGCGGTCATGAAGTACGACGCCACGCCGGTCAGCACCAGCGCGGCGGTGGCGACCACCAGCATGGTGATGGTGAACCCGAGGTCGCCCTCACGGCCGTCGGCGCCGAGACCGCGGTCGAGGGTCTGCTGCACGGCGATCGGGACCACGACGCGGCCCAGGGTCGCGACGACCGCGAACGCGATCGTGACGCCGATGCCCTCCTTGAGCTCCGGGGAGTGCCGGATCCCCGCCCGGATGGTCTCCCAGGCGCCGATCTCCTCACCGCTGTCGACGGCCGCCTCGGGCGCACGGTCGGTGGTCGCTGTCATCGGTCCCCCTCCTCGTCGACGCCGGTCACGGGACGGGGCTCGAGCTCGGCCTCGTAGGCGTTGACCAGCCGGGCGTAGTCGGGGTTGCGGGCGAGCAGCTCCGCGTGGGTCCCGCGGTCGGCGACCCGGCCGTCGGCGAGGTAGATCACCTCGTCGGCCAGGGCGATGGTCGCCTTGCGGTAGGCGACCGTCAGCAGGGTGGGCGGCTCGTGGCCGGCGGCACGCGCCTGGTCGCGCAGCGCGGCGAGGATGCGGCCCTCCACCTCCGGGTCGACCGCGGAGGTGGCGTCGTCGAGGATCAGCAGCCGCGGTCGGCGTACGAGGGCGCGCGCCAGGGCGATCCGTTGACGCTGCCCGCCGGACAGCGACGTGCCGCGCTCCCCCAGCCGGGCGTCGAGACCGTCGGGGAGCGCGCGCACGAACTCCTCGGCCTGGGCGGCGCGCAGTGCCTCCCAGATCGTGGCGTCGTCGAGGTCGCGGTCGAGCGCGATGTTGCCGCGCACGGTGTCGTCGAAGACGAAGGTGCTCTGCGGCACCAGGGCGACGGCGTCGGCCAGCTCGCCGTGGGCCAGCTGGCGCAGGTCGGTGCCGTCGAGCCGGACCGCGCCAGCATCGGGGTCGACGGCGCGCACCAGCAACGAGGTCAACGTGGACTTGCCCGAGGCGGTCGGCCCCACGAGCGCGACCGAGCGGCCCGGCTCGACGGTGAAGTCGATGCCGCGCAGGAGCGGCTCGGCGCCGGCGTCGTCGGCGCCGTACGCGAAGGCGACGTCGGCCACCTCCAGTCGGGCCGGTCCGGCCCCGTGACCGGCTGCGGAGGCGTCGCCGTACGTCATCTGGCCGGTCTCGTCGAGGACCGCGGAGACGCGCCGGAAGCCGACCACCGAGCGCGGCATGTCGGCGACCAGCCAGCCGAGCGAGCGGATCGGGAAGGCGACGATCGTGAGCAGGTAGGCGACCGTGACGACGTCACCGGCGTCGGAGTCACCGGCGAGGAAGCGCTGCACCCCGATCGCGAGGACCACGAGGACCGCGAGGTTGGGCAGCGACTCCATCACCGGGTCGAACATCGCGCGCATGCGGCCGGAGCGGATGTTGATGTCGCGCAGCGCGTCGGCCTTGGCGGCGAACCGCTCGGTCTCCTCGGTCTCGCGGCCGAGGGTCTTGACGACCATCGCGCCGTCGAAGGACTCGTGCGCGATCTCGCTCAGCTCCGCACGCAGTGCCTGCGCGCGGGTCATCAGCGGGGACTGGAAGCGCTGGTAGACGACGTTGGCGACGATCACGATGGGGAACGTGATCAACCCGGCGATCGCGAGCACGAGGTCGGCGAGCAGCATCTGGGCGATCGCGACGACCATCATCGCCACTGTGCCGACCGCCATCGGCAGCGGCGCGATCGGCATCCACGCGGCTTCGACGTCGGAGTTGGCGTTGGAGAGCAGCTGGCCGGTCGGGTGGCGCTGGTGCCAGGAGAGCGGGAGCTCGAGGTACTTGCGGGTGACGGCACGGCGGTAGTGCGCCTGCATGCGGTACTGCATGATGCCGGCGCCGAGACGGCGCGCGACGATGCCGACGGCGCGCAGCAGCGCGACACCGAGGAAGAGCGCGACCACCGCGATCGCCGCGCCGGGCTTGAGCTCACCGTCCTGGAACGACGGGATCACGAACCGCTCGGTCGACCAGCCCAGCACCCACGCGTCGGCGACCGTGAGCGCACCGAACAGCACGCTGCCGAGCGTCGACCAGGTGAACACCCACGGTTCACGCCGGATGGCGACGCCGAGGACGCCGAACCCGTCGCGCAGGGTCGCCGGCCCGACCCGCGGCTGCGCCGGGGCACTCACCGGCGTACCGGATGTCCGGCCGCGGCCAGGGTGTCCTTGACCTCCCCGATGCGCAGCGTGCCGAAGTGGAAGACGCTGGCGGCGAGGACGGCGTCGGCTCCTGCCTCGACCGCGGGCGCGAAGTGGTCCAGGGTGCCCGCTCCCCCGCTGGCGATGACGGGGATGTCGACGGCTGCCCGGACCAGCCGCAGCAGGTCGAGGTCGAAGCCGTCACGCGTGCCGTCGGCGTCCATCGAGTTGAGCAGGATCTCCCCCGCACCCAGCCGGGCGGCCTCGACCGCCCAGGCGACCGCATCCCGACCGGCGCTGGTGCGGCCGCCGTGGGTGGTCACCTCGAAGCCCGAGTCGGGCCGGAAGTCGGAGCCGTCCGGGACCCGGCGGGCGTCGACCGAGAGCACGAGCACCTGGTTGCCGAACCGGTCGGCAACGTCGGCCACGAGCTCGGGACGGCGCAGCGCCGCGGTGTTCATCGCCACCTTGTCCGCACCGGCCCGCAACAGCCGGTCGACGTCGTCGGTGCTGCTCACGCCGCCGCCGACGGTCAGCGGGATGAACACCTGCTCGGCCGTGCGCGAGACGATCTCCATCGTCGTCGCCCGGGCCTCGTGGGAGGCGGAGATGTCGAGGAACGTCAGCTCGTCGGCACCCTCGGCGTCGTAGGTCCGCGCCAGCTCCACCGGATCGCCCGCATCGCGCAGGTCGACGAAGTTGACGCCCTTCACCACCCGCCCGCCATCGACGTCGAGGCACGGGATGACGCGTACGGCGAGCGACACCTGGGTTCTCTCCTGTCACACAATTCGCCACATCTGTGGTGACTTCGGCACTGACGACACGTCTTGACGGGCCAGAACGTCAAACTCCTGTCGGAACATCCCGGCCCGCCCGCGGCTCAGCGCCCGGGCGGAAGCGTGAGGGCGAGCGCCTCCTCGAGGGTGAACCGCCCCTCGTAGAGCGCGCTGCCGATGATCGCACCCTCGACACCGTCGTCGGCCAGTCCGGCGAGCGCCTCGATGTCAGCCAGCTCGGTGACGCCGCCGGAGGCCACGACCGGGGCGTCGGTCGCCGCGCACACGTCGCGCAGCAGGTCGAGGTTCGGGCCCTGCAGCATCCCGTCCTTGTTGACGTCGGTGACGACGTAGCGCTCGCAGCCCTCGGCGTCGAGGCGGGCGAGAGTCTCGTAGAGGTCGCCCCCGTCGCGCGTCCATCCGCGCGCCGCCAGCGTGCGGCCGCGGACGTCGAGCCCGATCGCGATCCGGTCGCCGTGACCGGCGATGACCGACGCGCACCACTCCGGCTGCTCGAGCGCCGCCGTACCGATGTTGACCCGGCGACACCCCGTCGCCAGCGCCGCGGTCAGCGACTCGTCGTCCCGGATGCCGCCGCTCATCTCCACCCTGATGTCGAGAGTCCCGACGATCTCGGCGAGCAGCTCACGGTTGTGACCCCGGCCGAACGCCGCGTCCAGGTCGACCAGGTGCAGCCACTCCGCGCCCGCCTCCTGCCAGCGCAGCGCCGCCTGGATCGGGTCGCCGAAGTGCTTCTCCGAGCCCGCCACGCCCTGCACCAGCTGGACCGCCTGGCCCCCGGCGACGTCCACCGCCGGCAGCAGCTCGAGGTAGCGGGGGGTGTCGGACGCGGTCATGCGGGCTCCTTCGGGGTGACGCCAGTTTTCACTACCCAGGCAGTGAAAACTGGCACTTCGTACACGAACTAACAGGGTCAGACGCAGGTATCGGCTACACAGTGGTGCGCGTGGGCGACCTGGCTCAGCGCCGCCGGCGCAGCGAGCCCAGGACGATCACGGCGATGGCGGCAGAGACGATGAAGACCGCCAGGTTGGCCGCCCAGTCGCGCCACAGCAGCCCGGCGCCGAGCTGGAGCAGCAGGACGATCGCGACCGCGAGCGAGGTGCGCTGACGACTCCGGCGCGCGAGCTCACCGGTCGGGCGACCCGCAGGCCCCTTGCGGGCTGGGGTGCGCGGCTTGCTCGGCGTCGCCGCCCGCTCGCGCTTGCGCCGCTCGCGGGCTGCCTGCTGCTGGGCGCGCTGCTGCGCACGCTGCTTGCTCATGCCGCACTCCCCTTCAGCGACGTCACCCAGTTGGCCAACAACCGCGAGCCAGCGTCGCCCGACTTCTCCGGGTGGAACTGCGTAGCGGTCAACGGCCCGTTCTCCACCGCGGCCACGAACCGGTCGCCGCCGTGCTCGGCCCAGGTGACCAACGGCGCGCGGGTCCGGTCGTTGGTCACCAGCTCCCAGCGCCGTACGCCGTAGGAGTGCACGAAGTAGAAGCGCTCGTCGCGCACACCGTCGAACAGCACCGAGCCTTCCGGGACGTCGACGGTGTTCCAGCCCATATGCGGCACGACCGGCGCCTGCAGGCGCTCGACGACGCCGGGCCACTCGCCGCACCCGCGGGTGTCGACACCGTGCTCGACGCCGTGCTCGAAGAGCACCTGCATCCCGACACAGATGCCCAGCACCGGCCGGCCGCCTGCCAGGCGACGCCCGATGGTCTCGTGCCCGCGCACGGCGCGCAGGCCCTCCATGCATGCGGCGAACGCGCCGACGCCCGGCACGACGAGCCCGTCGGCGTCCATCGCCGCGGACCGGTCGGCGGTGAGCGTCACGGTCGCGCCGGCCCGCTCGAGGGCGCGGACGGCCGAGCGGGTGTTGCCCGACCCGTAGTCGAGGACGACGACGGATGCAGCCGTCACAGGGCGCCCTTCGTGCTCGGCACGCCGGTCTCGCGCGGGTCGAAGGCGATCGCGTCGCGCATCGCACGGGCGACGGCCTTGAACTGCGTCTCGACCAGGTGGTGCGGCTCGCGGCCGGCCAGCACCCGCACGTGCAGCGCGATGTGGGCGTGGAAGGCCAGGGTCTCGAAGACGTGCTGGGTGAGCGAGCCGAGGTAGCTCACACCGGAGCCGCCGAGGGCGACGTACTGCTGGCCCTCGGGCTCGCCCGTGTGCACGCAGTAGGGCCGTCCCGACACGTCGACGACCGCCTGCACGAGCGCCTCGTCGAGCGGCACGGTCGCGTCGCCGAAGCGCCGGATGCCGCGCTTGTCGCCGAGCGCCTGGCGCAGGGCGTCGCCGAGTGCGATCGCGGTGTCCTCGACCGTGTGGTGGGCGTCGATGTGCACGTCACCTTGCGTCTGCACCCGCACGTCGATCAGCGAGTGCCGCGAGAACGCATCCAGCATGTGGTCGTAGAACCCGACACCGGTCGAGATCTCCGCGCGGCCCGTGCCGTCGAGGTCGACCTCGACGAGGACCTTCGACTCCTTGGTCGTGCGCTCGACCCGGCCGGTGCGTGCCGGCGTACCACTCATGTCGTCTCCTGCAGCTCTGCCCCGGCGGGGCCGTTGAGTTCTGCCCCTGCGGGGCTGTCGTGTCCTGTGATCTGGTCGAGGGCGTCGCGGAAGGCAGCCATCTCCGCAGGGGTGCCGACAGAGACGCGCAGCCAGCCCGCGGGCCCGGTCTCGCGGATCAGCACACCTGCGTCCAACAAACCCTGCCAGACCGCGTGCCGGTCGGCGAACCGACCGAAGAGGACGAAGTTCGCATCGGAGTCCGCGACCTCGAACCCGCGCCCGCGCAGCCACTCCACGCACGCGTCGCGCTCGCGACGCAGGTCGTCGACCCGGCCGAGCAGCTCCTCGGCGTGCCCGAGCGCGGCGACGGCGGTCGCCTGGCTGACCGCGGACAGGTGGTAGGGCAGACGCACGATCCGCAGCGCGTCGCACAGCACCGGGTCGGCGGCGAGGTAGCCCAGGCGGGCACCGGCCAACGCGAACGCCTTGCTCATGGTGCGGCTGACCATCAGGTTGCGGTGCTCACCCAGCAGCTCCAGCGCGCTGGGCGTGCCGGCGCGGCGGAACTCGCCGTACGCCTCGTCGATCACGACGACGCCCGGCGCCTGCTCGCACACCGCCGCGACGACCTCGAGCGGCAGCGCGGTGCCGGTGGGGTTGTTGGGCGAGGGCAGCAGCACGACGGAGGGCTGGTGCTCGTCGATGACCGCACGTGCGTGGTCGAGATCGAGGGTGAAGTCGTCCTCGCGGTGTCCGACGACCCAGTCGGTGAGCGCGTTGCGGGCGTACTCGGGATACATCGAGTACGTCGGTGCGAACGAGACCGCCGTGCGCCCGGGTCCGCCGAAGGCCTGCAGGATCTGCAGCATCACCTCGTTGGAGCCGTTGGCCGCCCACACCTGCTCCGGGCGCACGCCGTGGCCGAGGTAGTCGGCCAGCGCCGCGCGCAGTGCGACCAGCTCCCGGTCGGGGTAGCGGTTGAGCGTGCGCGCAGCGTCAGCCACCGCCGCGGCGATCGAGGCGACGACCTCGTCGCTGGGCGCGTAGGGGTTCTCGTTGACGTTGAGCTGCACGGGTACGTCGAGCTGCGGGGCGCCGTAGGGCTCGGCACCACGCAGCTCCGCACGCAGCGGAGGCCACTCCACGGCGCTCAACCCTGCTCGCCGGCGAACCGCACGCGCACGGCAGCGCCGTGGCTCGGCAGGTCCTCGGCTTCAGCGAGAGTGACGACGTGGTCGCCGACGTCGGCCAGCGCCGCGCGGGAGTAGTCGATGACGTGCACGGCCTTGAGGAACGCGCGCACGGACAGCCCCGAGGAGTGGCACGCGCACCCGCCGGTGGGCAGCACGTGGTTGGAGCCGGCGCAGTAGTCGCCCAGCGACACCGGGGCGTAGGGACCGACGAAGATCGCACCGGCGTTGGTGATCCGGGCGGCCACCTCGGCGGCGTCGCGGGTCTGGATCGACAGGTGCTCGGCGGCATAGGCGTCGACGACGGCCACGCCGGAGTCGAGGTCGTCGACCAGCACCGTGCCGGACTGCTGCGCCGTCAGCGCGGTGCGGATGCGGTCCTCGTGCTTCGCCGTCGGCACCTGCCGCTCGAGCTCCGCGTCCACCGCCTCGGCCAGCGCGGGCGAGTCGGTGACGAGCACCGAGCCGGCCAGCACGTCGTGCTCGGCCTGGCTGATCAGGTCGGCGGCGACGTACGCCGGGTCGGCGGAGGAGTCGGCGAGCACGGCGATCTCGGTCGGGCCGGCCTCGGAGTCGATGCCGACGAGACCGCGCAGCAGCCGCTTCGCGGCGACGGTGTAGATGTTGCCGGGGCCGGTCACCAGGTCGACGGGACGGCACTCCCCCGCGCCGTGGGCGAACATCGCGATCGCCTGCGCACCGCCGACGGCGTAGACCTCCTCGACCCCGAGCAGCGCGCACGCCGCGAGGATCGTCGGGTGCGGGTAGCCGTCGTGGCCGGCCTGCGGCGAGCTGGCCAGCGCGAGCGAGCGCACGCCGGCGACCTGCGCGGGCACGACGTTCATGACCACGCTCGACACCAGCGGCGCGACGCCGCCGGGGACGTAGAGCCCCACCCGGCGCACGGGCACCATGCGCTGGGTGATCGTGCCGCCCGGCGCGACCTCGGTCGTGACGTCGGACTCGATCTCGGCCTCGCAGGTCGCGCGCAGGCGGCGTACGGACTCCTCGAGCGCCGCCCGGACACCCGCGTCGAGCTCCGCGAGCGAGCGCGCGAGGACCTCGGCCGGCACCCGCAGGCTCGGCGGGGTGACGCGATCGAAGCGCTGGGAGAACTCCGCAACCGCTTCCTCACCGCGGTCGCGGACGGCGTCGCAGATGGGTCGCACGACGTCCAGCGCGGCGTCCACGTCGAAGTCGGCGCGGGGTACGGCGCTGCGTAGGTCGTGGTCCGCGCCGGGAGCGGTGAGGGCACGTCCTCGCAGATCGATCCGGCGCAACATGCCTTCAGTCTAGGCGGCCGGGCGCGGCCGACCCGTGTGGTGTCCGCTATAGGTTGGCGGTGACGAGGAGGCTGCATGGACGACGCGCACGACCCGGCCCGGCCGGAGCCTGACGAGCCCGACGCGGACGCCGTCCGCAGGCTGCCGCTGTTCCCCCTCGGCACCGTGGTGTTCCCGGGCACGACCGCGCCCCTGCACGTGTTCGAGGAGCGCTACCGCGCCCTGGTCACCGACCTCGCGGCGCTGCCGGGCCCCGAGCGGGTCTTCGGCACCGTGGCCATCCGCGAGGGCTACGAGGTGGGTGACCACGGCACGCAGTCGCTGCACGTCATCGGCTCCCTGCTGCAGCTCACCGAGGTGGAGGAGCACCCGGACGGCACGTACGACGTCCTGGCTGTCGCCCGCCAGCGCATCCGCGTCCATGGGTTGGTCGACGACCCTGCGCCGTACCCCGTCGCGATCGCCACGCTGCTCGAGGACCACGTCCCCGCGCCGGCCTCGGAGCGGGCGGCGGCCGAGACGGCGGCCCGTGCGGGCGCCGAGGCACGCTTCGACGACTACCGCACCGCGCTCGGCGAGCTCGGGGGCGCCGTCGTGATCGACGGCACGCTGCCGCAGGAGGCGCTGTGGTACTCCTACGCCCTGGCCGCGGCCTGTCCCCTGCCACTGAGCGAGCGCCAGGAGCTGCTCGAGGCCGACGACACCACCACGCGGTTGCACCTGCTCCACCACGCGCTGCGCGAGGAGCTCCGGGCGATGCGGGCGATCCCCTCGGTGCCCGCCACCGACGTCGCCCGGACCCGCTGGTCCCCCAACTGAGCAGATGGCGAAGAGGACCCGCGGCAGCGCCACCCCCGCCACCACCGCCCTCGACCGCGCTGGCGTGGCCTACACGCTGCACCCCTACGAGCACGACCCCGCCACGACGTCGTACGGCGAGGAGGCGGCGGCCGTGCTGGGGGTCGACCCGGCACGCGTCCACAAGACGCTGTGCGCGGAGGTCGACGGCCGACTCGTCGTCGCCGTGGTCCCGGTCAGCGGCCAGCTCGACCTGAAGGCGCTGGCCGCTGCAGTGGGTGGCAAGCGCGCGCAGATGGCCGACCCCGCGCTGGCCGAGCGGACGACCGGCTACGTGCGCGGGGGCATCGCCCCGGTGGGGCAGCGCCGTCCGCTCCCGGTGCTGATCGACGACGGCGCGTGGAGCTGGCCCACGATCTTCGTCTCCGCGGGCCGCCGTGGCCTCGACCTGGAGCTGGCCCCCGACGACCTCCTGCAGGTCAGCGGGGGCCAGCGGGCGGCCATCGGTCGCGGGTGAGCCCGCGGACTCGGACTACTCCCCAGCGCCCGGGCGTCAGTCGGTGGCGAGCTCGAGCACGAGGCGGGACTGGTCCTCGTCGACCCACGAGCTGATGCCGAGCGCCTTCAGCGGCTCGAGGTTCTCGTCGACCTCGGGCAGGTCCCCACCGGTCAGCGCCTCGCTCAGCGAGGTGAACCACGGGGCATCGAAGTCGATGAAGAAGACCGAGGCGGGATCTCCGTCGCCGGAGACCACGTCGTCATAACGGTCGTTGTCGCCGATGTCGCCGTCCTCGGCGAGCGAGGCCACCCAGGCGGGGTCGAGACCGACGGCCACGCCGTCCTCACCCTTCTCGACCGTCACCAGCTGCGCGTCGGCGCCGAGGCTGGACAGCAGCTTCTCGACGACGTCGCCGATCTCGTCGGGGTCACCGAGGATCCGCAGGCCCACGGGCAGTGTCGACGGGTCGAAGGAGTTGGTGAACTCGCGCGCGTCGAAGCGCCCGTCGATCACCAGCGCGACCGCATCGCCCAGGAGGGTCTGCGCGTCGCCGGGCAGGTCGAGGCCGGTGGCGCGCTCGATGTCACCGACGAGCCCCTCGCCCAGGAGGTCGGTCAGGGTCGAGGTCACCGACTCGGCCCACTCGCCGTTGACGCTCATGGCGATCAGCACACCGGTGGCGGCCGGCAGGGAGCCGACGAGGTCACTCACGGCCGGGGTCTCGTCGGTGGCGTTGCCGAGGCCGCCGGCCACGGCCTCCAGGCGCGCCGCACCGTCGTCGAACCGCAGCGACATGCCAGCACCCTCGAAGTCGGCGAGTGCCTCCTCCAGCTGCTCGCGCTCCTCGCCGATCCGCTCCTCGAGCTCCTCCGCACCGGGCAGGCCACCCAGACCACCCGAGCCGAGTCCGCCAGCGTCACCGTCGTCGGAGCCGTAGAGCTCCTCGACCAGGTCGGGGTCGATCCCCATCGCCTCGAGCTCGGCGTCGCTCATGTCGGCGAAGGGGTTCTCCGGCGTGATCCCGGGGGTGGCCGGTCCGCCGAGCCCGGGCAGCGCCGCACCCGGGAGCGAGGCGAGGTCGGACAGCCCGTCGAAGGCGTCGAGGAGGTACGGCGTCGCGGTCGGCGCGACGTAGCCGGTGACGAACCCGCCACCGCCGGCCTCGTCGACCCAGGTGGAGAAACCCTCGTCGTCGGCGAGCGTGCTGCCGTCGGCGACCTCGTCGGCCACGGCGGCGGCCTGCGCCTCGGTCGGGCTCACCAGCACGAACCCGTCCTGGAAGGCCCAGCCGAGGTCGTCGCTGCACTCACGGACAGCGGTCAGCCCCGTGGTGGCGGCCTCCTCGTCGCTGACCTCGACGACGATCACCGGCGTGACCTCGTCGTCGCCCGCGCCCGGCACCGCGGCCATCGCGAGCTTCTTGCCCACCCACGGCGCGAAGTCGTTCTCGAAGCTGAGGTCGCAGTCGGAGCCGGAGAGGAACTCGTCGACGATCAGCTCGCGCAGGTCGTCGTCGGTGTCGAGACCGAGCTCCTCCTGCAGCGCGGGGAACTTGCGCAGCGTGCGGAACGCCTCGATCTTCTGCGCACCCCCGGGGTCGACGTCGACCGCGACATAGCCCAGGGTGCTCGCCGGAAGCACCTCCGCGGGCTGGGCGCCGGTGGACAGGAAGCTCCAGGCGGCGTACGCGCCTCCGCCAGCGACAGCGACCGCGACAGCGGCCCCGACGACGGCGAGGCCACGGCGCGACGAGCGCTGGGCGGGCGCGGGCCCGCCACCGAGCGGCTCCCCGGCGGGCGCGACGGGCGGATGGGACTCGGACATGGTGAAACCCCCGTTGAGCGTGGTGCGTGGACTGAGTCCCGAACGCTACCGGCTCTCGTGGCGCAGCGGGGCAGCGCCGTCGTGCGGTGGATAGCCCGGAGGGCCCCACGGCGCGAGGCGGTCGGCGGGCTCCGTGGGGGTGCGGTGCACGACCGGCGGCGGGTCACTGCCACCCCACAGCACGGCGCACGCCGCGAACAGCGCCGCGACCGGCCAGGCGAGGTAGAAGGCGGGGACGGTCACGGCGAGCTCGACCGGGACCCTGGCGCCCTCGGCGGCCGCGGCGAGGGCGCTGTCGGTGTCACCGGGGCCGAGAAGCATGCCGGTCAGGCTCATGGTCGCCGTGGCGACGAAGGACCCGGCGACGAGCGCCACCAGGCTGAGGATCCGATGGCTGCGGAAGCGCCAGGTCACCAGCAGTCCGGAGACCAGGCCGCCGACCGCGCCGACCACGCCGAACCAGCCGTCGGCGGCGAAGCGGCGGGCGAGATCGGGCTCGCCCATCGCGCCCTGCCCCTCGGAGACGACGTAGTAGCTCGGCTCCCACAGCCACCACCAGGCGAGCCCGGCGAGCACTCCGGCCACCGCGAGCCCGACGACCACGGCCGCGACGCGCGTCCCGGCCCCGGGCCGGAGGGCGTTGTCAGTCTCCACGAACAGCGACCCTAACGACCGGTCCCAGCGCGGCGGCTGACCCGCCCACCGTCAGCCCGCCAGGCAGCTGGGACCGAGCAGCTGCTTGAGGTCGGCGAACAGTGCCGGCGTCGGGGTGACCCGGTGCCCGTCGCCGAGCTTGAGCACCGTGGTGCTCGCGCGGCTCATCAGGCGCAGCCGGACCTCCGTCATCCCGGGGTGGGTGGCCAGCACCTCCTTGAGCTGGTCGACGACCGGCGCCGTGCAGCGGGTCGACGGCAGGCTGATCATGACCGGGCCCGACGGTCCCTCGGTGACGTCGGGGGCCGTGACCTCCTGGCCGTGCAGCTCCGGGGTCTCCTTGCTGCGCGAGATGCGGCCCTTGACGGTGATGACGGAGTCCTCGATGAGCAACGTGCTCGCCAGCTGGTAGGCGCTGGGAAACAGCAGCACGTCGATCGCGCCCTCGAGGTCCTCCAGGGTGACCATCGCCCAGGTGTCGCCCCGCTTGGTGATCTTGCGCTGCACCGAGGTGACCAGACCGGCGACCGTGATCGTGCTGCCGTCGGGCCGGTCCTCGTCGAGCAGCAGCTGGCCGATCGTGCAGTCGGCCGCGTTGGCGAGGACGTGCTCGAGACCCAGCAGCGGGTGGTCGGAGACGTAGAGTCCGAGCATCTCCCGCTCGTGGGCCAGCAGCGTCTGCTTGTCCCACTCGTCGAGGTCGGGGATCGTCACACTCACGCCGAACCCGCCGGCCTCGTCGGCCTCGCCGAGTCCTGCGAAGAGCGAGTCCTGGCCGATCGCCTCGTTGCGCTTGATGTCGACGTACTGGTCGACCGCACGCTCGTGCACCGCGACGAGCGCGCGGCGGCGGTGCTTCATGTCGTCGAAGGAGCCGGCCTTGATCAGCGAGTCGACGACCCGCTTGTTGCAGACCTGGGCCGGCACCTTGGACAGGAAGTCGTTGAAGTCGACGAAGCGTCCCTGCTCCTCGCGCGCGGCGACGATGCCGTCGACGACGTTGGCGCCGACGTTGCGGATGGCGGTCAGGCCGAAGCGGATGTCGCGGCCGACGGGGGTGAAGTCGGAGGCCGACTCGTTGACGTCGGGTGGGAGCACCTGGATCTTCATGTGCCGGCACTCGTTGAGGTAGAGCGCCATCTTGTCCTTGTCGCCCTTGGTGCTGGTGAGCAGCGCAGCCATGTATTCGGCCGGGTAGTGCGCCTTCATGTAGGCGGTCCAGTAGGAGATCACGCCGTACGCCGCGGAGTGGGCCTTGTTGAAGGCGTAGTCGGCGAACGGGACGAGGATGTCCCACAGCTTCGTGATCGCGGCCTTCGAGAACCCGCGCTCCATCATGCCGGCCTCGAAGCCGACGAACTCCTTCTGCAGGACCTCGCGCTTCTTCTTGCCCATCGCGCGACGCAGGTTGTCTGCCTGACCGAGCGTGTAGCCGGCCAGCTCCTGCGCGATCGTCATGACCTGCTCCTGATAGACGATCAGGCCGTAGGTCGTGCCGAGGATCGGCTTGAGCGCCTCGGTCAGCTCGGGGTGGATGTAGTCGATCGGCTGGCGGCCGTTCTTGCGCAGCGCGTAGTTGGTGTGGCTGTCGGCACCCATCGGGCCGGGCCGGTAGAGCGCGATGACGGCCGAGATGTCCTCGAAGTTGTCGGGCTGCATCTGGCGCAGCAGCTGACGCATCGGCCCGCCGTCGAGCTGGAAGACGCCGAGCGTGTCGCCCTTGCCGAGCAGCTCGTAGGTCGCCGGGTCGTCGAAGGACAGGTCCTCGAGCACGAGGTCGATGTCGCGGTTGGCCCTGACGTTGCGCACCGCGTCGTCGAGGACGGTGAGGTTGCGCAGACCCAGGAAGTCCATCTTGACCAGCCCGAGCGACTCGCACATCGGGTAGTCGAACTGGGTGATGATCGCGCCGTCCTGCTCGCGGCGCATGATCGGCACGATGTCGATCAGCGGGGCGCTGGACATGATCACGCCGGCGGCGTGCACGCCCCACTGCCGGATCTGCCCCTCGAGACCGATCGCGGTCTGGTAGATCGTGCGGACGTCGGCGTCGGACTCGTAGAGGCTGCGGAACTCCCCGCCGTCGGAGTAGCGGCTGTGCTCGGAGTTGAACAGCTCCCCCAGGGGCACGCCCTTGCCCATGACGTCGGCCGGCAGCGCCTTGGTGATGCGGTCCGAGATCGCGAACCCGTGGTCCAGCACGCGCGCGGCGTCCTTGATCGCCTGCTTGGCCTTGATCCGCCCGAAGGTCGCGATGTAGGCGACGTGGTCGCTGCCGTACTTCTGGACGACGTACTGGATGACCTCGGTGCGCCGGCGCTCGTCGAAGTCGATGTCGAAGTCGGGCATCGAGGGGCGCTCGGGGTTGAGGAACCGCTCGAAGATCAGCCCGTGGCGCAGCGGGCAGAGGTCGGTGATCCGCAGGGCGTACGCCGCGATCGATCCGGCACCGGAACCACGACCCGGTCCGACCCTGATGCCGTTCTCCTTGGCCCAGTTGATGAAGTCGGCGACCACGAGGTAGTAGCCGCAGTAGCCCTTGGTGCGGATGACGTCGAGCTCCATGGCCACCCGGTCGCGGACCTCGTCGGTCAGCGCCTCGCCCGGGTAGCGCGCCTCGATCCCGCGCCAGACCTCCTTGACGAACCAGCTCTCCTCGGTCTCGCCGGCCGGCACGTCGGCGCGCGCCATGTAGCCGCCGGTGGACTCGGTGAACTCCACGTCGCAGCGCTCGGCGATGAGCAGCGTGTTGTCGCAGGCCTCGGGCATGCCGAACTTGTCGGCCCACAGCTCGCGCATCTCGGCCGCGGACTTGATGTAGTAGCCGCCACCGTCGAACTTCAGTCGGTTGGGGTCGCTGAGCCGACGCCCGGAGGCCACGCAGATGAGGGCGTCGTGGGCGTCGGCGTCCTCGGGGTTGTTGTAGTGGGAGTCGTTGGTGGCGACCGGCGGCAGCCCGAGGTCCTTGCCGAGGCGGAGCAGGTCGTCGCGGACCCGCTTCTCGATGTCGATCCCGTGGTCCATCAGCTCCAGGAAGAAGTTCTCCCGCCCGAAGATGTCCTGGAACTCCGCCGCCGAGGCGCGCGCCTCGTCGTACTGACCGAGGCGCAGCCGGGTCTGGATCTCCCCCGACGGACAGCCGGTGGTCGCGATCAGGCCCTTGGCATAGGTCTGCAGCAGCTCCCGGTCGGCGCGCGGCTTGTAGTAGTAGCCCTCGAGGCTGGAGCGCGACGACAGCCGGAACAGGTTGTGCATCCCCTCGGTGGAGGAGGCCCACATCGTCATATGGGTGTAGGCACCGCCGCCGGCGACGTCGTTGCCACCCTCCTCGGCGATGTCGCCCTTGCCCCACCGGACCCGGCGGCGGTCGGTGCGGTGGGTCTGCGGGGTGAGGTAGGCCTCGATGCCGATGATCGGGCGGACGCCGTAGGACCGCGCCTTCGACCAGAAGTCGAACGCGCCGTGCAGGTTGCCGTGGTCGGTCATCGCGATGGACTTCATGCCCAGGTCGTTGACCCGGGTGAAGAGCCCGTCGAGCAGCGAGGCACCGTCCAGCATGGAGTACTCCGTGTGGACGTGCAGGTGCACGAAGGAGTCGTCCGCTGCAGGCGCCATGCGAGCCAGCCACCCTCTCGAGATCGTCTCCGGACCGCCTCACGGCGGTGATGTGGGCAGTGCAGGACCGGCCTGCGGAATCTCAGGCCAACCGTCCGGGGAAGGGCCTCAGCCTACCTCTCGCCGAGTCCCTCCGACCGCACCCCTGAAGGGTGTCAGGTGCCGCCGACAGCCGGCCCTCGGACACCGTCCGGCGCGGTCGGCGGCCACGCCAGCTCGACCTGCTCGAGCCGCTCGGGGTTCACCTCCGCAGGATGTCGCGCGACCTCGGCCAGCCCGTGCCGGGCGTAGAACGCGCGGGCCCGGGCGTTGGCGGCGAACACGTAGAGGCCGAAGCCGTCGCGCAGGTGGGCCTGGACCAATCCGAGCAGCGCCGTCCCCACCCCGTGGCGCCACCGGTCGGGGCGTACGTAGAGGTCGTCAAGCCAGGTCGGCGTCCACCGGGCGTAGCCGACGATCCCGTCGTCGTCCTCGGCGACCCACGCGGCCTGGCTGCTGACGTCCGTGCCGGCCTCTGCGTCGGCGAGCCAGCCCCGCACCCAGGCCAGCACCTCGTGGTCGGCGTACGGCGTGGGGATCCCGCCCGCCGCGCGGGCCGCCACGTGCAGCCCCGCGAGCGCCGGTGCGTCCACCGCCTCGGCCGGCCGCAGGTCGAGGGCGGGATCCGGGTCGCGGACCATCACCGGGTCAGTGCGCGTCGCGGATGACGTCGAGAGCACGCTGGAGGTCGTCGGGGTACGGCGAGGCGAACTCGACGTAGTCCCCGCTCGCCGGGTGCTCGAAGCCGAGCCGGGTCGCGTGCAGCCACTGCCGGTCCAACCCCACCCGACGGGCGAGCACCGGGTCGGCGCCGTACAACGGGTCACCCACGCACGGGTGCTTCAGCGCCGCCATGTGGACGCGGATCTGGTGGGTGCGCCCCGTCTCGAGCTTCACCTCGAGCAGGCTCGCGAAGCGGTGGGCCTCGAGGGTGTCGTAATGGGTGATGCTCGCCTTGCCGTCGGCCCGCACGGTGAACTTCCAGTCCGACTTGGGGTGGCGCGCGATCGGGGCGTCGATCGTGCCGCGCAACGGGTCGGGGTGCCCTTGGACGAGCGCGTGGTAGATCTTGTCGACCGCGCGCCGGCGGAAGGCGTTCTTGAGCACGGAGTAGGCCTGCTCGGACTTCGCGATCACCATCACGCCGGAGGTGCCGACGTCGAGGCGCTGCACGATGCCCTGGCGCTCCGACGCCCCGCTGGTGGAGATCCGGAACCCAGCGCCGGCGAGGTGACCGACGACGGTGGGGCCCGTCCAGCCCGGGCTCGGGTGGACCGCGACGCCCACGGGCTTGTCGATCACCACGATCGCCTCGTCGTCGTGGACGATGTTGATCCCCTCGACGACCTCGGGCACGACCTCGACCGGGTTGCCGGTCTGCGGGATCGTCACATCGAGCATGGCGCCCTCATGGACGCGTTCGGACTTGCTGACGGCCACACCGTCGACCAGCACCAAGCCGTCGGCGACGAGCTCGGCGGCGCGGGTGCGGCTGAGGCCGAACATCCGCGCGAGTGCGGCGTCGACCCGCTCCCCCGCCAGCCCCTCCGGGACGAGGACGGTGCGCTGCTCCCGGGCCGCGCTCACGACGAGTCCCGCGTGCCGTCGACGCGAATGCCCCGGAACGCCTGGAGGATGATCACGCCGGCCGCGACGTTGATGCAGATGTCGGCGACGTTGAAGATCGGGAAGTTCGGGAACGCGAGGAAGTCGACGACGTGGCCCCGCAGCGGTGCCGGGTCACGGAAGAGACGGTCGGTGAGGTTGCCGAGCACGCCGGCCAGCAGGAACCCCAGCGCCACCGCCCAGCCCGGGCTCGCGAGCCGGCGCAGCAACCACAGCACGACGAGCGCCGCGCCCATCGCGACGAAGGTCAGGACGACGGTGTATTCCGTGCCCATGCTGAACGCCGCTCCGGGGTTCAGGGCGTACTGCAACGTGAAGAACGTCCCGATGATCTCGACCGGCGGACGGTCGACGAGGTGCTCGGTGGCCAGCACCTTGGTGCCGAGGTCGAGCAGGTAGAGCGGAAGGGCGAGGCCGGCGAAGATCAGCAGGCTACGGGTCCGTCGTGGTCGGTCTGGGCTGATGTCTCCGCTGGGTGTCAGCGGCGTTCCTCGCGCTGCTTGCATGGCATGCACAGTGTGGCACGGGGGAACGCCATGAGCCGCATCTTGCCGATCGGTCCGCCGCAGCTCTCGCAGATCCCATAGGTCCCGTCGGCGATCCGGCCGAGGGCTCGTTCGGTCTGCAGCAGCATGTCGCGCGCGTTGTTGGCGATGCTGATCTCGTGGTCGCGCTCGAAGGTCGCCGACCCGAGGTCGGCCTGGTCCTGGCCCGCCCCGTCGCCGGCGTCCCGCATGAGCGCGGACAGCTCCTCCTCGACCAGGTTGAGCTCACTGCGCAACCGGTCGCGGTCCTGGGTGAGCTCGGTCTCGACCTCGGCGAGCTCGGCCTTGGTCCACGGCCGCTCGTCGGCCTTGACGGCGAGCTTCTTCTGCGGTGCGGCCTTCTTGGGTGCGGCCTTCTTGGGTGCGGCCTTCTTGGGTGCCGACTTCTTGGCACCGGCCTTCTTCGCGGGCGCGGGTTTCGAGACGGCTCGCGCCGACGGTCGCTTCGCTCCCGTCCGCGCCGAGGCCTCCTCAACCTCTCGCTTCTTCCGGCTCGCGCTCGCAGGCTCGCGCGTCCCGGCGCTCGACTTCTTGGCGGGCGCAGCCTTCTTGGCGGGCGCCGACTTCTTCGCCGCCGCAGCCTTCTTGGCCGGCGCAGCCTTCTTGGCCGGCGCAGCCTTCTTGGCCGGCGCGGGTTTCGAGACGGCTCGCGCCGACGGTCGCTTCGCTCCCGTCCGCGCCGAGGCCTCCTCAACCTCTCGCTTCTTCCGGCCCGCGCTCGCAGGCTCGCGCGTCCCGGCGCTCGACTTCTTGGCCGGCGCAGCCTTCTTGGCCGGCGCAGCCTTCTTGGCCGGCGCGGGTTTCGAGACGGCTCGCGCCGACGGTCGCTTCGCTCCCGTCCGCGCCGAGGCCTCCTCAACCTCTCGCTTCTTCCGGCCCGCGCTCGCAGGCTCGCGCGTCCCGGCGCTCGACTTCTTGGCGGGCGCAGCCTTCTTCGCACCGGCCTTCTTCGCGGTCGCCTTCTTCGCCGTCGTGGTCTTCGAGGTTGACTCCGCGGACTTCGTGGCGCTCGACCTCCGCCCGACGACCTTCTTCGCAGCCGCGGCCGTACGGCTCGCAAGCTTCCGGGTGGTCGAACGTGCCATGGCGGACGCTCCTTCGCGCATGGGTGTGCCGGCGATGTGTGCCGGGCCACAAGTTGCGGCGAGGATAACGGCCCCGCGCGCCGCGGCCAACGCGGCGCGCGGGCCCGACGTCAGGCCTTGCGCAGCTCGATGGTGGCGTTGCCGGCGTCACCCACGGTCACCGCGACCGCCTCGTCGCTGGTCTCCCCCGCCTCGAACGATGTCGCCAGCGTCTCCCCGGCGATCAGCTCGGCGTGCGCATCGGCGGCTGCCTGCACCTGCTCGTCGCCACCGATCCGCAGCACGATCCGATCGCTGACCTCCAGGCCGGCGTCACGGCGTGCCTGCTGCACCGCGCGCACCAGGTCGCGCGCGACCCCTTCGGCCGCCAGCTCGGGGGTGACCAACGTGTCCAGGACGACGAACCCGCCCGCGGGAAGCACGCCGAGCGCGCTGTTGTCGTCCGTCGCCGCAGCGACGGTCTCGAGGGTGTACTCACCCTCCTGCAACGCCAGCCCGCCGGCCGTGACCGCACCGGTCTCGTCGACGCTCCAGTCCCCGGCCTTGGCTGCACGGATGGCAACCTGCACGTCCTTGCCCAGACGCGGCCCCGCCACCCGCGCGTTGACCGAGAGCCGCTGCGAGACGCCGTACGCCGCCCCCTCCGGGCTCGCCAGGTCGACCAGCCGCACGGACTTGACGTTGATCTCCTCGGCGATGATCGCCTCGAAGCCGCGCAGCGCCTCGGGGTCCTCGACGACGACGGTCAGCGACGCGAGCGGCAACCGGGTGCGCAGCTGCCGCGCCTTGCGCAGCGCGGACGCGGCCGAGCAGGCCGCTCGCACCTGGTCCATCGCCGACACCAACGCGTGGTCCGTCGGCAGCTCGTCGGCCTGCGGCCAGTCGGTCAGGTGCACCGACCGCTCGCCGGTCAGTCCGCGCCAGACCTCCTCGGTCACCAGCGGCAGCAGCGGTGCGGCCACGCGGCACGCGGTCTCGAGCACGGTGTAGAGCGTGTCGAACGCCTGGGTGTCCGCCTCACCGTCGACGGCCCAGAAGCGCTCACGGGAGCGACGGATGTACCAGTTCGTCAGCACGTCGAGGAACGTGCGCGTGGCGTCGCAGGCGTCGGCGATCGCGTAGGAGTCCAGCGCCCTGGTGGTCTCCTCCACGAAGTCGCGGCACTTCGCCAGCAGGTAGCGGTCGAGCGGGTCGGTGGAGTCGGTACGCCGCTGCGCCGTGTAACCCTCCGGACCGGCGGTGTTGGCGTAGAGCGCGAAGAAGTACCAGCTGTTCCACAGCGGCATCAGCACCTGCCGCACCGAGTCCCGGATGCCCTGCTCGGTGACGACGAGGTTGCCCCCGCGCAGGATCGGGCTCGCCATGAGGAACCACCGCATCGCGTCCGCCCCGTCGCGGTCGAAGACCTCGCGGACGTCGGGGTAGTTGCGCAGCGACTTCGACATCTTGTTGCCGTCGGAGCCGAGCACGATGCCGTGGCTGATGCAGTTCTGGAACGCGGGTCGGTCGAAGAGCGCCGTCGCCAGGATGTGCAGCGTGTAGAACCACCCGCGGGTCTGGCCGATGTACTCGACGATGAAGTCACCCGGGAAGTGCCCCTTGCGCTCCCCGGTGCCGTCGAACCAGTCGGCGTTCTCGAACGGGTAGTGCACCTGGGCGAAGCTCATCGACCCGGAGTCGAACCACACGTCGAGCACGTCGGCGACGCGACGCATCGTCGACCGCTCGCCCTCGGGGCGCGGGTCGTCGGGGTTGGGCCGGGTCAGCTCGTCGATGAACGGCCGGTGCAGGTCGGGCTCGCCGTCGGCGTTGCGCGGCAGCGTGCCGAAGTCGCGCTCGATCTCCGCGAAGCTGCCGTAGACGTCGATGCGCGGATAGGCCGGGTCGTCGGACTTCCACACCGGCACCGGGCTCCCCCAGAACCGGTTGCGGGTGATGGACCAGTCGCGGGCGTTCTCCAGCCACTTGCCGAACTGGCCGTCCCGGATGTGGTCGGGGACCCAGTTGATCTCCTGGTTGAGCTCGAGCATCCGCTGCTTGATCGCGGTGACCTCGACGAACCACGACGAGACACCCTTGTAGATCAGGGGCTCGCGGCAACGCCAGCAGTGCGGGTAGGAGTGGTCGTAGGTCTCGCGCCGCAGCAGGACGGTCCCGTCGGTCACGGACCCGGTCTCGCCCTCGCCCCGCGTCGCGGCCTTGAGGTGGTCGATGATCAGGAGGTTGGCGTCGAACACCTGCAGGCCGACGTAGTCGTCGACCGGTGCGGTGAACCGGCCGTCCTTGCCGACCGGCATGACGGCCTCGATGCCCTCGCGGTCGGTGACCTCCTTGTCGACCTCACCGAAGGCGCCGGCGGTGTGGACGATCCCCGAGCCGTCGGTCGTGGTCACGGCGTCATCGGCGGCGACGATGCGGAAGGCGCGCTCGTGACCGGCGAAGTAGGAGAACGGCGGGGTGTAGGTGCGTCCCACCAGCTCGGCGCCGGTGTAGCGACCGAGGACGACGGGCTCGTCCCCGAGCTCGCGGGCGTACGCCGCCAGCCGGGCCTCGGCGAGCACGTAGCGCGCGGTGCGCTCCGTGCCGGGCACCGGCGCCTCGACGACGACGTAGTCGATCTCCGAGCCGACCATCGCGGCGAGGTTGGACGGCAGCGTCCACGGCGTGGTGGTCCACACCAGCACGAGGGCACCGTCCAGGACCGGGTCGGTGCCGACGTCGTCGAGCCGGAAGCCGACGGTGACCGCGGGGTCCTGGCGGTTCTGGTAGACGTCGTCGTCCATGCGCAGCTCGTGGTTGGACAGCGGCGTCTCGTCGTTCCAGCAGTAGGGCAGGACCCGGAAGCCCTCGTAGATCAGCCCCTTGTCGAAGAGCTGCTTGAAGGCCCACATCACCGACTCCATGTAGTCGGGGTTCATGGTGCGGTAGTCGTTGTCGAAGTCGACCCAACGCGCCTGCCGGGTGACGTACTCGCGCCACTCGCCGGTGTACTTCATCACCGAGTCGCGACAGGCGGCGTTGAACTCCGCGATGCCCATCTCGACGATCTCGTCGGTGGTCTTGATGCCGTTGAGTCGCATCGCCTCGAGCTCGGCCGGCAGGCCGTGGGTGTCCCAGCCGAAGCGTCGCTCCACCCGGTTGCCGCGCATGGTCTGGAAGCGCGGCACGACGTCCTTGACGTAGCCGGTGAGCAGGTGACCGTAGTGCGGCAGGCCGTTGGCGAAGGGCGGGCCGTCGTAGAACACGAACTCCGCCGACCCGTCCGGGCCGGGGTCGCGCCGCTCGACGCTGGCGGCGAAGGTGCCGTCGGACTCCCAGTAGTCCAGCACCCGCTCCTCGATGGCCGGGAAGCGCGGGCTGGCGGGTACGCCCCCACGATCGCGGTGGGCGTCCTGCTCGTCGCGGTGGGTCGCCTTGGGGTAGGTCACGGTGCGGGGCTCCTGGCGGTGGGTGCGGTCTCCTCGGTGCTGCTGACGAGGACGAGACCTGCAGGTCCCGCGGTACCACCCCGCTTGCCCTGCCCGCGGGTCATGACCGGGGCAGAACCACTCGTTGCAGGCTGTGACGGGCCCACCCGTCCGGTTCTACTGAGCCCCTGGTGAATCAGCGTGCGAGACGGGGCCGTTCTTCCGGAGGCTCGCCGCTGATGACGGCTCGAACGCCTGTGGGGACATCGTACGACGCCGGTCCCCCACGCACGACCGCGGCCGGTCCACCTTCGCAGGTGGACCGGCCGCGGTGTGTTCGTCCCTGTCGCGACAGGGCGCGTGGATCAGTTCTCGTTGTCCTCGCCGAGCAGCGACTTCAAGCGCTTGGGCGCGTGGTCGCCGCCGGACGGCTCCAGCCCTGCACCCTCGCTCGAGCTCTCCAGCGCCTCGAGCTGCTGGGTGAAGTACGAGCGCAGGCGGCTGCGGTACTCGCGCTCGAAGGCCCGCAGGGTCTCGACCTCGCCGCTGAGCTTGTCGCGCTCCTTCTCCAGGTCGCCGAAGAGCTGCGCACGACGCTCGGCCGTCTCGGCGTCGAGCATCTGGGCACGCGTCCGCGCGTCGGACTCCAGGCGCTCGGCCTTCGCCTTGCTCTCCGACTCCAGCCGCTCGGCCTTGGTGCGGGCCTCGCCGACGATCTTGTCGGCCTCGTCCTTGGCGCCGTCGACGAGCTCGTCGGCGTTGCGGCCGGCGATCTCGAGCAGGCGCGCAGCGGCGCTGGAGGCGTCGGCGACGGTCTCCACGCGGATGGTCTCCACGCCACCGGACGCCACCGGCACGGGTGCCGGGGTCGGCGCCGGGGTGGGCTCGGGCGTGGGCTCCGGGGTCGGCTCGGGTGCCGCGACCGGCTCCGGCTTCGCCTCGGCGGGCGCTCCGCCGCTCTGCTGAGCCGCCGACAGCTTGGAGCGAAGGTCCTCGTTCTCCTTCGTCAGCC
Source organism: Nocardioides massiliensis (assembly GCF_030811215.1). Lineage (NCBI taxonomy): Bacteria > Bacillati > Actinomycetota > Actinomycetes > Propionibacteriales > Nocardioidaceae > Nocardioides > Nocardioides massiliensis. The sequence continues at coordinate 3,352,763 of NZ_JAUSQM010000001.1, forward strand.
GCGCGAGCTCGGCCTCGACCTCATCGAGGAACTGGTCGACCTCGTTCATGTCGTAGCCCTCGCGGAGCCGCACAGGAGTGAAGCGCTTGTTACTCACGTCCTCAGGCGTCAACGGCATGACCACACCCTTGTCCTCGTCGTTGTCTCAATGGAGTCTCACTGGAACACAGCATCACTAGGGGTACAGCGCTCGCCGGCCGGCGAGCATGAGTACAGCGGGTCACGTTACTCCGAATGCAGCGTCGAGCGTGCATCGGGCACGTGCAGGGACACCGGCGCACCGACAGCCCCGCATGGCGCGGGGCCGGGTCACCCGAGACCCAAGAAGATGGCCTGGTTCACGCGCATCAACAAGATGACGACGATGAAGACCAGGATGAAGCTGACGTCGAGCGCGATGCTGCCGAGCCGCAGCGGCGGAATGACCTTGCGGATCGCCTTGATCGGCGGGTCGGTGATGGAGAAGACGACCTCCAGCACCACCAGGATCGGTCCGGTGGGCTGCCAGGAGCGGGCGAACACCTGGATCCAGTCCACGACGAGCCGGATGATGAGCAGGACCATGAACATCCAGAGGATGCCCTGGATGAATTGACCGACGGGATGCACGTTGGGGAATCAGCTCTGGTTGAAGAAGCCGCCCTCGGCGATCCGCTGCTTGTCCTCCGCGGCCACCGAGACGTTGGGGGGCGAGAGCAGGAACACCTTGCTCGTCACCCGCTCGATGGTGCCCCGGACCGCGAACACCAGGCCGGCGGCGAAGTCCACCAGGCGCTTGGCGTCGTTGTCGTCCATCTCGGACAGGTTCATGATCACCGGCACACCGGAGCGGAAGTTCTCCCCGATGGTGCGGGCCTCGTTGTAGGTACGGGGGTGCAGGGTCGTGATCCGGGACAGCTCTGCCACGTGGTTCACCTCGCTGGTCGGTCGACGACGCTCGTCGAGACGGGCGACCGGCGCGGGCCGCGGTTCGTCGTACCGCTCGTCGCGCACCTGGCCACGGTGGGGCTCACGCTGCTCCTCACGACGGTCCGTGTGGTCCTCGGCGTAGTCGTCGTAGCGCTCGGTGTCCTCGAGCAGGCCCAGGTAGACACCCATCTTGCGCATCGCGCCGCTCATGGCTTCTGACCTCCGGTACGTCGGCGCCCCCGCCCGGGGCGCGCTGTTGGGGACATTACTTGATCACGGGCCTCGGACCGAGAACCGCGCTGCCGACACGCACGTGTGTCGCGCCGGCGGCGACGGCCTGCTCCAGGTCACCGCTCATGCCGGCCGAGACCCACGTCGCACCGGGGTGGTCGCGGCGTACGGCCTCGGCCACCTCGGCGAGCCGGGTGAACGCCCCCGCGGGGTCCTCCCCCAGTGGCGCCACGCCCATCACCCCGCGCAGCCGCAGCGACTCCGCCCCGGCGATCGCGGCGGTCAGCGCCGGCACGTCATCGGGGTCGGCACCCGCGCGCCCCTGGGCACCGGGTGCGTCCAGGCTGACCTGGACGAGGACGTCGAGCGGGGCGTCGCGCTCGGCCGCGCCCGTGGCCAGGCGGGAGACCAGCTTGGTGCGGTCGACCGACTCCACGACGTCGGCCCACCGGGCGACCGCCGCGGTCTTGTTGGACTGCAGGCCACCGATGAAGTGCCAGCGCAGGTCGTCCGCGCCGCGCAGCTGGGCCACCGCGGGGCGCTTGTCGGCCGCCTCCTGGTGCTTGTTCTCGCCCACGTCGCGTACGCCGAGCTCGGCGAGCAGGGCGACGTCGGAGGCCGGGAAGTACTTCGTCACCACGGTGAGCCCGACCTCGGCGGGGTCGCGTCCGGCGCTCCGGCAGGCCTCGGCGATGCGGGCGCGCACGGCCCCGAGCCCCTCGGTGAGCTGGGCACGGCGTACGTCGGTGGGGGGCGTGGTCACGAGGCCTCCGTCTTCCTGCCGGCTGGACTGACGCGGGCGACGATGCCGGCCAGGCGTCCCGCGGCGGCGGCGTCGCGACGGTGGGAGTGCAGCGCGGGGTCCTCGCGGGTGCACCGGTCGACGAGCTCGACCTCCGCGACCCCGCCGGCTGCGAGCTGGGCGCGGACGCCGGCGACGATGTCGAGGGCCGGCGTACCCCAGGTGGTCTCGGCGTGCGCCTGCGGCACCAGCGCAGCGACCTCCTCGCGCATGGCCTGCGGCACCTCGTAGCAGCCCCCGCACACCGCCGGGCCGATCCACGCGCGCACGGACCGCGCGCCGAGGTCAGTCATCGTGGCCAGCGTCGCCGCCACCACGCCCTCGACCAGGCCTGCGCGGCCGGCGTGGGCGACCCCGACGACACCGGCGTCGGGATCGGCGAGGACGACGGGTACGCAGTCGGCCGACCGGACGACCAGCGCGATGCCGGGCTCGGCCGTCACCAACGCGTCGACACCGTCGACCAGACCGCCGGCGGGCAGCTCTGCGCGTCGGACGACGGCCACGTCGGCACCGTGGACCTGGCGCATCCGGACCGCGACCGCGCCCGGTGCCACCGCCTCCACCGCGGCAGGGAGATCCGCGCCGCGGGTGCCGGCGTCCTCGGCGACGTCGAGGGCGGCGTCGCTGAAGCCGACCGCGACGTCGCCCAGGTGCGCGAGGTGCGCCATCCCCCGCGGGCGGGGGGTCGCCGGGGTCACTTCAGGAAGTCGGGGATGTCGAGATCGTCGTCGTCGAACTGGACCGGACGCGGGCGCGGCGGGGTCGACTGCCCACCCGGCTGCGCCGGGCGTGCGGGCGCCTGGCCCTGCTGACCGGGCTGTCCCTGCTGCCCGCCCGGGCCCTGCTGACCGGGCTGGTTCGACTGCTGGCCCTGCTGCCCCTGGGGCGACTGCTGCTGGCCGGCGGGCTGCGCCGGGCGCGACTGCTGGGCGGGCGCCGGGTCGCGCTGCGGCGTAGTGGTCGGGCGCTCGGCGCCACCGCCGGCGCCCTGCCCCTCCGCCGTACGCCGCAGGGTCCCGCCCTCCTCGCGCTTCTTGGGGACACCGCCGTCGAAGCCGGCGGCGATCACGGTCACGCGCACCTCGTCGCCGAGGGCGTCGTCGATGGTCGCGCCGAAGATGATGTTGGCCTCGTCGTGCGCCGACTGGGCCACGAGCGCGGCCGCCTCGTTGATCTCGAAGAGGCCGAGGTCGGAGCCGCCCGCGATCGAGAGCAGGACGCCGTGCGCACCGTCGATCGAGGCCTCGAGCAGCGGGCTGGAGACGGCCATCTCGGCCGCCGCGACCGATCGGTCCTCACCGCGGGCGGAGCCGATGCCCATGAGGGCGGAGCCGGCGTTGGACATCACGGACTTCACGTCGGCGAAGTCGAGGTTGATCAGGCCCGGCGTCGTGATCAGGTCGGTGATGCCGGAGACACCCTGGAGCAGCACCTGGTCGGCCTGCTTGAAGGCGTCGAGGACGCTGACGTTGCGGTCGCTGATGGACAGCAGCCGGTCGTTGGGGATGACGATGAGGGTGTCGACCTCCTCGCGCAGGGCCGCGATGCCCTCCTCGGCGGAGTTGGCGCGCCGACGGCCCTCGAAGGCGAACGGCCGGGTCACGACGCCGATGGTCAGCGCGCCCAGCGAGCGCGCGATCCGCGCCACCACCGGCGCGCCACCGGTGCCGGTGCCGCCGCCCTCGCCCGCGGTCACGAAGACCATGTCGGCGCCCTTGATGACCTCTTCGATCTCGTCGGCGTGGTCCTCCGCTGCCTGCGCCCCCACGTCGGGGTTGGCGCCGGCGCCGAGGCCGCGCGTGAGCTCCCGACCGATGTCGAGCTTCACGTCGGCGTCGCTCATCAGGAGCGCTTGTGCGTCGGTGTTGATCGCGATGAACTCAACGCCCTTAAGACCGACTTCGATCATCCGGTTGACGGCGTTGACTCCACCACCACCGATACCCACGACCTTGATCACGGCCAGGTAGTTCTGCGGTGCTGCCACGGCGGGTTGCCTCTCGTCGATCGGGCCGTCCTGCCGGTGCGCAGGGCGGACGGGTGCTCGGGTCGTACAGGTGGGGAAGTCTCACCCTCAAGTAGAGGGTTATAGTTATGTCAACCTCGTGCTGGTGGAACACGCTAGGCGGCCCGCCGTACGGATTGGTGCCAACACGCCGCGCAGGCGGCAGTTTCACCGCCCGACTAACAAAACCGGGCGCCGAGGGCGGCAGTTTCGTACGACGAGCGGGCGTGTCGTTCGACGGGCGGTGAAACTGCCGCGGTCCTCAGGACCGGGTGGTGGGCTGGCCGGGGACGCTGACGTCGTACTCCCGGACGGGAGCGTCGCCGGTCTCCTGCTCGAGCAGGATCGCGAGGACGTCGCCCTTGTTGCCGGAGTCCTCCGCGCTCCCCCACACGACGCGCCGGCCGTCGCGCAGGACGACGGTGATGTCGTCGACCGTGCGGACGATGACGTGGTCGACGGCGCCGTCGAGGACGGGCGGGAGGTGGCGCAGGACGGCCGCGGCCTCCGCGAGCGCCTCGGTGCGGGTGCCGGCCGAGATCCGGACGACCGGGAGCCGCGGGGGCTGGCGGGCGAAGTCGCGGAAGAGCACGCCGGTCTCGTCCATGCCACGGAAGCGGTCCTCGACCACGACCACGGCTACGGCCTCGCGCTCGGTGACCTCGACGACGACCGCGTCGGGCCAGCCACGGCGCACGGTGGCGTCGGCTACCTCGACCAGCTCCTCCACGCGCGCCTCCGCGGCGGCGAGGTCCACCCGCGCGAGCGGCTCGCCGGCCGGCACAGCGGCGGCGGAGCGGACGGTGGCCGCGCTGAGCAGGTCGGTGCCCTCGACCTCGACCCGGTCGACGCCGAGCAGGCTGGAGAAGAGCACGCCCCAGACGGCGGCGCCGACGACCACCAGCACGCCGGCGGCGAGCACGAGCGGCCGCCACCGCAACCAGCGACGCGCCCGCTGCCGCTTGGCGAAGTCGATCGCCGCGGCGCTGCGCGGACGCGACCGGGGACCCGCCCTCACGACTCCAGCTCCCGTAGGAGCGCGAGGACCTCCGGCCCCAGCAGCGTGACGTCACCGGCGCCGAGGGTGAGCACCAGATCGCCCGGACGAGCGCGGTCGACGAGCAGCTGCGGCACCGCCGACCACGACGGCTCGAAGCGCACCCGCTCGCGCGGAAGGGGTACGGCGTCGGCCACCAGCGCCCCGGTGACGGCGGGGTCCGGGTCCTCGCGGGCGACGTAGACCTCCATCACCACGACCTCGTCCGCAGCGCCAAGCGCGGCGCCCATCGCCGTACCGAAGATCCGCGTGCGCGAGACCATGTGGGGCTGGAACGCCACGATCAGCCGGCCCTCGCCGGCCACCGACCGCGCGGCCTGGAGGTCACCGACGATCTCGTTGGGGTGGTGGGCATAGCTGTCGTAGACGCGGACGCCGGCGGCCTCGCCTTTGAGCTCCATCCGGCGCCGGGTGCCGGAGAAGGACTCCAGCCCGCGGCGCAGGTCGGCGAAGGCGAAGCCGAGCCGCAGTCCTGCAGCGAGCGCGGCGAGCGCGTCGAGGACGTAGTGGCGACCGGGGATCCGCAGCTCGACCTGGCCGAGGCGGCGTCCGGCGTCGACGACGGTGAACCGCGAGCGCGTGCCGGCGAAGGTCACATCGACCGCACGCAGCTCGGCCTCCTCGGACTCCCCCACAGTCACGACCCGCAGGCCACGCTCGCGTGCGGTCTGCGCCAACGCCGCGGCACCGGGGTCGTCGACGACGCAGACGACGTAGCCGGCCGGGTCGATGCGGTCGAGGAACTGCTCGAACGCCGCGTGGTAGGCCTCGGGCGTGCCGTAGTTGTCGAGGTGGTCGGCCTCGACGTTGGTCACGATCGCGGCGTACGGCCGGTAGACGAGGAAGGCGCCGTCGCTCTCGTCGGCCTCGGCGACGAACAGGTCGCCGGAACCCTGGTGGGCGTTGGAGCCGGACTCGTTGAGGTCGCCGCCGATGGCGAACGACGGGTCGGCACCGCAGTGCTGGAGCGCGACGGTGAGCAGCGAGGTGGTGGTGGTCTTGCCGTGGGTGCCGGCGACCGCGAGCACGCGCCGCCCCTGCATCACCGACTCCAACGCCGCCGAGCGCGGCAGCACGCGCAGCCCGCGGGAGTACGCCGCCTGCACCTCGGGGTTGTCCTCGCGCACGGCGGTCGAGACGACGAGGGTGTCGGCGTCGCCGACGTGGTCGGCATCGTGACCGACGTGGCAGCGCGCTCCGAGGGCCGAGAGCGCCTCGAGCGTCGGGGACGCCTTCGCGTCGCTGCCGCTCACGGGGATGCCGCGGGCGAGCATGATCCGGGCGATGCCCGACAGGCCGGCTCCACCGATGCCGACGAAGTGCACCCGGCCCAGCTGGTCGGCGCCGAGCAGCTCGTCGGGGACGGGGACGATCATCGCTTCTCCTCCTGTGCGCCGGCGGCCTGCTCGACGAGGACGGCGAGCTGCTCGTCGGCGTCGCGTCCGATGAGCGCCGACGCAGCCCGGCCCATCGTCGCAAGCGCCTCGGCATCCCCGAGCAGGGCCGGGACCCGTTCGGCCACCAGCGCCGGGGTCATCTCGGCGTCGGCGACGAGGACGCCACCGCCGGCATCGACGACGGGGCGGGCGTTGTGCTCCTGCTCACCGTTGCCGATGGGCAGCGGCACGAAGATCGCCGGCAGGCCCACCGCGGCGGCCTCGGTCACGCTGCTCGCGCCGGCCCGGCAGATCACCAGGTCGGCGGCGGCGTAGGCGAGGTCCATGCGCTCGACGAAGTCCACCACGACGTACGGCGGGGTCCCCACCGTCACCTCCACCCCACCCTGGGGGCCGGTGACGTGCAGGACCTGGACGCCGGCCTCGCGCAGGGCGGACGCGGCGCCGGAGACGGCTTGGTTGAGCCGTCGCGCGCCCTGCGAGCCGCCGGTGACCAGCAGCGTCGGCACATCGGGGTCGAGACCGAAGTGGCGGCGGGCCTCGGCCCGCATCGCCGGGCGGTCGAGGGTCGAGATCATCCGCCGGATCGGGAGCCCGACGTACTGCGCGCGCTTCAAGGGCGTGCCGGGGAAGCTCACCGCGACGGTGCGGGCGAACCGCGCGCCGACCCGGTTGGCCAGGCCCGGCACGGCGTTCTGCTCGTGCAGCACGATCGGCAGCCTGCGGCGGCGCGCTGCGAGGTAGACGGGGATGGAGACGTAGCCGCCGTAGCCCACGACGACGTCGGGTCCGACCCGGTCGAGGACGGCGCCGGCCTCCTTGACCGCCGCGCGCAGCCGGCCGGGGGTGCGCAGTAGCTCGCCTCCCAGGCGGCGCGGCAGCGGCACCGGCGGGATCAGCTCGAGGGGGTAGCCCGCCGCGGGCACGACGCGGGTCTCGAGTCCGCGCGCGGTCCCGACGCAGGTGATCTCCACCGACGGGTCACGGCGCACGAGGGCGTCGGCGGTCGCGAGCAGGGGCGAGGTGTGGCCGGCGGTACCGCCGCCGGCGAGGAGGACGCGCACGTGCTCAGCCTCCCACCCGGCTGCTGCGCACCGCCGGGGCGGACACCCCACGGCCTGGTCCGCGGCGACGCCGGTCCTTCAGCGCCGCGCGCGCGGCCGGCTCGGAGCGCGCGAAACCGATGAGGATGCCGAGTGCGACCAGCGTCGGCAGCAACGACGAGCCGCCGTAGGAGACCAGCGGCAGCGGGATGCCGATCACCGGCAGCAGCGCGAGCACCATGCCGATGTTGATCATCATCTGGGCCATCAGCCACACCACCACGCCGGCCGTCATGAACCGCACGAACGCGTCGTCCGTCGCCATCGCCAACCGGACACCGGCGTAGGCGATGGTGAGGAAGAGCACCAGCACGAGCAGGGTGCCGACCAGACCGAGCTCCTCGCCGAGCACGGCGAAGATGAAGTCGGTGTGGGCCTCCGGCAGCGAGCCCCACTTCTGCTGACTGCCGGAGATGCCCTTGCCGAAGATGCCGCCCGAGCTCATCGCGAACAGGCCGTGGGCCGACTGCCACCCGGCGCCCTCGAAGTCCTTGAACGGGTCGGCGAAGTTGAGCAGGCGGTTGCGCCGCTCGGGGCTGGTCGCTGCGAGGTACAGCGCAGCGGTGCCGGCCACCAACGCGGCGAGTGCGAAGAGCTTGCCCGGCGCGCCGACCACCCACAGCATCCCCAGGACGATGGCGAACAGCACCAGCGCCGTGCCGAGGTCGCCCTGCAGGACGACCAGCCCGGTCGCGAGCCCGAGCACGGGCACGACCGGCACGACGGCGTGCCGCCAGTCGGAGAGCAGGTGCTCCTTGCGGGCATAGACGCTGGCCGCCCACAACACCATCGAGAGCTTGGCGAACTCCGAGGGCTGGATGCGGAGGGGTCCGACGCCGATCCAGTTCCGGTTGCCGGCGACCTCGTAGCCCAGCGGCGAGAGCACGAGCGCCATCAGCACCAGCGCAATCAGAACCGCGGGCCAGGCCAGGAACCGCAGGAAGCGCCGCGGCAGCCGGGACGCCACGAACGCCGCGGGCAGGCCGATCGCGACCCAGGTCAGCTGGCGCAGGAAGATCGCGTAGGAGTTGTCGAAGGTCCGGTAGGACCGGACGCTCGAGGCGCTGAGCACCATCATCAGGCCGATGGTGAGCAGCAGCGCCGAGGCGCCCAGCAGCAGGTAGTACGGCGCGAGCGGCTGGTCGAGCGAGCGGCGCAGGGCGGCCAGGCGTCCTGCGGGACGCGGCGTCTCGCCCACTGCACTCACGCTGCCCGTCCTCGCTTCCTGTCGCTGACCGGCTGGCTGGGGCTAGCCGGTGCGGCGGCGTACCGCGGCGGCGAAGGCGTCTCCGCGCGCGGCATAGTCGGTGAACTGGTCGAAGGACGCGCACCCCGGGGCCAGCAGCACGGTGTCGCCGTCGCCGGCGATCCCTGCTGCGGCCTCGACCGCACGGTCCATGGGCTCAGTCTCCCCGTCACCCACCTCGATGACGGGCACATCGGGCGCGTGTCGCCCGAGCGCGGCCGCGATCACATGGCGGTCACGGCCGAGCAGCACCACCGCACGCATCCGGTCGCGCCGGGTGCGGACCAGCTCCTCGAAGTCGGCGCCCTTGGCCAGTCCCCCGGCGATCCAGACCACGGACTCGTACGCCGCCAGCGACGACGCCGCGGCGTGCGGGTTCGTCGCCTTCGAGTCGTCGACCCAGGTGACGCCTCCCTGGCGGGCGACCACCGCGATGCGGTGGGCGTCGGGACGCCAGCTGCGCAGCCCCTCGCGGACCGCAGCCGGCGCGACGCCGTGGGCACGCGCGAGCGCCGCGGCGGCCAGCGCGTTCGCCACGACGTGCGGAGCAGGCGGTGCTCCGGAGTCCGGGTCGGCCAGGTCGTCGAGGGTGCCGAGCTCGGCCGCGGTGTTGGCGCGGTCCTCGACGAACGCGCGGTCGGCGAGTACCTCGTCGACGAGTCCGACCATGCCCACCTGCGGCATGCCGAGCGTGAACCCGATGGCCCGCGCGCCCTCGACCACGTCGGCGTCGCGCACCAGCTGCTCGGTCACCGGGTCGGCGACGTTGTAGACGCACGCCCGCTGCACCTGGGAGTAGATGCGCCCCTTGTCGGCGACGTAGGCGGCCATGTCGGCGTACCAGTCCAGGTGGTCGTCGGCGACGTTGAGCACCGCCGCGGACTCTGCCGACATCGACGAGGTGTAGTGCAGCTGGAAGCTCGAGAGCTCCACCGCCAGCACGTCGTAGGGCTCGGGGTCCATGACCGCCTGCACGATGGGCAGACCGATGTTGCCGCAGGCGACCGCGCGCAGACCGGCCGCGCGCAGCATCGCCTCGAGCATCTGCACGGTGCTGGTCTTGCCGTTGGTGCCGGTGACGGCGATCCACGGCGCCGGTCGCTCGAGGTCGCGCAACCGCCAGGCGAGCTCGACCTCGCCCCAGATCGGGATGCCGCGGGCGCGAGCCTGGGCGAGCAGCGGTGCGGACGGGGACCACCCCGGCGACGTGACCAGCACGTCGACGTCGTCGGGGAGCTCGGCGGTGGCGCCGGGCGCCAGACGTACGTCGGCACCCAGCACCTCGAGCAGCGTGCCCTTCTCGGCGCGGTCGCCGGCGTCGGACTCGTCGAGCACCGTGACCTGCGCACCGACGTGCACGAGGTTGTCGGCGGCGGCGAAGCCGGAGACGCCGAAGCCGGCCACGACCGCCCGCACGGGCGACCAGTCGTCCGCGCGACCGAAGGCGTCGAGGTCGACCGAGCGGCTCATGCGCCCGACACCCACTCGGCGTAGAAGACGCCCAGCCCGGCGACGACGAACAGCCCGGCGATGATCCAGAACCGGATCACCACGGTGATCTCGGCCCAGCCCTTGAGCTCGAAGTGGTGGTGCAGCGGCGCCATGCGGAACAGCCGCTTGCCGCCGGAGGCCTTGAACCACCCGACCTGCAGCATGACCGAGAGTGTCTCGAGGACGAACAGCCCGCCGACCAGCACGAGCAGGAACTCGGTGCGGGTGAGGATCGCCAGCCCGGCGACCGCGCCGCCGAGGGCCAGCGAGCCGGTGTCACCCATGTAGATCTTCGCCGGTGAGGCGTTCCACCACAGGAAGCCGAAGCAGGCGCCGGTGATCGCCGCCGCCATCACCGCCAGGTCGAGCGGATCGCGGACCTCGTAGCAGGTGGGCCCGGTCTGGATGGCGCACGACTGGTTGTTCTGCCAGATGTTGATGATCGTGTAGGCGCCGAAGACCATCATCGCCGCGCCGGTCGCGAGCCCGTCGAGCCCGTCGGTGAGGTTCACGCCGTTGCTGGCGCCGGCGATGATCAGCAGGATCAGCACCACCGCGAGGAACCCGGGCAGCTCCCACCCGGGCAGGTCGCGGATGAACGACACGGCGTGCGAGGCGGGCGCCTGACCCCGGTCGTCCTCCAGCCAAGGGCTGAGCGCCAGGATGGCGAAGACGATGCCGACGCCCACCTGGCCGATCATCTTGGCGCCGCTGCGCAGCCCGAGGCTGCGCTGCTTGGTGATCTTGATGTAGTCGTCGAGGAAGCCGACCGTGCCGAGCCCGACGAAGAGGAAGATCAGCAGCAGGACCGACGCCGAGGGCGTGGTGCCGGTGATCAGCTTGGCCAGGAAGTACGCCGCCACCGAGGCGAGCATCACCACGAGCCCGCCCATGGTCGGGGTGCCGCGCTTCACCTGGTGGGTGGTCGGTCCGTCGTCGCGGATGAACTGGCCGTAGCCGCGCTTGACGAGCATGCCGATGGCGAGCCGCGTGCCGAGCAGGGTGAAGACCAGCGACAACCCGCCGGCGAGCAGGATCGCTCTCATCGGTTCTCCTCGGGGACGACGCACTCGGACGAGCGCGCCATGGCAGACAGGTGCGGTGCGGACTGGGGCGGTGCGGACAGGTGCTCGACGAGGCCGTCGGCGACCACCTCGAGCGCGGCTCCGCGCGACGCCTTCACCAGCACGACGTCGGGAGCCGCGACATTCTCCCGCATCCAGCTCAGGGCCTGCTCGCGGTCCCCGACCAGCACCGTCCGCTCGCGCCCGCCCGGCACGGCAGCAGCGCCCCGGCCGATGCCGGCGGCGACGTCGCCGACCACGACGAGACGCTCCACCCCGGACTCGATGGCGTGCCGGCCGAGTGCCTCGTGCGCCGCCTCCGACCCGCGTCCGAGCTCGCCCATCATCCCGAGCACCGCGACCGTACGCCGCCCCGTGCGCGCGCCGATGCCGACGAGGGTGGCGAGCGCCGCCCGCATGGACTCGGGGTTGGCGTTGTAGGCGTCGTTGAGGACGGCGACGCCGGCGACCTCGGTGAGCTCCATCCGCCACCGCGACGCCGCACCCGCCTGTGACAGCGCCGCGCCGATCGCCGGCAGCGGCATCCCGACGGCGCGGGCGAGGGTGGCCGCGGCGGCTGCGTTGACGGCCTGGTGGGCGCCCAGCGTGCGCAGCGCGACCGGAGTCACGGTCTCCCGGGCCTCGTCGCGCTCGACGAGCTCGAAGCGGGCGCGCCCGAGGTCGTCGGTCTCGACCGCCCGCAGCTGCAGGTCCGCGTCGGCGCCCGTGCCGAACCGGCGTACGGCGGCGCGGGTCCTGGTCGCCATCGCCGCCACGAGCGGGTCGTCGGCGTTGAGCACGGCGACGCCGTCGGCCGGCAGTGCCTCGACGAGCTCGCCCTTGGCACGGGCGATGTCGTTGCGGGTGCCGAACTCACCGAGGTGGGCGGTGCCGACGTTGAGCACCGCGGCGACCCGCGGGCGGGCGAAGGTGCACAGGTAGGCGAGGTGACCGATGCCGCGGGCACCCATCTCCAGCACGAGGTACGCCGTCTCGGCCTCCGCACGCAGGACGGTCAGGGGGACCCCGAGCTCGTTGTTGTGGTTGCCGACGGTGGCGACGGTGGGGCCGTGGGTCGCCAGCACCTGGGCGAGCAGGTCCTTCGTCGAGGTCTTGCCCTGGGACCCGGTCAGCGCCAGCACCGTGAGGCCGGGCAGCTTGTCGAGCAGGTGGCGCGCGAGTCGACCGAGCGCGGTCGGCACGTCGTCGACGACGACGGTGGGCACGCCCGTGGCCCGGGTGCCGAGCACGGCGGCTGCGCCGGCCTCCACGGCCTGGGCGGCGTAGCCGTGGCCGTCGACGCGCTCCCCCGCCATCGCCACGAAGAGACCACCGTCGGGGACGGCACGGCTGTCGAGGGAGGCCGCGCCGGTCACGCGGGCGTCGGGGTCGGCGTCGGCGAGCGATCCGTCGACGGCGGCGGCGACCTCGGCCAGGCTCAGCGGGATCACGCGGCACCTCCGTCGGTGGGTGCGGTCGGTCCGAGCACTGCGGCGATCTCCGCGCGCAGCACGTCGCGGTCGTCGAACGGCTCGACCACGCCCGCGATCTCCTGGCCGGTCTCGTGTCCCTTGCCGGCGACGAGCACGGTGTCGCCGGGCGCAGCGAGCCGGACCGCCTCGGCGATCGCTGCCCGGCGGCCCGCGACGTCGAGCACGCGTGCGCGGCCGTGCCGGGCGCCGTCGAGCAGCGCGGCCCGGATGGCGGCCGGGTCCTCCGTGCGCGGGTTGTCGTCGGTGACGACCAGGACGTCGGCGAGCTCCGCGGCGATCTGCGCCATCACGGGACGCTTCCCGGCGTCCCGGTCGCCACCTGCACCCAGCACGATGATGAGTCGGCCGCTCGTGACCGGACGCAACGCGTCGAGCACGGCCTGGACGGCATCGGGCTTGTGGGCGTAGTCGACGATCGCCGTCCACGGCTGGCCGGCGTCGACCCGCTCCAACCGACCCGGGACCCCGGGGCTGCGCGCCAGACCGGCGACGACGAGACCCGGCTCGAGCCCGGCCTCGGCCGCGCTGGCCAGCGCCAGCAGGGCGTTGGCGACGTTGAAGTCACCGGCCAGCGGCACGCGGACCTCCCACGACCCGGACGGTCCCGTCGCGGTGAACGTCGATGCGTCGGAGCCCAGACGCAGGTCGTGGGCCCGCCAGTCCGCGTCGGCGCCGGACGCCGACATCGTCACGGTCGGCACCAGCGCGCGCTCGGCGAGCACGCGGCCGTGGGCGTCGTCGATGCTGACGACGGCCCGCCGGGACCGCTCGGGGGTGAACAGCGTCGCCTTGGCCTCGAAGTAGTCCTCGACGCCTGCGTGGAAGTCGAGGTGGTCGCGGCCCAGGTTGGTGAAGCCGGCGACGTCGAAGACGACCCCGTCGACCCGGCCCATCACCAGCGCGTGGCTGGAGACCTCCATCGCGCACGTCTCCACCTGCGCCTCGCGCATGACGGCGAACAGCGCGTGCAGGTCCGGCGCCTCGGGCGTCGTCAGCGCGCTGGCCACCTCGCGTCCGGCCACCCGGGTGCCGACGGTGCCGACGACCGCGGCCGGGCTGCCCGCCGCCTGCAGCGCGCTCTCCAGCAGCCGCGTCGTGGTCGTCTTGCCCTGGGTGCCGGTGATCCCGATCAGCCGCAGCGCGCGCGCCGGGTCGCCGTACACCGCCGCCGCGACGGCTCCCAGCACCCGACGCGGCTCGTCGACGACGACGACCGGCACTCCCGAGACGCCGCCCTCACTCAGCGCGCGCCCACCGGCAGGGTCGGTGAGGACCGCCACCGCGCCGCCCGCGACGGCCTCCGCGGCGAAGGTCGCGCCGTGCACGCGGGCGCCGGGCAGGGCGGCGTACAGGTCACCGGGCTGCACCCGCCCGCTCGCCAGGCTGATCCCGGTGACGTCCACCGCGGGCACCTCGGAGGTCGGTACGCCGGCCGTGGCCAGCACGGCGGGCAGGGAACGAGCGACAGGGGTGCGGGGACGGGGCGCAGTCATCGCAGAGCACCCTAGGCCGTCGCCGCGAGGCACCGGCGGATCACCACTCCGGTCACCACGCGCGTCACCACTCGAGCGGAAGCCGGCTCGGCCGGGCGCCCGTGGGCGGGACGGCGTACTTGCGCAGCAGGAAGCTGGTGATCTGGCGGAACGCCGGGCCACCGACCGACCCGCCACCGCCACCGTTCGAGGGGTCCTGGACGACGACGTAGACGACGAAGCGCGGATCGTCGGCCGGTGCGAAGCCGGCGAACGACACCGTGAACCCGCGGTAGCAGGCACACTCGGCGTCGACCCGCTGCGCCGTACCGGTCTTGCCGGCCACGCGGTAGCCCTCGATGGCGGCCTGCGGCGCGGTGCCGCCCTCGGCGCGGGTGACCGTCTCCATCATCTCTGCGGTCGCGCGCGCCGCCTCCTCGCTGATGACGCGGGTGCTGCGGGCGTTGTCGGTGCCGACGTGGTTGCCGTTCTCGTCGACCGCGCTCCCCCGGATCACGCTGGGGCTGATGTAGACGCCGTCGTTGGCGATCGTGTTGACCGCGGCGGCCATCTGCAAGACGTTGACCGACACGCCCTGGCCGAAGGAGATCGTGTCGTGGTTGATCGGGCGCCAGCGCTCGGCCTTCGGGAGCAGGCCGCGAGCCTCACCACCGACGCCCACGCCGGTGCGGGAGCCGAGGCCGAAGCGGGCCAGGTAGTCGCGCAGCTCCGCGCTGCTGAGCTCGTCGGCGGCGAGCACCGTGCCGATGTTGGAGGACTTCGCGAGGACGCCGGCGAACGTCAGCCGCAGCCGGTCGTGCTGCCAGTAGTCGTTGATGACGCGGTCGGCGCGCGGCAGCTCGCCGGGCACCGTGATCTTGGTCTGCGGGGTGACCTTGCCCGCGTCGAGGAGTGCGGCGGCGGTGAGCACCTTCTGCACCGACCCCGGCTCGTAGACGTCGCTCAGCGCGCGTGAACCGAGGTCGGCCTCGGGGCTCAGCAGCGGGGCGTTGGCGTCGAAGGTCGGGTGGTCGGCGAGGGCGAGCACCTGGCCGGTGCGGACGTCGAGCGCGACGGCGGCGCCCGACTCGCCGCCGGACTGCTCGACGGTCTGGCGCAGGACGCGCTGGACGTACCACTGCACATCGCTGTCGATGGTCAGCTCGAGGTCCTTGCCGTCGCGCGGCTGCTCGATGCTGTTGTCGCCCAGCGGCAGGCGCGCTCCGCCGGAGCCGACCTCGTACGTCGCCTTGCCGTCGACGCCGTCGAGGTGGGTGTCGAAGGCGAGCTCGAGGCCACCCATCGCCTGGCCCTCGGCCCCGGTGAAGCCCAGCAGGTTGGCCGCCACGTCCTTGGCCGGGTAGGTCCGCACGGGGTCGCGACGGGTGCTCAGACCCTTGTAGCCGGCCTCGGCGACCTCCTCCACCACACGCTCGGCGATGGCGGCGGGGACACGGCGGGCGATGTACTGGAAGCGCGTGTCCTCGCGCTGCAGACGGCCCAGCACCTCGAAGTAGTCGACGTCGAGGGAGGAGGCGACCATCCGGGCGATCGTGGGCGCGTGCGGCTTGGTCTCCAGCGGGTCGGCGACCACCATCAGCCCGTCGACCGACTCGGCCAACGGCGCACCGTTGCGGTCGAGGATCGCGCCGCGCCGCGCAGGCAGGATCTCCGTCTCCAGCCCGCGCTCACGCGACATCGAGGCGTAGGAGCCCGGGTCGATGCCCTGGAGCTGGAACAGGCGCGCGCCGAAGAACGACATCACCACGGCGACGAGCACGATGCCGATGCGCAGCCGGACCACGGAGACCCGTCGGTGCCGGCGGACCAGCTCCTCCCTCACTGGTCAGCGCCTCGCCGGCCTGCCCGCGGGCGGACGGGATCGGGCGCCGTGCGGGCCGGGACGCGGACGACGACCGGCTCGGGGTCGAGGAAGCGGGGCTTGCTCACGTCGCGCTCCTGGATGGCCATGCGGTCCTCGGCTCGGGCGGGGACCGGATTGCCGAGCACCGTACCGTCATCGAGGCGCAGGAACGCGGGAGCCGCGGCCGGGACCATGCCGAGTTTCTGCGCACGTTCGGCGACGCGCTGCGGGTTGCGCAGCAGCTGCAGCTCGCGCTCGAGCGCCTGTCGCTCGGCTGTCACCTTCATCGCCTGCGTCTCCAGCGCGGCCGCCGTGAAGCTGGCCTGCTGCAGGGAGGTGTTGAACATCAAGAGCCCGGCGACGCCGAGGACCAGCAGCGTCACCACGAGAGACACGAACGGGACCCGCGGCGTCGGGCGGCGCAGCCGGGGGACGACGCTGAGCCGGGCCTGCTCGAACGCCGACCCGGCGATGCGAGGGACGCGTACCCGTGCGGTGGGTGACGTGGTGCTCATGCTGCTGCTCCCCTCGGTCGGCGTACGCGCTCGGCGGCGCGCACCCGGACGGACCGTGCGCGTGGGTTGTCGGCGACCTCGGTCTCCGAGGCCTGCTCGGAGCCGCGCGTGACCAGCCGCAGCTCGGGTTGGTACTCCTCCGGCACGACCGGCATGTCGGGCGGAGCGTCGACGCGGGTACGACGGGCGAAGGCCTGCTTGGTGAGCCGGTCCTCGAGGGAGTGGTAGGACATGACGACCACGCGGCCGCCGAGCCCGACGGCGTCGATCGCGGCCGGCAGTGCCCGCTCCAGCACCTGGAGCTCGTCGTTGACCTCGATGCGCAGCGCCTGGAAGGTGCGCTTGGCGGGGTGGCCGCCGGTGCGCCGGGTCGCGGCGGGGATCGCGTCGCGGACCAGCTCGACGAGCCGGGCCGAGCGGGTGAAGGGCTCCTTCTCCCGGGCGGCCACGATGCGCGACACAATGCGGGAGGCGAACCGCTCCTCGCCGTACGCCCGCAGGATCCGCACGAGGTCCTCGGGGGCGTAGGTGTTGAGGACCTCCGCGGCGGTGATGCCGTCCCGGCCGTTCATCCGCATGTCGAGCGGCGCGTCCTCGGCGTAGGCGAAGCCGCGCTCGCGGACGTCGAGCTGCATCGAGGAGACGCCGAGGTCGAACAGCACGCCGTCGACGTGGGGGATGCCGAGGTCCGCGAGCACCTCGGGGATCTGGTCGTAGACCGCGTGCACCAGGGAGATCCGGTCGGCGTACGGCGCGAGCCGGGTGCGGGCCAGGTCCAGGGCGTCGGGGTCGCGGTCGATGCCGACCAGGTGCACGCCGGGGATGCGGGACAAGACGGCCTCGCTGTGGCCGCCCAGGCCGAGGGTGGCGTCGACGAGGACGGCGCCGGGGCGCTCCAACGGCGGGGTGAGCAGCGCGACGATGCGCTCGAGCAGGACGGGGACGTGGACCGGCCCGCCCATCAGGAGCGTCCTACTCCCACGCCGTGCGCAGAGCTGCGCATGAGTGCTGCGTTCATCGACCCGACCCCAGTGCCTCGTTGACGTGTGCTGCTCGTGTCCTGCTCGGAATCGCCTGACCAGGTCCCCGCCCGCTCACTCTTGGGAAGCGTCCTCTGCCGCCGGGGAAGGTGCGTCAGATGACGAGAGGAGCGGGCGCGAGCCTCGTCCTGCGAGTCCGTCTGTTCAGTTGGTGCTGGTCCTGCCGGTGGTGCTGGTGGTGCTGGTGCTGCTCGCGGATCAGATGACGCCGGGGAAGACCTCTTCGGAGAGGTCCGCGAAGGCCTGCTCCTGCTCGTTGCTGTAGCTCTGCCAGGAGTCGGCGTCCCAGATCTCGACGCGGTTCATCGCGCCGATCACGACGCACTCGCGACTGAGCGAGGCGTACTCCCGCAGCATCGGCGGGATCGTGATGCGGCCCTGCTTGTCGGGCTTCTCGTCGGACGCGCCGGCGAAGAACATCCGGACGTAGTCCCGGGCGCCCCGGTTGGTCACCGGCGCCTCCCGCAGCCGCTCGGTGAGCTTGCCGAACTCCTCCATCGACCACACGTAGAGGCAGCGCTCCTGCCCTCGTGTGACCACCAGACCCTCCGTCAGCTCGTCGCGGAACTTCGCCGGGAGGAACAGCCGGCCCTTGTCATCGAGCCGCGGGGTGTAGGTGCCGAAGAACATCTGCACCTCCCGGGTCCGAGGACGCGCCATGTCCTCCACTACGCACCACCATACTCCACTTCGCTCCACCGTCAACCATTTTCGGCAGCAAAGTTCCGCGGACTTCCGCGCTGACCTGCGCGTTCGTCCGTACGCCGGCCCGCCCGTGCCGACGGTGTGGCAGCACCGCGTCGGCGTTCGTGCGGCACCCGGGGGGTGCGGCGGGGAGCGAAGTGGTGCAGAAGGTGGGGGAAGGTGGGGAATCCGGCGGGCCGGACCGGCCGCGGCGCTTGCTGCCATGCGGTTGACTAGGCCCTGAGCCGACGGCCGGTCCCCCTGTATCCCGGTCGTGCCCGATCAGCACGAGGGAGTGCGCGTGACCGCAATCGACCAGCGGACCGACGGTCCTGCGGGTGACGCCCGCGACGACCTCGCCCACGAGCTCGACCACCTGCGGCAGGTGTGCGCCCGGGTCGCCGCCAACGTCGGTCGGGTCATCGAGGGCAAGCCCGAGGTCGTGCGGATCGCCCTGGTCGCGCTGCTCGCCGAAGGACACCTGCTCCTGGAGGACGTGCCCGGCGTCGGCAAGACGATGTTGAGCAAGTCGCTGGCGCGCTCGATCGACGCCACGGTGCGGCGCATCCAGTTCACCCCGGACCTGCTGCCCTCCGACATCACCGGCGTGTCGGTCTTCAACCAGCAGACCCGCGAGTTCGAGTTCCGGCCCGGCGGGATCTTCGCCAACATCGTGGTCGGCGACGAGATCAACCGCGCCTCCCCCAAGACGCAGTCGGCGCTGCTGGAGTGCATGGAGGAGCGCCAGGTCTCCGTGGACGGGACGACCTACCGGCTCGAGACGCCGTTCATCGTGATCGCCACCCAGAACCCCGTGGAGATGGAGGGCACCTACGCCCTGCCCGAGGCCCAGCGCGACCGGTTCCTCGCTCGCGTCTCGATAGGCTACCCCGTCGCCCGCGCCGAGGTCGCGATGCTCGCCAACCACGCCGGCGGCTCCGACCCGCTCGACGGGCTCACCGCCGTGACGGACGCGACGGAGGTGCGCACGCTGATCGGCACCGTGCGCCGGGTCCACGTCTCCCCCGCCGTCCAGCAGTACGCCGTCGCGATCGTCGGCGGCACCCGCACCTCCCCCGACCTCCTGCTCGGCGCCTCACCGCGCGCGACGCTGCACCTCGTGCGTGCAGCCAAGGCGGCCGCCGCCCTCGACGGGCGTTCCTACGTGCTGCCCGACGACGTCGCCGGCCTGGTGCGCACCGTCCTGTCCCACCGGCTCCTGCCGACCGTCGAGGCGTCGCTGCGAGGACGCGACCCCGAGGCAGTCCTGGAGGAGATCGCGGCGCAGACCCCTGTCCCCGCCGGCGCTCACCGTGCGTGAGGCGTTCCGCTCACTGACGACCCGCGGTCGGGCCTTCCTGGCCGCCGGGCTGACGGCCGGGATCTGTGCCGTGCTGCTCGGCCAGGACGATCTGCTGCGCGTCGCCGCGCTTCTCGCCGTCCTGCCGGTGGTCGCGGCGTGGTTGACGGCGCGCCGCCGCGACCGGTTGTCGTTGCGACGCCACGTCGCGCCCGACCGGATCACCGTCGGACAGGAGGCGGCGGTCACCCTCACGGTCGTCAACGGCGGCGCGGGCGCCGTCGGCTCGCTGCTCCTGGAGGAGCAGGTGCCCTTCACGCTCGGCAGCCGTCCCCGATTCCTCGTCCCGCGCATCGAGGGCAACCACGCGATCGACCTGGTCTACCGCGTCCGCCCCGAGCTGCGTGGCCGCTACCCGTTGGGTCCGCTGCGGGTCCGGGTCGACGATCCCTTCGGGATGCTCGAGCTCTCCCGCACGTTCCACCGCACCGAGCACGTGACGGTCCTGCCCCCGGTCGAGGCGCTGCCCGCGATCGGACTGGGTGGCGGCGCGTCGGGCTCCGGCGACCACCGGACCCGCGCCTTCGCCGTCGGCAGTGCCGAGGACGTGACGGTGCGCGACTACCGCCGCGGCGACGACCTGCGCCGGGTCCACTGGCGCAGCAGCGCCCGCGTCGGCGAGCTGATGGTCCGTCGCGAGGAGCAGCCCTGGGAGTCCCGCGCCACGGTCCTGCTCGACAACCGGGCCGGAGCGCACGCCGGCACCGGAGCCCTGTCGTCATTCGAGACGGCCGTGCGTGCCGCCGCCTCGGTCGGGTCCCACCTGGCCGCGCTCGGCCACCAGGTCGACCTCGTCACCTCCGCCGGCCGGTTGCACGCGGGTCTGCCGCACCCCGCCCACGACCGCGGGCGCGCCGGCGACACCCGCCAGCTGCTGGACTCGCTTGCGGTCATCGCGACCCACGACACCGCCCGCTGGGAGGCCGCCGCCGCCGAGGAGCTGCGCCCCGGCGGCATCGTCGTCGCCGTCCTCGGCAGCGTGCACGAGCCGGACCGCCGCGCCCTGGCCCGGCTGCGCCAGCACGCCGGCACCGCGCTGGCGATCGTGCTCGACACCCCCGCGTGGGCAGGGACCGCGCGCGCCCAGGCCCCCGATGGTGACGGGGTCGCGACCTGGTTGGGCACGCAGGGCTGGCGCGCCGTGGTCGCCGGTCCTCGCGATCGCCTGCCCGAGGTCTGGCGCGAGCTGGGCGCCACCGCGGGAGCCCGGCGATGAGGCCCGGCCGCAGCGGGCGCGTCGGCCGGGTCGACGACCTCGCCTCCACCGTCGTGGCGGCCCTGACGATCGGGGTGGCGCTGCTCGCGTGGACGCCGTTCGTCGAGGACCGGGACGGACTGATGCTGCAGGTCGCCGGTGTGCTCGCCGTGGTCGGGCTGTCCGGGTGGGGCCTGCGCGCCCTCGGCACCCCCTGGATCGTGGTGCCGTGCGGTCAGCTCGCCGCGCTGCTGGTCTGGGCGACCGGCCGGTGGGTGCCCGAGTCCGCGCTGGGCGGCTGGGTCCCGACGGTCGAGTCCGTCACGGCACTGGTCGACGAGGTGCGCGCCGGCGTCACCGCCGCGCAGCAGTACTCCGCCCCGGTTGCGGCGGACGTCACCGAGCTGGCCGTGCTCCTGACGCTCGCGGCCGCGGCCTGCGCTCTCCTGGTCGACCTGTTCGCCTGCACCTGGCGCGTCGTCCCGCTGGCCGGGTTGCCGTTGCTGCTGGTCTACACGGTGCCGGCGGGACTCATCGGGGCAGCCGTCCCGTGGTGGGTGTTCGCACTCTCCGCGGTGGGCTTCTTGTTCCTCATCGCCCGCGACCATGCGCGGCGGGTGCGCCAGTGGGGCCACGCCGCCCGCACCAGTGAGCGGACCCGTCCGGGTCTCGCTGCCCCGGTCATCGGAGTCCTCACTGTCAGCGCTGCGTTGCTCGCCCCGTCGGTCGTGCCCGTCGTCGCGGGCGGTCTGCCGAGCGGGGTCGTCGGCGGTGGTGGAGGAAACACCGTCGAGATCTCCAACCCGATGATCGACCTGCGCCGCGACCTCAACCGCGGGCAGGACCTGGACCTCGTCCGGTTCACGACCGACGACCCCGACCCGAGCTACCTGCGGCTCGCGGTCCTCGACGAGTACGACGGCGACGCCTGGCGCCCGGTGGAGCGCCAGATCCCGTCGGAGCAGCGGGTCGCAGGAGCGCTGCCGCGGCCCAGCGGCCTCGCCCGGTCGGTGGAGACGCGCGAGCGGCAGATGTCGATCACGACGTCGCCGTCCTTCGACTCGGTCTGGCTCCCGCTCCCCTACCCGGCGGCCGCAGCCAGCATCGACGGCGACTGGCGCTACGACCGCGCGACCCTCGACGTCGTCTCGGCGCAGGAGGACCAGACGACGCGGGCCTTGCAATACACCGCCCGCAGTCTCGAGGTCGACTACGACCCGGTCGCGATGGACGATGCGGCAGCGCCCCGGCGGGCGGTCACCGACCGCTACCTGCAGCTGCCCGACGACCTGCCCGACGTGGTCGCGGCGTACGCCGAGGAGGCCGTCGGTGACGCGGAGTCCCACTGGCAGCAGGCAGTGCGGCTGCAGAACTGGTTCCAGGACCCCCAGCGCTTCACCTACAGCCTGGAGCGGGCGCCGGCCAGCGCCGAGGGCGAGGACCTGGAGCAGTTCCTGCGTCCGGGTCCCGACGGCCGGGTCGGCTATTGCGAGCAGTTCGCCGCCTCGATGGCGCTGATGGCGCGCACGCTCGGGATCCCGTCACGGGTCGCCGTGGGCTTCCTGCGGCCGGAGTCGACCGGTGAGCGGTCGTGGACCTACAGCGCCCACGACATGCACGCCTGGCCGGAGATCTTCCTCGAGGGCCATGGCTGGGTGCGCTTCGAGCCGACGCCGACCAGCCACACCAGCGCCGTACCCGCCTACACCCGCTCCGCCGACTCGCCCGCGCCCGACGTGCCGGAGCCCCAGCCGAGCGCCGCGCCGTCCCAGCCCACCGCGCCGACCGCGGCTCCCGACGTACCCCAGGCCTCCGACGTCCCCGACCCCACCGGCACGACGAGCAACGACTCGGGGGCCGGGTGGATCGGGTGGACGGCGTTGCTCGTCCTCGTCCTCGCCGGCGCGGCGTCCACCCCGCGCGTCCTGCGTCGTGCGCGTGCGAGCCGTCGCTGGCGGGAAGCCGGCGACGAGGACCGACGGCGGGCCGAGGCCGCGTGGGCGGAGGTCCGGGACCTCGCGGTCGACACCGGGCAGCCGTGGTACGCCGGAGAGAGCCCGCGTGTCACGGGACGCCGGTTGGCGGCACGGCTCCACGACCCCGAGGCGGACCCGCGCGCGTGCCCCCACCCGGACGGGGCAGCAGGTGCCGCCGCGGCGGCTGCTGCCATCGGGCGGATCGTGCACGCGGTGGAGCGGGCGCGCTACTCACCCGCCCCGGTCGACGGCTCGGGGCTCACCGGTGACGTGGACCGGGTCCGGGTCGCGCTGCTGGCCGAGGCCGGGCCGCGACGCGCGCGCCGGGCCGTCTGGCTGCCGCGGTCACTGTGGCGCGCCGAGGTCCGCACTGCGGACCTGGACGGCGAGGACGAAGGTGTCGAGGACGACGACCGGCTGGAGCGGACCGGCGCGAACGCCTAGCAGCAACGGGCAGCGACGAACAACGGCTAGAAGCCGTTGCCCTCCTCGCGGCGGCGGCGCCACCGCTCCTCCATCCGCTGGGTGAAGGAACCGGAACCCTTCGCCTTCGACTTGCGCGGCTTGTTGGCACGCCCGCCCTCGATGACCGAGAAACCGCGCGTGGGGTCCCCGCCGGCGACCGGCTCACCCATCTCCGCGCCGGGGGCGTACTGGCCGCGCCACGCGGTGAGCGCGACGTAGGCCGAGACCAGCATGACGACGAACCCGATGATCCCGACGATCGTCTGGGCGGCGATCGCGCCCGTCATGAGGACCGCGACGCCCACGAGGAAGACACCGCCGGCCACGATGGTGCGCCGACGTGCATCCCGACGGGCGGCGGTGCCGCGCAGCGTCGAGGCGAGCTTCGGGTCCTCGGCCACCAGGGCACGCTCCATCTGCTCGAGCAGGCGGAGCTCCTCCTCCGAGAGCGGCACGTCTTCCTCCCAGGGTCCGGTCGTCGCGGTGGTCGTCGCCGGTGCGACGGCGGTCACGTGACCGCCGTGCCTCCAAGTCTAGGCAGGTCCTTGAAGCGGTGGTAGCCGCCCGGTGGAAATCCATTCGTCCGCATCGCCCGGGGCGCGACGATCCACGAGGGTGGCGGGCCGGACGACGGCTCGTCCGAACCGTGCGGACGCCTGGTCGACCGCCCGGTCCAGGTCGGCCCAACCCTCGGCGCGGGCGCCGAGCTCCAGCTGGGGCTGCCAGCGCGAGCGCGCGACCAGCCCGGTCGCCTTCACCCCCAGCAGGCGCACGGGCCGGCGTCCCTGGCCGGGTTGTCCGGGAGCGCCGAGGGCGCGCAGGAGCTCGCGTGTGGTCGCGAAGATCTCGTGGGACACGTCGGTCGGCTCTCCGACCGAGCGGGACCGGTCGAGGGTCTCGAAGTCGCTGTAGCGCACGCGCAGCCCGAGGGTGCGGGCTGCCATGCCCGCGGCGCGCAGCCGGCCTGCCAGCTTCGTGGCGAGCCGGAGCAGCTGTCGGCTCAGCTCCTCCGGATCGCTGACGTCGGACCCGAAGGTCGACTCGTTGCTCATCGAGCGCTCGGCGCGCTGCTGGGACCGGCCGGCCTCCATGCCCCGGTGGTCGCGCCCGTGAGCCAGGTCCCACAGCCACCGGCCGGCGTGCCGTCCGAGGGCGGCCTCGACGATCTCGATCGGCACCGCCGCGACGTCGGCGACGGTGTGCAGCTCGAGCCGGTGGAGCACCGCGGCGGTGCGGGGACCGACGCCGTACACCTCGCCGACGCGGTGGCTGCGCAGGAACGCGATGGTCTCCTCCGGCGCCACGACGCAGACCCCGTCGGGCTTGGCGCGGTTGGTCGCCATCTTCGCCACCGTCGGCGTCGCGGCCACGCCCACGCTGCACCGGATCTGCTGGGTCTCCCACACGCGGGCACGGACCTGCTCGGCGATGTCGGCCGGCGGTCCGAGCAGGCGGACCGCCCCGGCGACGTCGAGGTAGGCCTCGTCGAGCGAGAGCACCTGCACGGACGGGGTGAACTCCGTGAAGACCTCGAGCACCGCGTGGGAGACCTCGGTGAAGGCGGCGAAGTCGGGCGGCACCACGACGGCTGTCGGACACGCGCGCAGCGCCTGACGGGTGGGGACACCGGAGCGGACGCCGGCCGCGCGGGCGGGGTAGTTGGCTGACAGCACCACCCCCCGGTCGGCGCCCCCGACGATCACCGGGACGTCGTGGAGCTCGGGACGCTCACGCAGCATCACCGAGGCGTAGAAGCAGTCCATGTCGACGTGCAGCAGCCGGCACGCCAGGGACGGGTCGCTCACGGCGCACCCGCGCCGGCGACGTGATCGGCGTCAGACGCGGGTGGCGAGCACGTGGAGCTGCTGGGCGAGGGGGAGGTACTCGGGGCGCTCCGCGACCGCGGACTCGAGGGCGAGGAGCGCCTCGGCCGCGCCTGGCTCGAGATCGAGCAGAGCGCTGGGCACCAGGTCGGAGAAGACCCGGACAGCGTGGACCGTGTCGATGCCGAAGCCCGCACCGGTGGCGCTGGCCCGGACGTCGTCGACGGTGAACCGGCGCGGCCCGCTGGTCGGCGGGGTCTCGAGCAGCTCACGGGCCTGGTGGAGGTGGCCGGCCATCGCCCGGGCGAGGACCGCCGCGTGCAGCTGACCGACGACGACGCTGAGCAGGCCGCCGGCGGGGAGCACGCGCGCGAACGCCTCCCAGGCCGGCGCGGGGTCGGGCAGGACGTCGAGCACGCCGTGGCAGAGCACGGCGTCGACCGAGCCCGGCTCGACCAGGGACGACAGCGACTCGACGTCGCCCTGCAGTCCGCGGACCCGGTCGGCGACGTCGCGCTCGCGGGCGCGCCGATCGAGCGCAGCGAGGGCGTCGGGGCTGGGGTCGACGACGAGGACATCGGCGCCGAGGCCCGCCACCCGGACGGCGAAGTCGCCGGTGCCGCCACCGACGTCGAGCACGCGCAACCGCTCCGCCCGGCGCTCGCGCAGCACGGACCCCAGGGCAGTCTCGAGGGCGGCCCACACCACCGCGGTCCGGGCGAGACCGCGGCGCTGGCTGACGGTGGCGGAGCCGGGGTCGCCGGCGCCGGGAGGAGGAGGTGCGCTCGCCATGCGCCCCACTCTCTCATCCGAGGCTGCTCAGCCGGCGCGTCCGACACGGCCCGCGGGGCGGGTCGCCGGGAGCGCGCTCGGCACGGTCGTGACCACGACGCTCCCCTGCGCCAGCCCCAGCGACCGCTCCACGAGCGCGAGGAAGTGGTCGGCCTCGCGGACGAGGTCGTCGGCCTCCCGTTCGGTGACGGCGTGGCGGGACCCGGCCTCGGCAGCAGCGCGCTTCGCCGCACCGGCGGCGAAGAAGCTCGCCCACTCCTCGAACTCCGGCGCAACCGTGGACAGCAGCACCCAGGCGTTGCGCTGGCGCCGCGCCCGGGGCGTGGCGGGCCGGGCCCGCGCGGCCAGCACCGCGGCCGTCGCCTGCAGCGCGGCGACGTGGGCGGCGGCGTACCTGCGTCCGGGCTCGGTGGCGGCGACCGCGTCCTGCAGCGAGCGCGCCGAGCGCTCGAGTGCGGTCAGTGCGGTCTCCGGGACCAGGTGGTGTGACATCGGGCCTCCCCTTCTCATCGAACACGTGTTCGACCCTGATCGAAGGGTAGACCCCGGCACCGACAGTCGGTCAAGACCGACCGTTGCGCGGGGAGCGAAGGCTCAGGAGACGAGCTTGAGACCGATGACGCAGCCGACGATGCCGGCGACGAGCAGCACCCGGGCGACGGAGAACGGCTGGGCACCGGTGGCCAGCTCGTAGGCGACGGTCAGACCGGCACCGATCCCGACCCACACGGCGTACGCCGTGCCCGTGGGCAGGGTGCGCATCGCCCAGGCCAGGCCGGCCATGCTGATCACGACGGCGACCCCGAAGACGGTGGTGGGCCCCAGCTTGGTGAGGCCGGCAGAGCGCCCGAGCGCGGTGGCCCACACCGCCTCGAACACCCCGGACACGACCAGCACGATCCATGCGAGCACGACAGACCACTCCTCTGCGCCGTCTTGTCGCTGGCCGGGTACGGCGCACCTCGTCCGGTGCCGCTTGCAGGCACCCCCAGTGTCTCAAACAAGGCTGAGTTCCTAGAGTCGGGCGCCATGAGCGACGTCACGACCGACCAGCCGGCGGAGCACCCCTCGATCGCGGCGTTCCGTGCGGAGCTGGCGGCGCGCGGCGGGACCGGTGAGATCCGGGTCCTGCCCGACGCGGTCCACACTGCTGCACTCGCCGCCGATGCGTTGGGCTGCGAGGTCGGCGCCATCGCCAACAGTCTGCTCTTCGACGCGGACGGCGAGCCGGTGCTGATCCTCACCTCCGGTGCGCACCGCGTCGACGTACCCCTCGTGTCGGCGGCGCTGGGCCGTGGTGAGCTGCGGCGCGCCAAGCCGGACTTCGTCCGCACCCACACCGGACAGGTCATCGGCGGCGTCTCCCCCTTCGCCCACCCGGCTCCGGTGCCGACGTGGATCGACCCGTGGCTGGCGCGCCACCCCGTCGTGTGGGCGGCGGCCGGACACCCCGCGGCGGTGTTCAGCTCCACCTACGACGAGCTCATCGCCCTCACCGGTGCGACACCGCTCGACGTCGAGTGAGGACCCCGTGAGCACGATCGAGGTCCGGCCCGCGACGGAAGCCGACGCGGCCGACGTGGCGCACGTGCACGTCACCACCTGGCAGCAGGCCTATGACGGCCTGCTCCCGGCGACGCTGCTCGACAACCTGTCGGTGGAGCAGCGCACGCACTGGTGGGCGGAGTTCCTCGCCGACGTTCCGGCGCGCAACACCGTGCTGGTCGCCGTGGTCGACGGCCGCGTCGTGGGCTTCGTCGGCGTCTGCCCCACCCGCGACGAGGACCTCGACCCCGACACCACCGGCGAGGTCGCGGCGATCTACCTGCTGCGCCCGTGGTGGGACCGCGGCATCGGGGCGCAGCTCATCACTGCGGCGGAGGAGGCACTGGTCGGTCACGGCTTCACCGACGCGACGTTGTGGGTGCTCGCCGACAACGACCGTGCGCGGACGTTCTACGAGCGGCGCGGATGGGTGCCCGACGGCGGTGAGCGCACCGAAGACCTGCACGGGCGGCTCGTCCCGGAGCTGCGTTACTGGCGCTCGCTGAGCGACCGTTGATCGTCCATCCGCTGCCGGCTGCCGTTCAGCGCGTCGGCGCAGCCTAGGGTCTAGCCCATGGCACGCGTGGTGGTGATCGGCGGTGGGCTCGGCGGCATGGCCTCGGCCGTGCGCCTGGCCAAGATCGGGCACGAGGTGACGCTGCTCGAGGCCCGCGAGGAGCTCGGCGGGGCCCTCGGCCTGCTCGCGCACGACGGCTACACCTGGGACGCCGGCCCGAGCGCCACTCCCCTGCCCGGCGCGATCCGCGACCTGTTCCGCAAGTCCGGGCGACCGCTCGAGCGGGAGGTCGAGCTCGTCGCGGTGCCGCAGTTCCGCGAGCACCGCTTCGAGGACGACACCCGCGTGACGTTCGCCGCCGGACGCGTCCCCCAGCAGGAGGCCCTCACCGCCGCCCTCGGCGAGAAGGCGGCCGCGGCATGGATGGCCTGGACCGAGTCGTTCCACACGCCGTGGGAGACCGTGCGCCGTGAGTATCTCGAGCGCCCCTGGGCCCTCGACCTGGTCGACCGCAGCACCCGCGACCTGCTCTTCAGCCGCGAGACGCTGCACAAGCGGGTGCGGAAGTCGTTCAAAGACGTCCGGCTGCGCGCCATCGCCCTGCACCACGCCGAGCTCGCCGGACACGACCCGCGCAACGTGCCGGCGTGGTGGGGCGTGCTCGACTACGTCGAGCAGAAGTTCGGCGTCTGGACCGTGCCGGGCGGCCTCGGCCAGCTCACCCAGGTGCTCACCAAGCGCCTCGGCGAGCGCCGCGTCACGGTGCAGCTGGGCACGCCGGCGACCGACGTCGTCGTGCGCAACGGCGCCGCCGTCGCCGTCGCCACCCGCGAGGGCGAGCTCGCCGCCGACCTCGTGGTCTGCGCCGTCGACCCGCGCCGGCTCCCGACCCTCGCGCGCCACGTCGCGCGGACGATGCCCGCACTGCCACCGGTCGTGAGCCACCTGGGCCTTGGCAGCTCCGCCCCCGACCTGGCCACGGAGACCGTCTTCCACCGCGAGCCCACCATCGTCGTACGGCGATCGGGGGTGGGGCCCGACGGGACCCTCGGCGTCACGCTGCTGGGTCGTGGCCGGGTGTCGGAGGACATCGTGGTCGCGCTGGCCCGCTACGGCCTCGACCTGCGCCCCCACATCGTCACCCGCGTCGACGAGAACCCGCGCCAGCTGGTCGAGCGGCTGCACGGGTCGCCGTACGGCGTGGCCTGGCAGGGTCGGCGTACCCTCACCGACCGGCTGTCGACGCGCACGCCGATCCCCGGCGTGTTCGCTGCCGGCGCGCACGCCGCTCCCGGGGCCGGCGTCCCCTTCGTCGCCCTCAGCTCCGCCCTGATCGCCCAGGAGGTCGGTCCGGCCTGAGGCGGGCAGTTTCACCGCCCGAGCCACGACACGCCCGCTCGTCGTACGAAACTGGCGCCCCAAACGCCCGGTTTCGATAGACGGGCGGTGAAACTGCCACCCGGTACGGCGCCCGACGGGCGCGCCGCGTCAGGCGTGGACGCCCAGACCCTCGTAGATCTCGCGGGTGGCGCGGGAGCGGTTGAGGGTGAAGAAGTGCAGCCCGGGAGCACCACCGGCGAGCAGTTCGTCGCACAGCTCGGTGGCGATCTCGACACCGATGCGGCGCACGTCGGCGGGGTCGTCGACGCCGTCGAAGCGCTGCACCACCTCGGCCGGCACCTCGCGTCCGGACAGCTCCGCCATGCGCACGATCGAGCGGGCGCTGAGGATCGGCATGATGCCGGGCAGGAGCGGGATGTCGATGCCGGCGCGGTCGCAGCGCTCGCGCAGCCCGAAGTAGTCCTCGGCGCGGAAGAACATCTCGGTGATGCCGAACTGCGCCCCGGCGTCGGCCTTGGCACGCATCGCGTCGACGTCGGCCTCGAGCGTGGCGCAGTCGCGGTGCCCGAGGGGGAACACCGCCACGCCGACGCTGAAGTCACCCAGCGAGCGCGCGAGCGCGACGAGCTCGCTGGCGTAGTTGAGGCCGCCCTCGGTCGGGACCCACGCGGTGCCCGGACCGGTGGGCGGGTCGCCGCGCAGCGCGAGCACGTTGCGCACCCCCGCGTCGGCGTACCTCCCGATGACATGGCGCAGCTCCTCGACGGTCTGGCCCACGCAGGTCAGGTGCGCCATCGGCGTCAGGGTCGTCTCGGCCGCGATCCGCTCGGTGATCCCGACGGTGCCGTCGCGGGTCGAGCCGCCGGCGCCCTCGGTCACCGAGACGAAGGTGGGGCGCAGCGGCTCCAGCTCGCGGATCGCCCGCCACAGCGCCCGCTCCCCGTCGGCGTCCTTCGGCGGGAAGAACTCGAAGGAGAACGACCGCTCGCCCGCGGCGAGCAGATCGACGATCGCGTGCCCACAGGGCATGCGGGAAGGGAGACCGAGGGCCATACCGGTCAGGGTACGGCGATGACCGTACGCTGACCGCGTGATCTCGTTTGCCGACCAGGTTCAGGCGACCCTCGACACCGTGCTCGACGAGCACGCGCGCCGGCTCGAGCCGCTCGGTGAGGACGCCGCTCTCCTCGTCGAGGAGGCGCGCACCAGCCTGCGCGGCGGGAAGCGGCTGCGGGCGGCGTTCTGCCGGGCCGGGTTCGTCGCCGTCCACGGCCCGGGGGTCGAGGACGACCAGACGACGTACGCCGCCCTGCTGCGCGCCTGCGCCGCGCTGGAGATCCTGCACGCCAGCGCACTGGTCCACGACGACTTCATGGACGCCTCCGACACCCGCCGCGGCCGGCCCGCCGCCCACCGCGCCTTCGAGTCCCAGCACCAGCAGGCCGGGTGGCCCGGCGACCCGACGGCGTACGGCGCTGCGGCGGCGATCCTGCTCGGCGACCTGCTGCTGACCTGGGCCGACGAGCTGCTGCGCGAGTGCGGGCTGCCGGCCGAGCGGGTGACTGCGGCGATGCGCCTGCTCGACCTCACCCGCTCCGAGGTCATCGCCGGCCAGTTCCTCGACGTGTCCGTGCAGACCCGCGCCCGGGTCACCGTCGAGGAGGCGACCCGGATGCTGCGCTACAAGTCGGCGAAGTACTCCGTCGAGCGCCCGCTCCACATCGGCGCCGCGCTCGCGGGTGCGGAGCCCGCCCAGATCGAGGCGCTGACCGGGTTCGGCCTGCCCATCGGCGAGGCGTTCCAGCTGCGCGACGACCTGCTCGGTGCGCTCGGCGACTCCGCTGTGACCGGGAAGCCCGCCGGCGACGACCTGCGCGAGGGCAAGCGCACGGTGCTCATCGCCCACGCGCTCACCGGCCTGGCGGACGACGACGCGCAGCGCCTCGATGCGGGCCTGGGCACACCGCTCGACGCCGCGGAGGTGGCCGAGCTGCAGGAGCTGCTGCGCCGCTCGGGTGCGGTCGAGCGGGTCGAGAAGCTCATCGACCAGCTCACCGAGGACGCGTTCACCGCGCTCGACCAGGCGCCGATCCACGACGCCTCGCGCGAGGGACTGCGCGAGCTCGCGCTGGCCGCCGTGCGCCGCGAGGTCTGAGACCGGTCGTCGGCTGCAGATCGGGCGCGGGTCAGGCCAGGGTCACAGCATCGCCTGCGCGCGTCGCTTGACCTCCGAGCCGCGGTTCTCGCGCAGCGCGTCGATCGGGCGTCCGGGCAGGGTGTCGTCGGCGGTGAACAGCCAGGCGAGCGCCTCGCGGTCGTCGAAGCCGATGTCGTGCAGCAGGATCAGCAGCCCGGAGAGCCCCTTGACGATCTGGCCGTCCTGGAGCTGCTCGGCCGGCAGCCGCTGCCCGGCCCCCGGCGACGGCACGGCGGCGGCCAGCTGGTGCTCCGCGACCAGGCGGCGTACGCGGCTGGGGCTCACGCCGAGCTGCTCGCCGGCTTCGTGGAAGTCGATCCAGTCGGGGATCAGTGCGCCGAGGTCGGTGTCGCCGGACGGCAGGGAGGACGAGCTCATGACGCTCATTGTGCCTGCTGCGCCCTCCGCGCCGTACGCCCGGGACTGTGTATACGTTCCTGCGCGACACGCCGACTGGAACGTCTACGAGGTGCCAGTTTCACTACACATGTAGTGAAACTGACTGCACCTTTTGCCCCTTCTGTCCCTTGTGTAACTCTCGCCACAGCGGGTAGGCAGGGTCGATGATCTCTCTCGGGAACCCCTCCACCACTGTGCCGCGGCGGTGGCGCCGCGGCCGCGGTCTGCTGACCAGCACGCTCGCCCTCGCCGCCGGCTTGTCACTGGCTGGACTGGCCATGGCGCCACCGGCGGCGGCCGACAGCGACCGCGAGCATGTCGACTACACCGTCAAGCCGGGCGACACCGCGACCGGGATCGCCACCCGGCTGCACGCCTGGACCGCGGAGCTGATCTCCGTCAACGACCTCGGGCCCAGCGCGACCCTGCGCGTGGGCGAGACCATCACGGTGCCGGTGGTGCTCTCGGCGCTCGACCCCGGCGAGGTGCCGGGCCGGCCGGAGACCGCCGGCGACGAGGCCGAGCCGCGGCGTGCGGCGCCGCAGAAGCCTGCCGTGCGGACTCCGCCGCGCCACTCCCGCGACGACGTACGCCGCACGATCGAGCGCACCGCGCGCAGCTGGGGCGTCGACCCGGCCCTCGCACTGGCGCTGTCGTGGCAGGAGTCGGGCTGGCAACAACACGTCGTCTCCTCAGCCGACGCGATCGGCGCGATGCAGGTCCTGCCCGGCACCGCGGAGTGGATGTCGCCGCGCGCCGGCCGCACCCTCGACCCGCGCGACCTGCAGGACAACGTCACCGCCGGCGTCGCGCTCCTCGACCTGCTGACGTCGCTGGAGCCCGAACGACGGGCGCTGGCGGCGTACTATCAGGGGCTGGCGGGCCTGCGTGAGCACGGACCGTACGACGACACGCGGTCCTATGTCCGCAACGTGATGGCTCTCAAGGAGCGGTTCGACCGTAAAATCGACCGCTGAGCCAGCAGGGGCCGCAGAACTCCTCGCCCCTGGCCGAGTCCAGGAGGATGCGTGGTCGACCGGACAGCCTCGGACCCGATCGTCGGGCGGGTGCTCGACGGACGGTACGAGGTCGGGGACCGCATCGCCCGCGGCGGGATGGCCACGGTCTACGAGGCAGTCGACCTGCGCCTGGACCGGCCGGTCGCAGTGAAGGTGATGCACGCCGGCCTCGGCGACGACCAGGACTTCGCGACCCGGTTCGTGCGCGAGGCCCGCTCCGCGGCGCGGCTGTCGCACCCCAACGTCGTCAACGTCTTCGACCAGGGTGACGACCACGGCACGCTCTTCTTGGCCATGGAGTACGTCGAGGGGCGCACACTGCGCGACCTCCTGCGCGACGAGGCCCCCCTGGCGCCGGCCCGCGCGCTCGCGCTGCTCGAGCCGGTGCTCTCGGCGCTCGCCGCCGCGCACGCCGCTGGGCTGGTGCACCGTGACATCAAGCCGGAGAACGTCCTCATCGCCGATGACGGGCGGATCAAGGTCGCCGACTTCGGCCTGGCCCGCGCGATCAGCTCCGACACCCAGCACACCGCGACCAGTGGCGTGCTCATCGGCACGGTCTCCTACCTCGCCCCCGAGCTGGTCGTCGACAGCGTCGCCGACGCGCGCGCGGACGTGTACGCCGCCGGGATCCTGCTCTACGAGATGCTGGCCGGGCGCAAGCCGCACGAGGGCGAGTCGCCGATCCAGGTGGCCTACAAGCACGTCCACGAGGACATTCCCGCGCCGTCCGCGGTCGTGCCGAGCATCCCCGACTACGTCGACGCGCTGGTGGCCCGCGCCACGGCCCGCGACTGCGACCACCGCCCCGCCGACGCACGGGTCCTGCTCCACCACGTCCACCGGGTGCGCTCCGCCCTCGACGCCGGGATGCGCACCGACCCCGAGCTCGTCGCCGACCTGCAGCCGCCGCCGTCGGTCGAGCACACCCGCGAGCACACGCGCGAGGACCTGGCCGAGGTGCTGGCGGTGCCGCCCTCGGTCCAGGCGGAGCCGCCACGCTCCCCTGCCGCGCGTCCCGCCGCGCGTACGCCGTCCCGGCCCGAGGCCATGCAGCCGACTCCCCCACCACCGGGGCGCACCCGGCGTCGCGGTCCGCTCGTGGTCCTGCTCGTCCTGCTGCTGGCGGTCGCCGGCGGCGGTGCGGCGTACTGGTTCGGCGTCGCCCGCTACACGACCACGCCGAGCCTCATCAACCTCTCCGAGACCGCCGCGCGGGAGAAGGTGCAGGCCGCCGGGCTGTCGCTGACCGTCGCCGACCGGGCCTACAGCGAGACCGTGACGGCCGGCTCGGTCATCAGCACCGACCCCCGTGCCGGGTCCCGGATCCTCGACGACGGCACCGTGGAGGTCACGCTCTCGCTCGGACCCGAGCGCTACGAGGTGCCCGCGCTGCGCGGCGAGTCCGAGGAGCGCGCGAGGGAGCTGCTCGAGGAGGCCAACCTGGACGTCGGCGACGTCACCGAGCGCTTCCACGAGCGGATCGCCGAAGGTGTGGTGATCCGCGCCGACCCGGCCGCCGGCACCGAGCTGCGCCGCGACGCCGCTGTGTCGCTGGTGGTGAGCAAGGGCCGCAAGCCGATCGAGGTGCGCGACTTCACCGGGAGGTCGGCCGACCGCGCCGAGACCGCCCTCACCGACGCCGGGCTCGACGTCGAGCGCACCGCGGAGTTCAGTGACGACGTCCCCGAGGGACGCGTCATCTCCCAGAACCCCAACACCGGCACGCTCTACCGCGGCGACACCGTGCGCCTCGTGGTGTCCCGTGGACCGGAGATGGTGCAGGTGCCGCGCGTGCGCGGCGTCGGGGTCGCCGAGGCGACGGAGCGTCTCGAAGCGGCCGGGTTCGTCGTCCGCACCGAGCGCAGCGATCTCTACGTGGGTCTGGAGTACGTCGTCTCCAGCAACCCCGGCCAGGGCTCGATGGCCCCCCGCGGCTCGACGGTGACGCTCACCCTGGTGTGATGGCCAGGTGACGCTGCGCAACCCACTCGGCTCCCATCTGCCCGTCGGCAAGGGCCTCGCTGCCGGTGCCTTCGCCCGCGCCCAGGAGCTCGGCGCCGAGACGCTCCAGGTCTTCGTCGGCAACCCCCGCGGATGGGCGCTGAGCGCCGGGGACCCCGGGCAGGACAAGGAGTTCCGCCGGCTGTGCGAGGCGACCGGCATGCGCGCCTTCATCCACGCGCCGTACCTCGTCAACCTCGGCAGCCCCACCGAGGCGACCTTCGAGAAGTCGGTCGCCAGCGTGGCCCACAACCTCCTGCGCGCCGCGGAGATCGGCGCCGAGGGCGTGGTAGTCCACACCGGGTCGTGCGTCGCCACCGGCTCGGTCGAGCGCGCGATGGGCCAGGTGCGCGAGGCGCTGATGCCGCTGCTCGACGGCCTCGACGCCGCCGGTCCCGACGCGCCGTACCTCCTGCTCGAGCCCACCGCCGGCCAGGGCCAGTCGCTGTGTGCCGGCGTCGAGGACCTCGCGGCCTACCTCGACGTCCTCGACCACCACCCGCGTGCCGGGATCTGCCTCGACACCTGCCACGTCTTCGCCGCCGGTGCACCGTTGGATGAGCCGGGCGGCACCACCACGACGCTGGACCGGATCGTCGAGATCGGCGGACCCGGGCGCCTGCGGCTCATCCACGCCAACGACTCGATGGACGTGCGCGGCGCCTTCAAGGACCGCCACGAGCGCATCGGCCAGGGCCACATCGGCACCGCCGCGTTCACCGAGCTGTTCGCCCACCCCGCCACCGAGGGCGTGCCGTTCGTCCTCGAGACCCCGGACTCCGGTACGCCGGACTCCCGCTGCCTGCCCCTGCTCAAGGAGCTCCGCGCGGCCACGTGAGCGCCCGCCAATTCGCTACTCGTGTAGTGAACTCACCACTGTGAACACGTTCCAGTCGGCGTGTCGCGCAAATTCGCTACACGTGTAGTGAATTTCTCGCCGCACCCGCGGGTCCGCCCTGCGGTATCCCACCGGGGCGAGCGGCGGTGCTGCCCTAGCCTGAGCAGCATGGTCGTGGTGATGGCTCCGGGTGCAACGGACGAAGAGATCGGTCGGGTCGTCGAGCGCGTCGAGGGCGTCGGGGGTGAGGCGTTCGTCAGCAAGGGCGTCGTGCGCACGATCATCGGTCTGGTCGGTGACATCGAGTCCTTCCACCACCTCAACCTGCGCAGCCTGCCGGGCGTCGCGGACGTGCACCGGATCTCCGACCCCTACAAGCTGGTCAGCCGCCAGCACCATCCCGAGCGCTCCACGGTCTGGGTGGGGCCGGCCGAGAAGCAGGTGCCGATCGGTCCGGAGACGTTCACCTTCATCGCCGGCCCGTGCGCGGTGGAGACGCCGCAGCAGACGCTCGAGGCTGCCGAGATGGCCAAGGCCGCGGGCGCGACCCTGCTGCGCGGCGGGGCGTTCAAGCCGCGCACCTCGCCGTACGCCTTCCAGGGGCTCGGCGTGCGCGGCCTGGAGATCCTCGCGGACGTCCGCGAGGTCACCGGCCTGCCGGTCGTGACCGAGGTCGTCGACGCCCGCGACGTGGCGGTAGTCGCCGAGCACGCCGACATGCTGCAGATCGGCACCCGCAACGCGGCCAACTTCGGGCTGCTGCAGGCGGTCGGCGAGTCCGGCAAGCCGGTGCTGCTCAAGCGCGGCATGACCGCGACCATCGAGGAGTGGCTGATGGCGGCCGAATACATCGCCCAGCGCGG
Source organism: Nocardioides massiliensis (assembly GCF_030811215.1). Classification (NCBI taxonomy): domain Bacteria; kingdom Bacillati; phylum Actinomycetota; class Actinomycetes; order Propionibacteriales; family Nocardioidaceae; genus Nocardioides; species Nocardioides massiliensis. The sequence goes on from NZ_JAUSQM010000001.1 coordinate 3,389,473, forward strand.
CAACCTCGACGTCGTCATGTGCGAGCGCGGCATCCGCACCTTCGAGCCCGCCACCCGCAACACCCTCGACATCTCCGCCGTGCCGGTGATCCAGGCGACCTCGCACCTGCCGGTCATCGTCGACCCGTCGCACGCGGCGGGGCGCAAGGACCTCGTCGTCCCGCTGTCGCGCGCCGCGATCGCCGTGGGGGCCGACGGCATCATCGTCGACGTGCACCCCGAGCCGGAGACGGCGTTGTGCGACGGCCCGCAGGCCCTGCTGGGCAACGACCTGCGGGCGCTGGCGACCGCCGTGCGTCAGCTGCCCGCAGCGGTCGGCCGGCTCGACGCCAGCGCACGCACCAGGACCGGGCGCGCCAGCTCGACCTGATCGCGCGTGACGTCGAGGTGCGTCACCAGACGCACCGTGCGCGGCCCGACCGCGCCGACCCGCACGCCCTCGGCCGCGCAGACGGCGACGAAGGTCTCCACGTCGACGTCGGGTACGACGACCATGTTGGTCGCGACCGAGTCGGGATCGATCTCGCATGACTCGGCCAGCAGCCGGGCGTGCTCGTGGTCGTCTGCCAGTCGCTCGCGGTGGTGGTCGAGGGCGTGGAGCCCGGCTGCGGCCAGTACGCCGACCTGGCGCATCCCGCCACCCAGCCGCTTGCGCCACACGCGGGCCTCGGCGATGTGGTCCGCCGACCCGGCGACCAGCGAGCCGATCGGCGCGCCGAGGCCCTTGGACAGACAGACCGCGACCGCGTCGAACAACCCGCCGTACGTCGCAGCGTCGACGCCGGTCGCGGCAACCGCGTTCCACAACCGTGCGCCGTCGAGGTGCAGGCGCGTGCCGTGCTCGTCGGCCCAGGCGCGCAGCGCCTTGAGGTCCTCGAGCGCGAGGACCGCGCCACCGGAGAAGTTGTGGGTGTTCTCGACCGACACGGCCGCCGTCGGCACGAAGAACGGTCCGAGGTCGGGCGCGAAGAGCTCGCGGATCTGGTCGAGCGCGAGCGGACCGTCGGTCCAGGTGCGCGTCGTCAGCCCGTTGACCGCGGCGTGCACCCCGAGCTCGGCGCGCGCGATGTGGGCGTCGGCCGCGCAGAGCACCTCCTGGCCCGCGGTCACCAGGCCCTGCAGGGCCAGGACATTGGCCAGCGAGCCGGTGGCGGTGAACAGCGCGGCCTCCTGGCCCAGCAGCTCGGCCACCCGCTCCTCGAGCAGCCGGACGGTCGGGTCCTCGCCATAGACGTCGTCGCCGACCTCCGCGCGCGCCATCGCCTCCCGCATCGCCGGGGTGGGGCGGGTGACGGTGTCGCTGCGGAGGTCGATCACGGGGTGCTCGGTCCTCGGGTCGGCGTGCCCGCTCAGCGTGCGTCCACCGGGGTCTCGTCGCGACGGCGCAACATGTCAGCCACGAGGAACGCCAGCTCCAGCGACTGCACGCGGTTGAGGCGCGGGTCGCAGACCGACTCGTAGCGGTTGCCGAGGTCGGCCTCCGCCAGGGCCTCGCCGCCGCCGACGCACTCGGTGACGTCGTCACCCGTGAGCTCGACGTGGATGCCACCGGGCCAGGTGCCGAGACCGTGGTGGACGTCGAAGAAGCCCTGCACCTCGTCGATCACGTCGTCGAAGCGGCGGGTCTTGTAGCCCGAGGACGCCTCGAAGGTGTTGCCGTGCATGGGGTCGCAGACCCACGCCACCTCGACGCCGGCCGCGCGGACCTTCTCCACCAGCGGGGGAAGCAGGTCGCGGATCTTGCCGGCACCCATGCGGGTGATGAAGGTCAGGCGGCCGGCCTCGCGGTGCGGGTCGAGCCGCTCGGCCAGCGCGATCGCGTCATCGGCGGTCGTCGTCGGGCCGAGCTTCACGCCGATCGGGTTCTGCACCCGCGACAGCAGCTCGACGTGGGCGCCGTCGAGCTGACGGGTGCGCTCGCCGATCCACAGGAAGTGCGCGGAGACGTCGTACGGCGCCTGGGTGCGCGAGTCGATGCGGGTCATCGCGTGCTCGTACTCCAACACCAGCGCCTCGTGGCTGGAGTGGAAGTCGACCCGGTGGAACTCCTCCGGGTCGGCACCGATGGCCTTCATGAACGTCAGCGCGCGCTCGATCTCGTCGGCGACCTGCTCGTAGCGCGCCCCCACCCCGCTCGACTTCACGAAGGAGGTGTTCCAGGCGTGGACCTGGCGCAGGTCGGCGTACCCGCCCGTCACGAACGCACGCACGAGGTTGAGCGTCGCGGCGGAGGAGTTGTAGACGTCGACGAGCCGCTGCGGGTCGGGCACGCGCGACTCCGGGGTGAACGCGAAGCCGTTGACCGCATCACCGCGGTAGGCCGGCAGCGTCACGTCGCCACGGGTCTCGGTGTCGGAGGAGCGCGGCTTGGCGTACTGCCCCGCCAGCCGGCCGAGCTTCACCACCGGCACGGACGCCGCGTAGGTCAGCACGACGGCCATCTGCAGCAGCACGCGCAGCTTGTTGCGCACGTTGTCGGCGGTGACGCCGTCGAAGGTCTCGGCGCAGTCACCGCCCTGGAGCAGGAACGCCTCCCCCCGGGAGACCGCCGCGAGCTTGGTCTTCAGGTCGTCGCACTCACCGGCGAAGACCAGCGGTGGCATGCCGCGCAGCTTCTGCACGGCCGCCTGCACGGCGGCGGGGTCGGGGTAGGTCGGCTGCTGCGCCGCGCCGCGCGCGTGCAGGGTCGCCAGGTCGGGGATCAGGCCAGGAGCATCGTCGGGTACCACCTGTCCAGCCTACGTCGCTCCCCTGGCCGCTCCTCACGCGCGCCGGTGGACGAGAAGCGGCAGCACGCGGCGCGCCCCCGCCCGGCGCAGCCACGAGGTGACCACTGTCACGGGCCACAGCGACGACGACGCGTCCACCACGAGCAGCACCACCTGGCCCTCGACCGGCGGCGCGGTCGCCGCCAGCAGCTGGTCGCGCCACCACGCCGCCTCCTCCGCCGAGCTCAGGTCACCCGACGGCGCCGGCAGGTCGAGCACCCCGGCCGGCTGCAGCCGACCGCGCTCGGCGACGTGGTCGACCAGCGACCCGACCAGCCGCGGGAACCCGGACGCCGCAAGCCCCACGACGGTCTCGGGCCGCTCGGCCCAGCTGCCGCGCCAGTCGGCGAGCACGCCGACCACCGCGTCGCGCAGCTCCTCGGGCGCCTCGGCGTCGCGCGCGAAGACCTGGGCGACCAGCTCGCTCCACTCGGGAGCGTCGGCGTGCACGAGTGCGCGGCCCGGATCGGCGATCTCGCCGGCCGCGATCCGACCGCGCGACCCGAACGCGCCACCGGGCCACATCTTGCGCGGCTCCACCGCGTGGCGCTGGGTGCGCAGCACCGCCGCGACGGCACGCCGGGTCTCCACGCTCGGGCGCTGCTCGAGGCCGGTCGGCAGCGCGCCGAGGCAGGCCGAGCACCGACCGCACGGCTCGGCCGTCGGGTCGTCCAGGGAGCGCTGCAGCAGCTGCATGAGGCAGCTCTCCGAGCGCGTGTAGGACCGCATGATGTCCGCCTCGCGCCGGCGGACCGCGATGACGCCGTCGTAGTGCTCGGCGTCGAACGTCCACTCCTTGCCGGTGGTCGACCACCCGGCCTCGCCGCGCTCGACCACCCCCTCGACGGCGAGCTGCTTGAGCAGCAGCTCGACCCGGGTGCGGCGTACGCCGGTCTCGGCCTCCAGCGCGGGCACCGACATCGACTCCCCCGCAGCAGCCAGGACGGCCAGGACCGCCTCGACCTGGGCGGGCACGGGGATGGTCGCGGTGGCGAAGTACTCCCAGACCCGGTCGTCGGCCTCCGACGGGAGCAGCACGGCGAGCGCGTGGTCGAGGGCACGCCCGGCACGGCCGACCTGCTGGTAGTAGGACACCGGCGAGGGCGGCGCACCGACGTGGACGACGAAGCCGAGGTCGGGCTTGTCGTAGCCCATGCCGAGCGCCGAGGTCGCCACCAGCGCCTTGACCTCGTTGGCCAGGAGCGCGTCCTCGAGCTTCTCGCGCTGCGCACCGTCGAGCTGACCGGTGTAGGCAGCCACGGGCAGATCCGGGTGGACCGACGCGATCGCCTCAGCCAACCGGTGGGCGTCGGCCACGGTGAGCGTGTAGATGATGCCGCTGCCCGGCAGCCGCGGCAGGTGGTCGACGACCCAGGCGTAGCGGTCGAGCGGGCTGAGCCGGTCGTAGCCGTCACCGCGGCCGGGGTCGACGACAGCCAGCTGCAGGCTCGCGCGGGCAAGCGGGCCCCGCAGCACCAGCGTCGTCTCGCCCAGCTGCGCGGCGACGTCGTCGGTCACGCGCGCGTTGGCGGTCGCCGTCGTCGCCAGGACCGGGGTGGTCGGCAGCAGCCGCTGCAGGACGTCGGAGACGCGGCGGTAGTCGGGGCGGAAGTCGTGGCCCCAGTCGGAGACCGCGTGGGCCTCGTCGATCACGACCAGGCCGAGACGACCGGTCAGCGCGTCGAGCACGCGCCGGCCGAAGCCCGGGTTGGCCAGGCGCTCCGGCGAGACCAGCAGGACGTCGAGGGCGCCGGAGACCAGGTCGCGCTCGATGCCGGACCAGTCGTCGATGTTGGCGGAGTTGACCGTCGCCGCGCGCAGGCCGGCGCGGGCGGCAGCGGCGACCTGGTCGCGCATGAGCGACAGCAACGGCGAGACGACGAGCGTGGGGCCGGCGCCCTCGGAGCGGCGTACGGCGGTGGCGGCCCAGTAGACCGCCGACTTGCCCCATCCGGTCGCCTGCACCACCAGCACGCGTGCGGCGTCCTCGCACAGCGCCGCCACCGCGGTCTCCTGGTCGGGGCGCAGGCGGGCCTCGGGCCCGGCCATGGCCGCGATGACACGACCCGCCACAGCGGCACGGTCGGCGTCCAGGGCGAGCGTCGGTGTCGTCATGACGGCCACGCTAGGCGGTGCGTCCGACACACCTCACCGGTCGTCCACAGGCCCGGCGCTCACCCGCCCGACTTGCAGCTCAGCCGGCGAGGTCCGAGGGGTCGCGGAAGCCGGTCGGCTTGGCCCGGACGCTGCGGTTCCACAGCCACGTCAGCGCCCAGAGCACGACGCCGACCGCGAGCATGCCGGCGGCGATCGTGTACTGGATCGTGTCGCGCCCGGTCCACGGACCGAGGAAGAACGCGCACGCGAGCGCACCGAGCACGGGGATCACCGTCGGGGCGACGAAGTGCGCGGAGTCGACCGGGTCGCGGCGCAGCAGGAGGCACGCGACGTTGACGACCGCGAACACCCCGAGCAGCAGCAGCGCGGTGGTGCCGGACAGCGCGTCGACCCCGGTCTGGTCGAGGACCAGCGCCACGACCGCGATGAGTCCGAGTGCGAGCAGAGTGGAGAACACGATGGCCACCCACGGCGTACGACGACCCGGCAGGACCTTGCTGAGCACCCGCGGCAGTACGTCCTGGCGCCCCATGCCGTAGAGCAGCCGGCTGGCCATCAGCATGTTGATGAGCGCGGTGTTGGCGACCGCGAACACGGTCATGAACGGGAAGACCTTGTCGATCGGGAAGTCCGGCGCGCCGACGGCCACGACGTCGAGCAGGGCCGTGTCGCTCTCGGCGAGGTCCCCGACCGGGATCAACGCCACCGCGGTGATCGAGACCAGCACGTAGAAGAAGACCGCGATCCCGAGGCCGGTGAACATCACCTTCGGGAAGATCCGCAGCGGGTCCTTGGTCTCCTCGACCATGTTGACGGAGTCCTCGAAGCCCACCATCGCGAAGAACGCCAGCGACGTGGCCGCCGTGACCGCGACGAAGAGGCTCTTCCCCTCGGCCGACTCGAAGACCACCACGCGCGAGAAGTCCGCATTGCCCTGCGACATCGCGAAGAAGCCGACGCCGATGACGATCAGCAGCGCGCCGATCTCGATCGCCGTCAGGACCACGTTGAACTTCACGCTCTCGCCGACACCGCGCAGGTTGATCAACGCGAGCAGCACCATGAACGCCATCGCGACGAACAGCACCTGGCCGCTACCGGTGCCGACCGCCCAGCCCGCACCCTCCAGGCCGGCGAGGAGGTTGCTGGCCAGCACGTTGGCGCTCGTCGAGGCGCTGGTGATGCCCGAGCTGATCACGGCGAACGCAACGAGGAACGTGACGAAGTGGATCCCGAACGCCTTGTGGACGTAGAGCGCGGCGCCCGCTGCCTGGGGGTACTTCGTGACGAGCTCGAGGTAGGCGAACGCCGTGAGCGTCGCGATCCCGAACGCCACGAGGAACGGCAGCCAGGCCGCACCGCCGACCTCGCCGGCGACGTCGCCCGTGATCGCATAGATCCCGGAGCCGAGGATGTCGCCGACGATGAACAGCAGCAGCAGCTTGGGTCCGAGGACCCGCTTGAGCTCCGGGGCGTCGTCGGTGTTGCTGCCCGGGTGCCCGGTGGTGCTGGTCGGTGCGTCGCTCACGTGCGATGGCCCCCTCGTGCGGCCCCGATCGGGGCGAGTGCGCGGAACCTACCCCGCCGGGGCCCGGACGAGACCTGCGAGCAGGCCCTACCCGAAGAACACCTGCGCCTCGGCGTACTCCTCGGGCGAGACGACCTTGAGCTCGCCGGTGCCCTCGATGAGCGGCACGCGGACGATGTCCTTGCCGCGCAGGGCGACCATCGTGCCGAAGTCGGCCTCCGCGACGGCGTCGACGGCGTACAGGCCGAACCGCGTCGCCATCCACCGGTCGCGCGCGGTCGGGGTGCCGCCGCGCTGCACGTGGCCGAGCACGACGGCACGGGCCTCCTTGCCGGTGCGGTGCTCGATCTCGGCAGCGATCCGCTCGCCGATGCCGCCCAGGCGCACGTGGCCGAAGGCGTCCTTCTCCCCCGACATCAGCGTCATCTCCCCGCCCTCGCGCGGGACGGCCCCCTCGGAGACGACGAGGATCGGCGAGTAGTCGATCTCGAAGCGGCTCTGGACGTGACGCACGACCTCGTCGATGTCGAAGGGCTGCTCGGGGATGAGGATGACGTTGGCGCCCGCGGCCAGCCCGGCGTGCAGGGCGATCCAGCCGGCGTGGCGGCCCATGACCTCGACGACCACGGCGCGGTGGTGGGACTCGGCGGTGGTGTGCAGCCGGTCGATCGCCTCCATCGCGATGTTGACGGCCGTGTCGAAGCCGAAGGTGAAGTCGGTGCCGGAGAGGTCGTTGTCGATCGTCTTCGGCACCCCGACGACGTTGACGCCGAGGTCGGCGAGCTTGGTGGCCACGCCGAGCGTGTCCTCCCCGCCGATCGCGATCAGCGCGTCGACGCCGTCGGAGGCGAGGTTGGACTTGATCTGCTCGACGCCGCCCTCGACGGCGAAGGGGTTGGTGCGCGACGAGCGCAGGATCGTGCCGCCGCGGGGCAGCACGCCGCGGACGTCGTCGACCGTGAGCGGTGCCTTGATCCCTTCGAGCGGACCGCGCCAGCCCTCGCGGTAGCCCACGAACTCGAAGCCGTGGACGCTCGTGCCCTTGCGGACGACGGCCCGGATGACAGCGTTCAGGCCGGGGCAGTCGCCCCCGCCGGTGAGTACGCCGACGCGCATGGTCCCTCCTGGATGACGTGGGTGTGGGGAGTCGCTGGAGACTTCACTGGAAGCTCCACTGCAACCTTCACGGGGACCCTATCCACGATGTGGCAGGGTCACCCCCATGAGCGTGCTCGCCATCGACGCCGGCACCACCGGCGTGACCGCCGTCGTGGTCACCACGGACGGGACGATCGCCGCGAAGGGCTACCAGGAGTTCGCCCAGCACTTCCCCCGGCCGGGCTGGGTCGAGCACACGCCGGAGGAGATCTGGCAGGCGACATTGGAGTCGACCCGCATGGCGATCGCGGCGTACGAGCGCACCGACGGCCCGCCCCTGCAGGGCATCGGCATCACCAACCAGCGCGAGACGGTCGTGCTGTGGGACCGCGAGACGCTCGGCTCACCCCGTCGGGCGATCGTGTGGCAGGACCGGCGCACCGCCGCGATCTGCCAGACGATGCGCACCGAGGGCCACGAGGACCGGGTCGCCGAGCTGACCGGCCTGCGCCTGGACCCGTACTTCTCCGGCACCAAGCTGCGCTGGCTGGCCGAGCACGAGCCGCACACGTGGGCGTTGGTGGAGTCGGGGAGGTACGCCGTCGGCACGGTCGACTCCTACCTCGTCGCGCGGATGACCCGGGGGCTGCACCACCTCACCGACGTCTCGAACGCCTCGCGCACGCTGCTGTTCGACCTCACGACCGGGGACTGGTCCGACGAGCTGTGCGGGCTCTTCGGGGTCCCCCGCGACGCGCTGCCCGAGATCGTGCCGTCGTGGGGCGAGCTCGCCCGCACCGACCCGCGCACGTTCCTCGGCCTCGACCTCCCCATCGCCGGCATCGCCGGCGACCAGCAGTCGGCGCTGTTCGGCCAGACCTGCTTCGAGCCGGGCGAGGTGAAGTGCACCTACGGCACCGGCTCCTTCATCCTCACCAACACCGGGACCGAGGTCGTCCGCTCCGACGCCGGGCTGCTGTCCACGGCTGCGTGGCGCGCACCCGACGGCACCACGACGTACGCGTTGGAGGGGGCGATCTTCGTGACCGGCGCGGCCGTGCAGTGGCTGCGCGACGGCCTGCAGATCGTCGGCTCGGCCGCCGAGACGGCAGCGATCGCGTCGACCGTCGACTCCTCCGAGGGCGTGGTCTTCGTGCCGGCGCTCACCGGCCTCGGCGCGCCGCACTGGGACCCGCACGCCCGCGGCACGATCCTCGGCATCACCCGCGGCACGACCCGCGCCCACCTCGTCCGCGCGACGCTGGAGGCGATCACCTTCGAGGTGCGCGACGTCATCGAGACGATGCCGGGCCTCACCTCGCTCGCCGTCGACGGCGGCGCGAGCGCCAACGACCTGCTGTGCAGCGTGCAGGCCGACCAGCTCGGGGTGCCGGTGGAGCGACCCAAGGTGGTGGAGACGACCGCGCTGGGTGCGGCGTTCCTCGCCGGGCTCGGCACCGGCGTGTGGGACTCGACCGACGCGCTGCGCGAGACCTGGCAGCTGGACCGGCGCTTCGAGCCCAGCGCCGAGCGGGCGGACGCCGATGCGGCGTACGCCCGGTGGAACGAGGCCGTACGCCGCTCGCGGGGCTGGGCCGAGGTCTGAGCGGCGCGCTACGCGCCACGACATGCGGGTCTAGGAGTCAGTGAGGCGGGCCAGCTCGGCCTCCGCCGCGGCGACCGCGGCCTGCGCGTCGGCGCGGGCGGCCGTGGCCTCCTCGAGCATCGCCTCGGACTCCTCGAGCCGGTCGACGACGCTCTCCAGCTCGGTGTCGAGGTCGGCCATCCGCCGGCGCAGCTCCTCCAGCTCCTGCTCCAGCTGCAGCGAGCGCGCGCGCAGGCCACTGACGGCCTCCTCGGCGTCGTCGGCCTCCTCCGCGGCCTGCTCCAGCACCTCCTGGGCGGCCTCGAGCTCCTCTTCTGCCGCCCTGCGCGCGGCACCGTCGTCAGGCACCACCCGCAGGTTCGGCCGGGTGGGCTCGGGCGCCTCGGTCGGAGTCGGCTGGGTGCCGAGCAGGTCGGCGTGCGCCACCGCGTCGGCGAGGTCAGCGTCGTCGCCGAGCCCGCCGACCTCGGACGGCTCGATCGCGCGCACCAGCGCGCCGGTGCGGATCGCCTCGCTCGCCTGCTCACTGAGCATCGCCGCGTGCAGGGTCCCCTCGATCTGGTCGGCCACCGAGGCGGAGACCTTGATCCCTTCACCCCGCGCCAGGCCCCGGGCCTGGGTCGTGACGGCCGCGGTCAGCTGACGGCGCTGCTTGGTCAGGGCCCGCAGCTGCTCGGCGTCGAGGTCCTCGGCAGCCGCCCGCAGGGAGGCACCCAGCTCCAGCACCTGGTCGACCTGCTCGGTCTCGCGGCGCACCAGGAGGTTGACCACCCAAGCGGCCGTCGACGGCTTCTTCAGCGTCTTCACGCGCGCGGCGAGCCCGGCGTCCTGGCCCTTCAGCTCCTTCGCGCGGCGGTCCCGCTCGGGAGTGAAGTCGCCGAGCGTGACGGCATACAACGCGTCGACGATCTCGTGCCAGGGGTCCTCAGCCACCGACGGGCCTCCCGTCGAGCTCCTCGTCGGCGTCGTCAGGATCCTCGTCGAGACCCTGCTCGATCGCGTAGCGCACGAGCTGGACGCGGTTGTGCAGCTGCAGCTTGCGCAGGGTGTTCTGGACGTGGTTCTGCACGGTGCGGTGCGACAGGACCAGGCGCTCGGCGATCTGACGTGCGGTCAAGCCCTTCGCCACCAGCCGCAGCACCTCGGTCTCGCGCTCGGTCAACCGCGGTGTCTCGCGGTCCGGCTCACCCGGCTCGCCGGAGAGCCGGCGGTACTCCCCCAGCACCAGGCCGGCGAGGCCCGGGGTGAAGACCGTGTCACCGCGCGCGACCCGCTCGCAGGCCTCGAGCAGCTCCTCGCGCGACGCCGACTTGACCAGGTAGCCGGTCGCGCCGGCCTTCACGGCGGCGAGTACGTCGGCCTGCTCGCCCGAGGCCGACAGGATGAGCACCCGCACCGACGGGTCCTGGGCCACGACCTCGGCGGTCACCGCGACCCCGTTGGGCTCGGGGATCTGCAGGTCGAGCACGACCAGCTGCGGCCTCGCGGCGGGGAACCGCGCCAGCGCCTCCCGACCGTCGGCGGCCGTCGCCACGACCTCGAACCCGGCCGCAGCCAGGTCGCGCTCGACGGCCTCGCGCCACATCGGGTGGTCGTCGACGACCATCACCCGCACGCCGGTCGTCATCGCGTCTCCTCCGGCGGACGTTGGTAGCGCCCGCGGCGGTGCACCAGCGGCGCGGTGTCGGCGCTCTCCGGCTCACCGTCGGCCACCACGACCTCCTCCAGGTCGGCCTCGACCAGCATCGACCAGCCGACCTCCCGCAGGCTGCTCACGCGCGCGACGGCATGGTCGCGGACGCCGCGTGGCACCGGGCCGGCCGCTGTCTGCTCCCACGTGCCGGTCGCGAACGGACCACCCGGGGAGGGCGCCAGCCCGGCGAAGACCTCCGCCAGGTCGCGGTGGCGCCACTCCAGCAGGCTCACGGCGTACGGCGTCCCCACCTCCAGCTCGGCAGCAAGGTCGGAGTCCGGGTCGACGAGTCCCAGGACGGTCGCGGGCTCCCCGCCGGCGACCATGAGGGAGGAGACGGTGAGCCCGACGGCCGTCCGCGCCGCCAGCTCGCCGTGGGTCCACAGCATCACGACGCCGCCGAGCCGACCGCGCAGCCGGCGGGCGGGGTCACGGTCGCCCGACGGGTCGGCGAAGGGGTGGGTGGTGTGAATGGTCATCGCCGCCCATCCTGCCCCGCGATGACCGGCGAGCGACGGGGGACGATGAGCTCCCACTCGGTGCCGTCGGGTCCGGTGGTCAGTCGAGCGAGTCCGCCGAGGTCGCGCATCCGGCCCTGGATCGACGCTGAGACACCGAGGCGCCCCTCGGCCGCGGCCTGCTCGAGCCGGCCCGCCGCGATGCCGGGACCGGCGTCGCGCACGGTCACCACCCAGGAGTCGTCGAGCTCCTCCAGCAGGACCCACGCCGGCGCGTCCTCGCCGACGTGGACCCGCACGTTGTCCAGGCAGGCCCGCACGACCGCGACGATCTCCTGGCCGACCGCACCAGGCACCTCGACGGCACCCGGCGGGACCGAGACCGTCACCTGCGCCGAGGCGAGCGTCGCCAGCCGCGCCGCGAGGTCGAGCTGCTGGCGCGGGGCCGCGTCGCCGTCGTACGACTGGACGAAGGCCCGCAGCGCGACCTCCTGCTCACCGGCGAGCCTGGCCAGACCCGCGGCGTCGCCGCCGATCTCCGCACCCCGGCGCTGCACGAGCGCGAGCACCTGCAGGACGCCGTCGTGGACGACCCGGGCGAGACGTTGCCGCTCGGCCGCCGCCGCAGCGAGACGCTCGGCGCGGTCGCGAGCCTCTGCCATCCGCTTGAGCTCGAGGGTGCACCAGCCCACCAGCGGGCCGCCGAGGAGCAGCAGGAAGACGTTGCCCATGGCGTACTGCGTGACCTCGGTGCGGATCGCCAGGTCCGCCAGCGAGACCAGCACCGCGGCGACCAGACCACCGAGCCAGCCCCACCGGATCCCCCAGCCGAGCACGACGGCCGCGACCCAGAAGCTCGGTAGGGTCGCCGAGGCCGCCAGGTCGTGGCTCGGGACGTGGATCACCGGCGTCAGCAGCATGAGCCCCACGGCCAGCGCCAGCTCCACGACGTACGGCAGGGTCGTGCGCCGCTGGGGGCGGTCGTACCACCAGGCCGCGAAGCCGGTCCACGCCGCCATCACGATCCAGGCACCGACGACGAGCGCGTGCTCGTCGATCCGGTCCCACTTGGCGGCGCTCACCGCCACCGCGAAGCCGAGCATGACCACGCGCAGCACGGCGAGGCCCCGGAACAGGGTGGTCTCGACCGCCCAGGTCGCCGGTTCGCGCTCGTCGCGCGGCGTGCTCACCGCCGTCAGGACGCCTTGCGCTCGGCGTCGACCTCGCCCGCGTCGGCCTTCGCGCGCGCCTGCTCCTTGGCCTGCTCCTTCGCCAGCTCCTTGGCCTGGGTGGCGTACATGTCGACGTACTCCTGGTCGGAGAGCCGCATGATCTCGTACATGATCTCGTCGGTGATCGAGCGCAGGATGTAACGGTCCTCGCTCATGCCCTCGTAGCGGGAGAAGTCCAGCGGCGTGCCGAAGCGCACCAGCGGACGGGTGAACGTGCCGAACTTCTTGCCGGGCGGGGCGATCCGGTCGGTGCCGACGACGGCGACGGGGATGACCGGCACGCCCGACTCCAGCGCCAGCCGGGCGACGCCGGTGCGGCCGCGGTAGAGCCGACCGTCGTGGGAGCGGGTGCCCTCGGGGTAGATGCCGCAGACCTCGCCGGCGCGCAGCAGCCGCAGCTGGGTCTTCAGCGCGCCGGCGGCCGCGGTGGCGCCGGACCGGTCGATCGGCACCTGGCCGCTGCCGGAGAAGAACAACCGCTGCAACCGGCCCTTGATGCCGGGGGTCTCGAAGTACTCCGCCTTGGCCACGAACGTGACCCGCCGCGGGATCACCAGCGGCATGAACAGCCAGTCGGCGTACGAGAGGTGGTTGGAGGCGAGGATCGCCGGACCCTCCAGGGGGACGTTCTCGGTGCCCTCGGCGCGCGGCCGGAAGATCATGCGCAGCAGCGGACCGAGCAGCACGAACTTCAGCAGCCAGTAGAACACCGCGTGCACCTTTCGTCTCCGGCCGCCGGCCCGGTCCGGCGGTCGCTAGTCTCGGGACATTCAACACCCTCGAGGAGGAGCGCGTGAGCGATCCCATCGCCCCCTTCGCCAGTGAAGGCACCCCCGGCCCCGACGGCCGCCGGGTCGGCGTCCTGCTGAGCCACGGGTTCACCGGGTCGCCTGCCTCGATCCGGCCGTGGGCCGAGCACCTCGCGGCCCGGGGGTACGCCGTCCGGGTGCCGCTTCTGCCGGGTCACGGCACGACCTGGCAGGAGATGAACCGGACCGGGTGGAAGGACTGGTCGGAGGCGATCGAGACGGCGTACGCCGACCTGGCCGCGCAGTGCGACCGGGTCGTCGTCGGCGGGCTGTCGATGGGCGGGACGCTCGCGCTATGGCTGGCATCCCGGCACCCCGAGATCGCCGGCGTGACGGTGGTGAACCCGGCCGTCACCAGCACCAACAAGCAGCTGCTGCTGCTGCCGGTGCTCAAGCACGTCGTGCCGTCGATGCCGGGCCTGGCAGGTGACATCAAGAAGTCCGGGGTGGTCGAGCACGGCTACGACCGCACCCCGCTGCGGGCGCTCGCGTCGCTGGTCGACGCGTGGAAGGCGCTGCGCCCCGAGCTGCCGGCGATCACCGCACCGCTGCTGGTGTTCCGCTCCGCCGAGGACCACGTCGTCGACCCGTCGTCGGCGCGGATGATCCTGCAGCGCGTCTCCTCGCGCGACGCTCGCGAGATCCTGCTGCCCGACAGCTATCACGTGGCCACCCTCGACAACGATGCCGCGACGATCTTCGACGAGTCGGCCCGGTTCGTGGAGCGTGTCACCGCGCCGTGAACGATCCCGACAGGACCGACGAGGAGTTCCGCCGCATCATCGAGGGGTACGGCGAACGGGCCCGGCTGGACCCTGAGGACGACCCACCGGCCGACGACCCGGAGCGGTTGCGGCGGTTGTTCCGCGATCCGCTCCGCCCGGCCAGCCCGCCGCCGGCGGAGCCTGCGAGGGCCGAGCCGGAGTGGGACGACGAGGACACCTTCGTCCCGCCGGAGGCCCCGCCGGTCCCCCACGGCACGCGGCTCCAGCGCGCGGCATGGTTCGGCCTGCTGGGGGTGCCCGCGCTGCTGCTGGTCGTGCTGATGCTCGGCATGCGCCCGCCGATGTTCGTCCTCGGCTGTCTCGCCGCGTGGTTCCTCGGCGGCGCCGGCTATCTGTTCACCAAGATGCGCCGCAACGACGACGACGGCTGGGACAGCGGCGCGGTCGTCTAGCTAATCGTCGGCCGAGATCGAGGTGATGACGACGTCCTCGAGCGGCTTGTCCATCTGGTCGGTCTCGACGGCGGCGATCGCGTCGACCACAGCCTGGCTGTCGGCGTCGGCCACCTCGCCGAAGATCGTGTGCAGCCCGTTGAGGTGCGGGGTCGGAGTGACGGTGATGAAGAACTGCGAACCGTTCGTTCCTGGCCCCGCGTTGGCCATGGCGAGCAGATAGGGCCGATCGAAGGTCAGTGACGGGTCGATCTCGTCCTCGAACTGGTAGCCCGGCCCCCCACGACCGGTGCCCTCGGGGTCGCCGCCCTGGATCATGAAACCGTCGATCACCCGATGGAAGATCACGTCCTGGTAGAGCGGCTCGTCGTCCTGCTGCCCCGCCCATGCCTTCGATCCATCGGCCAGGCCGAGGAAGTTGTCGACCGTGATCGGCGCCTGCTCCCCGAACAGCGTGACGGTGATCTCGCCCAAGCTCGTGGACAGCGTGGCCGCTGTCGCCGTGCGCAACTCGGCGGAGTCGCTCTCGCCCGGCGTGAGGCGGCTTTGCGGAGAACTCGTGCCGTTGGGCGGGCCATCCGCGCCGGCGTCATCGCCGCCGCAGGCCGCCAGCAGCCCGAGAGACAACACGGCGACAAGAGCGCAGAGGACGGCACATCGGCGGTTGCGGAACATGGGTCTCTCCCTGACGGCGGTGCTGGCGCGCAGAATGATCGCACAACGCGGTGGTTCGCCCGCCAGACCTCGAGACAGTTGTCCGAGGGTGTCCGAGGGCTCAGCCCTGGCGTGCCAACCCGGCCGCGCCCAGCGCTCCCGCGCGCGGGCCGAGGGCGGCGTACGCGAGTCGGGGCAGGGGGCGGTGCGCGGCGCCGGTGAGGTGGTCGGGCAGACGCGCCTCGGCCATCGCGAGCAGCCCGGTGTCCGGCACGCCGAGCCCGCCGCCGAGGACGACCACGTCGGGGTCGAAAGCGGCCACGAGTCCGGCGAGACCGACGGCCAACCAGTGCCCGACCTCGTCCAGGGTGCTCACCTCGAGCGCCGTGCCCGAGCAGTAGCGCTCCCAGCAGCCGCGCAGGCCGCAGGGGCACGGGCGGCCGTCGGGCACGACCTGGACGTGGCCGAACTCGCCGGCGAGCCCGTTGCGGCCGCGGACCAGACGGCCGTCGGAGAAGATCGCACCACCGATCCCTGTGCCCAGGGCGACGAAGACCATGTCGGGCGAGCCCGCACCGGCGCCGTACCGTTGCTCGGCCCACGCGGCGGCGGTGGCGTCGTTGTCGAGGGTGACGGGCAGGCCGGTGCGCTCCGCGAGCCGGTCGCGCAGCGGCTCGTCGCGCCATGGCACGTGGGCGGAGTGCAGGACGACCCCGCGACGGCCGTCAACCAGGCCTGCTGCGCCGATCCCGAGCGCCGTCACCGGACCGTCGTCCGGGCGCAGCTCGTCGACCACCTCGACCAGCGCGTCCTCGATGGCTCGTGCGTCACCGGCGGGCGTCGGGGCGCGGTGCTCGGCGAGGACCGCGCCGTCGGCGTCGACCAGCAGCCCGAGGATCTTGGTGCCACCGACGTCGACACCGAGGGTGAGCGCGGACGTCATCGGCGGCTCAGGGGCGGCGCGCGAGGTCGGCGGCACCGAGCATCCCGGCGTCGTTGCCCAGCACCGCCGGACGGATCTCGGGGGCCGGGCGGTGACCGCGGCCGATGAGGTGCTGCCCGAAAGCCTCCGCGAGGGGGCCGAGCAGGAGGTCGCCGGCTGCCGCCACGCCGCCGCCGACGACGATGCGCGCGGGGTCGAGGACCGCGCTGACCGAGGCGATGCCCTCCCCGAGCCAGCGGCCGAGCTCCGCGAGCCGCGAGCGCGCAAAGGCGTCACCACCCGCGGCGAGGGTGGTGACGAGCGGCCCGGTGATCCCGGCGACGTCCCCGCCCGCGGCGGTGATCAGGTCGGCCGCGGCCTCCGGGTCGGCCACGGCGGCGATCCGGGCGTCGGCCACCAGCGCGGAGCCGGAGGCGTATTGCTCCCAGCAGCCGTGGTTGCCACACCCGCACAGGCGTCCGCCGGGGACCACCCGGAGGTGGCCGACCTCGCCACCGATGCCGAAGGCACCGCGGCGCAGCTCGCCGTCGAGCACGATGCCACCCCCGACGCCGGTGCCGACCGTGATCAGCAGCAGGTCGTCGACGTCGCGACCCGCGCCGTACGCGAACTCGCCCCAGGCAGCGGCGTTGCCGTCGTTCTCGATCACGACCGGCAGGTCGAGCAGGCGCTCGAGGTCGGCGCGCAGCGGCTCGTCGCGCCAGGCGAGGTTCGGGGAGAACAAGATGGTCGACCGGGACGCGTCGATGAAGCCGGCCGCACCGACCCCGACACCGCCGATGGGACGCCCGACCTCGGCGCGCAGCTCGACGACGAGCTCGACGATCGAGGCCTCGATCGCCTCGGGGTCGCTGGCCGGGGACTCACGGCGGCCTCGGGCCAGCAGCCGGCCGGTCTCGTCGACCACCCCGGCGGCGATCTTGGTGCCGCCGACGTCGACGCCGATGGTCAGCGTCATGCGTCGTCCCCGTCGAGGTCCCCGTCAAGATGAATGTGCTCGACCGGTCCGCGGTCCCGGTCGGGCTGGCTGGACTGGCCTGCCTGCCGGGACTGGCCGGTCTGTGCGTCCGTGGGCACGTGGGTCGCGAGCAGGCCCGCCACCGCCTGGACGAGCGACCCGGCCGCGCTGGTCAGATGAGCGCGCACCTCCGGGCTGGTCGAGCGCACGACGCCGATCGCCTGGCACACCGGGCAGTAGCGGCAGTCCGCGCCCCCGGTGGCGACGTGGTCGTTGACCGACCGCGCGGCCGCGGTGAGGCGCTCGCCGAGGTCGTCGGCGACGTGGCCCGCGTCCTGGGTGCGCGCCCAGTCCGAGAGCACGCCGAAGAGCTTCGCGGCCTCCTCGCCGACCGAGCCGACGTCCTCACGCCCCGCGTCACTCATGACTGCTCCTCCCCCGTGGAATCCTGTGCCTCTGTCTCGGATGTCTGGGTCACGAACCGCACCTGCAACGCACCTTCCTCCACTCCCGCGCCGGCGACCCGCATGCGACCCAGCGCGCTCGGCAACGTCAGCAGCCGACGGTAGGACCCGACGGTCACGACCAGGTCGTCGCCGTGCCGGGCGAGGTGCACATCCTGCCTGGCCGCGAACGGCAGCGCGATGCGCAGGGTCGCGCCGGCGTCGGTGCGGCGCACGGTCATCGGCCCCTCGCCGGTCGGCACGGCCAGCGGGTCCGTCTCGCCGTACGCCGCTGCAGCGAACGCCGCGAGCTCGTCGGTGCCGACCGGCTCGCGTGCGTGGTAGGCCGAGCGCCACACGGGTAGGCCGGCGAAGGACTGCTCCACCTCCTCGAGCACGCGGGTCTGCGCCTCGACCCACGAGCCGCGCCACGCGTCGGCACCGTCGGCCGGGAAGACGCGATTGGCGACGACACCGTCGACGCGGTAGCCGAAGAGACTGAGGTTGGTCAGCGACCGGCGGGCCTCGGCCACGACGACGGTCTCGGGGGTGAGGACGAGCCGCACGCTGGCGTCGTCACCGGTGAGCAGCTCGTGGACCTCGTGCAGGTCGGCGTGCAGCCGCTCCAGGGCGTCGAAGACGACGTCCTGCGGCATGGGAACGCCCGCAGCGCGGGCGAGGACCGGGCGCAGCGCCTTGACCACCCGGCGCTCCATGGGGAAGACACGCTCCATGTACCACCCCAGCGCCTCCGGCAGCGCCAGCAGCCGAAGCGTCTCCGCGGTCGGGGCACAGTCGACGACGACCACGTCCCAGCGGCCCGACTGGACCTGGGCCCGCACCTCGAGCAGGGCGAGCACCTCCTCGGCCCCCGGGAGGACGGTGAGCTCCTCGGCGGTGATCCGGTCGACCCCGGCGGCGTCCAGGACGCTGAGCAGGTAGTGCTGGACGTCGCGCCAGGACGCCTCGAACCGCCGCTGGGCGTCGACCTGCTGGACGAAGAGCCGGTCCTCGACCTCGGTCGGCTCGTGCCCGATCGCCGCGCCGGCCTCGGGGCCGAAGGCGTCGGCCAGCGAGTGCGCCGCGTCCGTGGAGAGCACGAGGGTCCGCTCCCCGCGGCGCGCGGCCATCGTCGCCGTACCCGCGGCTGCGGTGGTCTTGCCGACGCCGCCCTTGCCGGTGAACAGGAGGATGCGCACGCGCGGCTCCGCCGCGCTCAGGAGAGGGACTCGACGCGCTTCTTGAGGCCCTTCAGCGCGGTGTCGATGATGACCTTCTCGGCCTTGCGCTTGAGCATGCCGATCATCGGGATCGCCACGTCGACGGCGAGCCGGTAGGTGACCTCGGTGCGCCCGTCGCCGAGGTCCTCGAGCTCGTAGGCGCCGTCCATCGCGCGCACCATCTTGCCCTCGGCGAGGGTCCAGGTGACGGAACGGTCGCCGTCCCAGACGTAGGCCAGCGTGTAGGAGTCCTTGATGGGGGCGGCGTCGAGCTCGAAGTAGACCTTCTCGGCGCGGCCACCGGTGCCCTCGGCCACGACGTCGGCGGTCTTCACCCCCTGGGCCCAGTCGGGGTAGGCGTCGAAGTCGGCGATCACGGCCATCACGGCCGCGGGGCTGGCGGCGACGACGATGCTCGAGGAGGTCTGGTCGGGCACGAGGAGTCCTTCGCTGCCGGGCGCACACGCGCGGGACGGGCATCGGCGACACTATCCGACCCAGGAGTAACGTGCTCGTGTCGGTCCACCCCCTTCAGGAGAACGCAAACAGTGCGCGAGTACGCCACCCCCCTGTCCCCCGTCCACACGGCGGCGATCCCGTCGACCGGGAGCCTCACCGACGACCTGGTGACCAACGCGCAGCAGCATCCGGACGCCGTGCTCTATGCCCGGCCCGCCGCGGACGGGTGGAGCGACGTCACCGCGGCCGAGTTCCACGAGCAGGTGCGGGCGGTCGCGAAGGGCCTCCTCGCGGCGGGTGTCGAGGAGGGCGACCGGGTCGGGTTGATCTCCAAGACCCGCTACGAGTGGACCCTGCTCGACTACGCGATCTGGTACGCCGGCGCGGTGACCGTGCCGATCTACGAGACCTCTTCGGCGCACCAGATCCGGTGGATCCTGTCGGACTCCGGTGCGGTCGCGGTGATCACGGAGAACGCCGACCACCGCGGCCGGGTCGGCGAGGTGCGCGCCGACCTCGAGGACCTCTCGCACGTCTGGACGATCGACGACCGGGCCGTGGAGGTGCTGACCGCGCTCGGGACCGACGTCGACGACGACGTCCTCGACGCACGCCGCGCCGCTGTGACGCCGCTGTCGGTCGCGACGCTGATCTACACCTCCGGCACGACCGGCGACCCCAAGGGCTGCATGCTCACGCACGGCAACTTCGCCTTCGAGCTCGGGGTGGCGGTCCACGAGCTGCAGGAGCTGTTCGGCAACGGCGATGCGCCCGACGGTGAGCAGCAGTCGACGTTGCTCTTTCTGCCGCTGGCTCACGTCTTCGCTCGGATCATCCAGATCGGCTGCATGAAGGCGCGCGTGCGGATGGGCCACTCGGCCGACGTGAGCCAGCTGCTGCCTGCGCTGGCGAGCTTCCGCCCGTCGTTCCTGCTGGCGGTGCCGCGGGTGTTCGAGAAGGTCTTCAACGGCGCCTCGCAGCGCGCGACCGCCGACGGTCGCGGGGCGATCTTCGACCGGGCCGCCGAGACCGCCATCGCCTGGTCGCGCGCCGACGAGGCCGGCAAGGTCGGGCTGCGGCTGCGCGCCAAGCACGCGCTCTTCGACAAGCTCGTCTACGGCAAGCTGCGCCAGGCGCTGGGCGGTCGCTGCGACTACGCCATCTCCGGTGGCGCGCCGCTCGGTGAGCGCCTGGGCCACTTCTTCCGCGGCATCGGGCTCACTGTCCTCGAGGGCTACGGCCTCAGCGAGACCACCGCGGCGCTGACGGTCAACCTGCCCGGGGCGCTGAAGATCGGGTCCGTCGGCCGGCCGCTGCCCGGCACCGCCGTACGTGTGGCCGAGGACGGGGAGCTGCTCTTCCGCGGTGGCCAGGTGTTCTCCGGCTACTGGAACAACGAGGCCGCGACCCGCGAGGCCCTCGACTCCGACGGCTGGTTCCGCACCGGCGACGTCGGCGAGGTCGACTCCGACGGCTTCGTCCGGATTACCGGGCGCAAGAAGGAGATCATCGTGACCGCCGGCGGCAAGAACGTCGCCCCGGCCGTGCTCGAGGACCGCGTGCGCGCCCACCCGCTCGTCAGTCAGTGTCTGGTCGTCGGCGACGGCCGCCCGTTCATCGGCGCCCTGATCACCCTCGACGAGGAGGGCGTGACCGCCTGGGCGGAGCAGCACGGACGCAAGGGTGACGTGGGGGCACTTGCCAACGACCCCGACCTGCGCACCGAGATCGACGCCGCGGTCGCCGAGGCCAACAAGGCCGTCTCCAAGGCGGAGTCGATCCGCAAGCACCGCATCCTCGAGGCCGACTGGACGGAGGAGGCCGGCTACGTCACCCCGAGCCTGAAGCTCAAGCGGACCGCGGTCATGCGCGACTTCACCGATGAGGTCGAGGCGCTCTACAACTGACCGATGCCTCGGGGTCGCCACAGATCGATCGCAGGGGCTGATATGGATCATGCCACCTCGTCGCTGATTCCCCCGTGCGTTGAACGTTCTGTTCGATTCATCGCACCTCGCGCGTAAAGTCACGGTTCTGAGGCACACGGATCGACCGACTGTCCGGAGCGCGTGCCAACCGGCATGTAGCAAGGAGTTCGCGTGGAGAACGAAATCGAGTTGATGAGTGACGGCGACGGCCTCGCCGTCATCGGTGAGGCGTCAGCCGTCGAACGGTTCCTCGACACCTTGGGCTTGCCATCGAAAGATCTCGGGTTAGCGCGCCTCAGCAAGGTCCTGAACCTTGGAGCGGTTGGCTCACATGCAGCTTCGGCCCACGCAGCCTCGCAAGTGGTTGACTCTGCGCGCTGGGTGCGATTGACCGAGGATTCCGCGCGCAAGGTCAATCAGTTGGGGCTGACACCCACCAAGACGTCCGGCGTCAGCCACGCGATGATCGGTACGCCCGGCGACATCAAGTCCTGGATTCAGCTGGACAGGGGTCCCGGCCAACTGCCGACCAACCCGCGGTTGTTCGCAGGGGCACCCGCGCTTATGGCTCAACTCGCCATGCAGCAGGCGATGGACGAGATCACTGATTATCTGGCCGCCATCGACGCAAAGCTCGACGAGGTGCTTCGCGCTCAGAAGGACTCTGTCCTCGCGCGGATGATCGGAGTGGGGCTCCAAATCGAGGAGGCTATGACGATCCGCGAGCACGTCGGCCGCGTCAACGAGGTTACTTGGTCCAAGATCCAAGACGCTGCAGGCACGATTGCCGACACTCAGGCGTACGCATTGCTCCAGCTGGACGCGCTCGCGGAGAAGCTCGAGCGGAAGTCGACGATTGCGGACCTGATGAAGACGGCCAAGGACACGGAAGCAAGAGTCCGAGATTGGCTCGCGGTGCTCGCTCGTTGCTTCCAGCTCCAAGAAGGCATCGCCATCCTTGAGCTCGACCGGGTTCTCGAGACTGCGCCGGATGACTTGGACGGCCATCGCCTGGGACTAAAGGCTGCTCGTCAGGAGCGGCTCAATGCTGTCTCCCAAAGCACCGAGCGGCTGGTCGCGCGGATGGAGTCGGCCGCGGCGACGGCCAACTCGCGGGTCCTGTTCAATCCGATCCAATCGCCCGCCGTCGTTCAGGCGAGCACGAACGTCACCATGTCCATCGTTGAATTCCACGAGCGACTCGGGGTGGGGGCTTCCCGATACGACCTCGAGACGCGACGTTGGGCCGCTGCCGCGGCCGAGGTACGCGACTCCGCACGCACAAGGGGAGCGAGCGCGTTGGGCGCTGGCAAGCGTCTCAGCACCGAAACTCGCCAGCGCGCCACCTCGGCAACAGAGAAGGTTGCCAGCAGGTTCGTCGAACGAGCGCGACGTCGGGGTGGCTCTGACCAGGACGGTGGCGGGGCAGCGTAACCCGCCTCAATCGGCGGCGCCGGACGTACCGATGCCGGGAGTGCCTACAGCCCACTGGAGGATGCTGGAGGTTCACGATCGCTGGTCTAGACGAGGCTCCGACTGTCGCTGCATACATAGACCCCACGACCAGCATTCGCACGCACAAGATTCGCATGCCGACTTCCGGACCGCGATGGTCTCGCGAAGCTCCGCGAAGTGGCCGGCAGACCGCTAGACGCCGCCGGCCCCTGGCGGGACAGCGGAACGACGCTCGATGACCAACAGCGACGAATGGGGCGACGCCTGCGAAGAACGTGACCTCCCCCGGAAGGGCCGGCCCGCTGACAACGCGCCGCGGCGCGTGCGCGGAGGCCGGACTGAAACCGGAGGGCCGAACACCCATCTCGCCGTGTTGCCAACCGGATCGAACTGGTGTACGGTTAGTGGTACGCCGTACCGGCGACGAGGCCTCGCATCCAGCGCTGGTCGAAACCGGACGGACAGACGCACCACGGTTAGTAATTGCCCCACCCGAGAGCGTGGATGGGCCCCCGGCGTCGCCGCGTAGATCAGTTCATCGATCATCACGCTGCGCGAAGGGAGGCCCCCGTGATGAACAGTCAACACCCCATCACCGACAGCCTCGCCGTGCTGCACGCCGCACTCGACCAGGTCGGGGTCGCCCAAGCCTGGGCACTACCGCCCGAGGCCAAGAAGCAGGTCCTGCGCGACCTCGCCCGCGCCGAAGCCCGCGTGACCGCGATGAAGCTGCAGGTCCTCGCCCTCTCCGCCGACCTGGCCGAGGAATCCGGCGACAAGGACGCCGGATCCTGGCTGGCCCGCGACCAACGCCTCGAACGCCGCAACGCCCGCCTCGACGACAAACTCGCCAGCGCCCTCGACACCCGCTGGCACCACCTCACCGACGCCTTTACCGCCGGCGTCGTGAATCTCGACCAGGTCCGGGTCATCGCCCGCGCACTCGACGAGCTCGTCGAGGGCGACGACGACCTCGACCCCGAACTGGTGCAGCGCGCCGAACGCACCCTGGTCGACCATGCGGCGAAGTTCGGACCGTACGAGCTGCGCATCCTCGGGCGCCGGATCCTCGAACACCTCGACCCCCATGGCACCCAGGCCCGCGACGAACGCCGCCTACGCGACGCCGAAGCGCACGCCAACAAGACCCAACGCCTGTCCTGGCGATCGCTCGGTGACGGCACCACCCGCCTCACCGGGGTGATCGGTGACGACGTCGCCCACCGCCTCGAAACCATCCTCAACGCCTTCGCCCAACCCCGCAAACAAGCAGCCGCCGCCGACGGCAAGCTGATCCCCCGCCCCCGGCTCATGGCACTCGCGTTCCGCGACCTCCTCGAACGCCTCGACCCCACCCGCATCCCCGACCACGGCGGAGACGCCACCACCGTCATCGTCACCATCACCCTCCACGAGCTGCGTGAAGGACTCGGCAAAGCCGGGCTCGGGTTCGACCCCGACGGCGACGACACCCACATCACCCCCGAGCACGCCCGCCGCCTGGCCTGCCAGGCACAGATCATCCCCGCGGTCCTCGGCGAAGCCGGCGAGATCCTCGACCTCGGCCGCGCCAGCCGCCTCCACACCCCCGCAATGCGCAAAGCCATCCGGCTCCGCGACAAAACCTGCCGCGCCGACGGCTGCGACATCCCCGCCACCTGGTGCGAAATCCACCACCTCATCCCGTGGAGCGAGGGCGGCAAGACGTCGGTCAAGGACGGCGTCGCGCTCTGCAGCCACCACCACCACATCGTTCACGACCCCGCGTTCGACCACGAGCGACATCCCGACGGCAGCTTCAGGTTCTATCGACGCAGATAGGTCTCGACAAGCTCGACCAACGAGCAGGAGCTCGACCTACGAGCAGGAGCTCGACCTACGGGCAGAGCTCGACCAACGAGCGCGTGCTCGAACATTCACATCGGCGGGGGCGGCAGGGATCAGACCTGCCCGGCACCCTCGACGATCAGCAGCACGGCGAAGACGGCGAAGGCCGCCGCGGCGCCGTACTTGATGACGTTCTCAGGCAGCCGCTTGCCCAGCACGGCGCCGGCCACGATCGCCAGGGCATCGGCGGCGACCATGCCGACGGTGCTGCCGATCCAGACGCCGAACCAGTTCTCGGTGGTGGCCAAGGTGATCGTCGCGAGCATGGTCTTGTCGCCGAGCTCGGCGAGGAAGAACGCCACGCCCACGGCGAGGAGCGCCTTGCCGGTGCTGCGCTTGGCCTTCTCGGCCTCGTCCTCGGTGAGCTCGTCGCCGCGCAGCGTCCACAGGGCGAAGCCGATGAACGCGATGCCGGCGCCGATCGAGATCCAGCCCTGGTAGTCGGAGAACGCCTCGCCGATCCAGAAGCCGATGCCGACCGAGGCGAGGTGGACCACCGCCGTCGCGGCGGTGATGCCGATGAGTACGTCGCGGGTCCGGTAGCGGGTGGCGAAGGTCATCGCCATCAGCTGGGACTTGTCGCCGAGCTCCGCGATGAAGATCACCACGGTGCTGAGCAGAAGAGCTGAGAGCACGAGCCGCGACTCTACGCCGGGCGCCGGCGCCGAGACGAGGCGGGCGAATTCCTCGGATCCGTGGTAGCCCCGCCGATGGGGGTGCTGTCACACGAGATCCGGTCTGTGCTCACCGGTCCTCTCGGGAGATGAACCCGACTGGTCTGTGCGCGCACGCCGCTGGACGCAAGGGAAGTTCTCTCCATGGATCGTCGACGAGTCCTCCTCATCGTCGCCGCAGCCATCGCCGCGGTCGGGACCCTGCTGGTGTTCCTCTACGTCCGCAGCGTCGACGAACGCGCCAACGAGCAGTTCGACGCCGTCTCGGTCCTGCGGGCCGTGGACGTGATCGCCGCCGGCGAGTCGATCGAAGCGGCGCAAGCGGCCGGCAAGCTCGAGATGGGGACCGTGAGCCGCAACGCGGTCCTCGACGGTGCCCGGACCAACACCGACGGGATGACCGGCTCGGTGGCGCTCACCACGATCTACCCGGGCGAGCAGATCCTCGACAGCCGGTTCGGCACCGCCGCCGCCACCGAGGTCCTCACCATCCCCGAGGGGATGATGGCGATCTCGGTCAACCTGTCCGACCCCGCCCGCGTCGCCGGCTTCGTCAACCCTGGCGCGGAGGTCTCGATCTTCCTCACCGCGCAGAACGGACCCCAGGGCGCCTACACGCGGATGCTCCTGCCGCGGGTCACCGTCATCGGTGTCGGCACCACCTCGGTCGTCCCGACTACGACCACCGATGGGTCCGGCGGCCAGACCACCGAGCAGCTCCCCCGCACCCTGCTGACCCTCGCGCTGACGCAGAAGCAGGCCGAGAAGGTGCTCTTCGGCTCCACATCCGGCGAGCTCGCCTTCGGTCTGCTGACCGAGGACTCCGAGGTCACCCCCGGCCCGGGCGTCGACGTGCGCAACCTCTTCTGACCCTCCCGAGGACGTGATCTGATGCCTGTCGTCGTCAACGCCGACACCCCGCTGCCGCCGGGGGTGGCCGCGGCCCTCCCCCCGCGCACCCCCACCCTCGCCACCGCCGCGGAGCTGTCCGCCCACATGGACACCCACAGCAACGTGCACGCCGTGGTGTTCGGGCCCGCCGTACCCCTCGACGAGGCGACCGACTTCGCCGACAGCATCCGGATCCGCCGACCCGATATCTCCGTGATCGTCGTGCGCGAGGGCGTCGACCCCGACGTGCTGAGTGCGTGCATGGACGCCGGCGTACGCGACGTGGTGGACACCGCGAAGCCCGAACGGCTCGCCGCGGCCGTCGACCGCGCCCAGCAGGTCTGGTCCGCGATCCACGGCGTGGAGGCGTCGACCTCCCCGCAGCGCGGTCAGCAGGTCACGGTCTTCTCCCCCAAAGGCGGCGTCGGCAAGACCACGACCGCGGTCAACCTGGCGCTCGCGCTGTCCGACGGCGGCCGTCGCCGCGTCTGCCTGGTCGACCTCGACCTCGCCTTCGGCGACGTCGCCATCACCCTGCAGCTGTTCCCCCACCACACGATCTACGAGGCGGTCCCGGTCGAGGACCACCTCGACTTCGAGATGCTGGAGAACCTGCTGACCCGCCACGAGGACTCCCTCATGGTGTTGGCGGCGCCGACCCAGCCCGACGCCAAGGACCGGATCCGCGCGAGCCTCGTGGGCCGGGTGCTGCGGACGCTGAAGGACAACTTCGACTACGTCGTCGTCGATACCGCGCCGAGCTTCGAGGAGCACGTGCTGCAGGCCTTCGACGAGACCGACGAGTGCGTCCTGGTCGCCACGCTCGATGTTCCGACGCTGAAGAACGTCAAGATCGCGATGGAGACCCTCGACCTGCTGCAGGTTGCGCCGGGTCATCGCTGGCTCGTGCTCAACCGGGCCGATGCCGAGGTGGGCCTGAGCGTCGACAAGGTCGAGTCCATCCTCGGCCTGCCAGTCACGGTCAGCCTGCCGACCGCGGTGGAGGTCGCCAGCGCCACCAACTCCGGGCGACCGATCCTGCTCTCCCACCCCGGCCACCCGGTGAGCAAGGAGCTGAAGACGTTCGCCGACCGCCTCGTCGGCGCGCCCACCGTCGACGCTGACGCGCCTGCAGCGGCTGCCGACACCAAGCCCCGTCGATTCGCCCGTTCCCGGAGGTAGTCACCGTGAGCACCCTCAGCGAGCGCCTCGCGGCCGCGCAGCGCCCCCAAGCCCCGGACCCCGAGCCCGCGCTCTCCACCACAGCCGGCAAGCGCCGCGCGCCCGTGCCCCCGGACAGCGACCGGTTCGAGGAGCTCAAGAGCGGCGTACACAAGGAGCTGCTCCAGCAGCTCGGACCGCAGCTGTACGACGCCGACATGCCGCAGTCGGAGCTCGACGACCGGGTGCGCAACGCGCTCAGCGACGTGATGGGCCGGTCCAACCAGCCGCTGACCGCCGCCGACCGTGGGCGCATCACCCAGGAGATCATCGACGACATCCTGGGCTACGGCCCGATCGAGCCCTTCCTGCGCGACCCGGACCTCACCGAGGTCATGGTCAACGGCCACGCCGACATCTGGATCGAGCGCGCTGGCCGGCTGGAGCGGGTCGATGCGCGCTTCAACGACGAGGCACACCTGCGCCGCACGATCGACAAGATCGTCTCCCGCATCGGACGCCGCGTCGACGAGTCGAGCCCCATGGTTGACGCACGTCTGCCCGACGGCAGCCGCGTCAACGCGGTCGTGCCGCCGCTGGCCATCGACGGCTCGGCGCTGACGATCCGGAAGTTCTCCGCCGACCCGCTGACCGCGGACGACCTGATCTCCTTCGGGTCGCTCTCGCAGCGCACGGCCGACTTCCTGGAGGCCTGCGTGCGGGGACGGCTCAACGTCATCGTCTCCGGCAGCACCGGTGCCGGAAAGACGACGACGCTCAACGTCTTGTCGTCGTTCATTCCCCACGACGAGCGCATCGTGACGATCGAGGACGCCGCCGAGCTGCAGTTGCACCAGGAGCACGTGGTGCGCCTGGAGTCGCGCCCGGCCAACATCGAGGGCAAGGGCGCGGTCACCATCCGCGACCTGGTCCGCAACTCACTGCGCATGCGGCCCGACCGCATCGTCATCGGTGAGGTCCGCGACGCTTCCGCGCTCGACCTGCTGCAGGCCATGAACACCGGTCACGACGGGTCGCTCGCGACGCTGCACTCCAACGGTCCGCGCGACACCCTGTCGCGGCTGGAGACGATGGTGCTGATGGCCGGCATGGACCTGCCCATCCGCGCGATCCGCGAGCAGGTCGCCTCGGCCGTGGACCTAATCGTCCACCAGACCCGCTTCCGCGACGGCAGCCGCCACATCACCCACATCACCGAGGTGGAGCGGATGGAGGGCGACATCATCACGCTGCAGGACGTCTTCGTCTATGACCACGGCGCGGGCTTCGACGCCGAGGGACGCTCCCTCGGCCGTCTGCGCGGCACCGGCCTGCGGCCGAAGTTCCTCGACAAGCTGGCGCAATACAACGTCACCGTCGACCCGATGATCTTCGCGACGGACCCACGATGATGCTGCGCCACCTCGCCTCCCTCCTCCTGCTCCTCGCCCTGCTCGGCGCGGGAGCGGCGTACGCCGTACCCACACCGGGGCTGGCGATCGACCACGTCGAGCCCGGCGACGACACCGTGCGCGTGCTCGTGTCCGTGCCTGCTGGGGTCGAGGTCGACCCCGCGACGGTGACGGTCAGCCTCGACGGCCAGGAGCTCGCCGCCACCGCGGAGCAGACCGACACCGGCGTCAGCGTCGAGCGCACCACGGTGCTGGCCATCGACACCAGCAACAGCATGCGCGGCGCACGCTTCGCCGCCGCCAAGCAGGCCGCGTCCGCGTTCCTGTCGACCGTGCCCGACGACGTGCGCGTCGGGGTTGTGTCGTACGCCGGCGAGGTCGTCGTCGCGCAGGAGCCCACGCTCGACCGGGACGCTACACAGGCGGTGCTGGACGGCCTGACGCTGAGCCAGGGCACGTTGCTCTACGACGGCATCACCGCAGCGCTCGAGGCCGCTGGCACGGAGGGACAGCGCACTGTGCTCGTCCTTTCCGACGGCCGCGACACCTCCGCGACCACGGTCGAGGACGCCGTGGCGAGCATCGGCGCCACGGACGCCACGGTCGACGTGATCGCGCTGCAGCAACGCCCCGGAGCCGTCGCCGTCCTGCGCTCGTTGGCGGAGGCCGGCAACGGCGAGGTGCTGGAGGCACCGACGCCGGCCAGCCTGACCACGTTCTTCGCCGCGGCCTCGCGCGACCTGGCCCGCCAGGTCGAGGTGCGCGCGACCCTGCCCGCGGACGCCAGCCGCGAGGGCGACCTCAGCGTCACCCTCGACGGTCCGGACGGCGAGCTGAGCGCGCGTGCGTTCGCCCAGGTGCGTACCGAGACCGCGGAAGCCGAGGCCGCTCCGGCACCTGCCCCGGCGGCACCCGCCCCTGCGGCGAGCGGTGGGCAGATCCCGCAGCCGCTGATGCTCGGTGCGCTCGTCGCGGTGGGCGTCGCGCTCGCCTTCCTCATCTATGCCGCCGTCGCCGGGGGCACGGAGGGCAGGCGGCGCGAGGACCTCGACGACCAGATCGCGGCGTACGGCGCGGAGGGGACGGCTGCCACGGGGGCCGACCGCACCCCCGCGCGGTCCGCCGCAGCGTCACTGGCCCCGGCGAACGTCTTCTCCCATGCCAAGGACGCCACGGCCCAGGCACTGGCCGGCAACCGCACCCTCGAGGCGCGGATCGCCGACCGGCTCGAGGGCGCGGCTATCGGGCTGAAGCCCGCCGAATGGGTGCTCCTGCACGGCGGCATCGCCGTGGGGGCGGCGATGCTCGGGTTGCTGCTCGGCTCCGGCAGCCCGGTGCTGCTCGTGCTCTTCGGCGTGCTCGGGGTGATCCTGCCCTGGACCTACCTCGGCATCCGCCGCTCGCGGCGCCGCAAGGCGTTCGAGGCGGGTCTCGCCGACACCCTGCAGCTGATGGCGGGAAGCCTCCAGGCCGGCCTCTCGCTGACGCAGTCGGTCGACACCATCGTCAAGGAAGGTGCGGAGCCGATCGCCGGCGAGTTCCGGCGGGTGCTGGTGGAGAACCGCCTCGGCGTGAACCTCGAGGACGCGCTCGACGAGGTCGCCGTACGCATGGAGAGCAAGGACTTCGCGTGGGTCGTCATGGCCGTGCGAATCCAGCGCGAGGTCGGCGGCAACCTGGCCGAGCTGCTGCTGACGGTCGCGGCGACGCTGCGGGAGCGGGAGTACCTGCGCCGCCACGTCTCCGCACTGTCCGCGGAGGGCCGGCTGTCGGCATGGATCCTCGGCGGCCTGCCGCCCGGCTTCCTGGTCTACCTCGTCGCCGTGCGCGGTGACTACGTCAGGCCGCTCTTCACCGACCCGCGCGGCTGGGTGATGCTCGGGCTCGCCGCCGTCCTGCTGGGCGTGGGGACCTTCTGGATGTCGCGCGTGATCAAGGTGGAGGTGTGAGATGACACTGCTGCTCGTCGCAGGCGTCGCCTGCGTCTTCACTGCCCTGCTGCTCGGCCTGATCGCGGCCGGTGCGCTCACCCGCGAGACGCCCGGCGTCAACCGCTCGCTCGCCGTGATGGAGGCCCTCACCTCCGCGCCCGAGGCCATGCGCGAGCAGGAGCTCGACCAGCCCTTCCGTCAGCGGGTCGTCGACCCCCTGCTTGGTCGCGCGCTCACGGCCGGGCGGCGCCTGACGCCCGCGGACTACAACATCAAGCTCCGCGAGAAGCTCGAGCGCGCCGGCAACCCGGGTGGCTGGACGATCGACCGGGTCGTGGCCTTGAAGGTCATCGGGTTCGTTGCCGCGCTGGTGATCAGCCTGCTGCTCTCACTGATGCTCGGTCTCGGCTTCGGTCCGACGCTCGGGTTCGTGGTCATCGCGTCCCTGGCCGGCTTCAACGCGCCGAACCTCTATCTCTACCAGCGCGCCTACGACCGCGATGCCGAGCTGCGCAAGGGCCTGGCCGACTCCATCGACCTGCTCACGATCTCGGTGGAGTCCGGGCTCGGCTTCGACGCGGCCCTGTCGTACGTCGCCCGCAACACCGAGGGTCCGCTGAGCGAGGAGTTCGCCCGGGTGCTGCAGGAGATGCAGATCGGCCGCGGACGCACGGAAGCACTGCGCTCGCTGGCGGACCGGACGACGCTGCCGGAGCTGCGCTCGTTCGTCTCGGCGATGGTGCAGGCCGACTCGTTCGGCATCCCGATCGGCCAGGTCTTGCGCGTGCAGTCGACCGAGATCCGCACGAAGCGACGCCAGTGGGCAGAGGAGCAGGCGCAGAAGGTGCCGGTGAAGATCCTCGTGCCGCTGATCTTCTGCATCCTGCCGTGCCTGTTCATCGCCGTGCTCGGGCCGGCCGTGATCAGCGTGATGGACAGCTTCTCGGGACGCATGTGACCGAGATGTGACCCACGCGCGCGTGGTTCGGGTGATGATGGGCACGTCATGAACGTGCAGCGCATCACCGCCGCGGCGCGAGCCTTCGGCCTCGCCCTGATGCTGGGCCTCGCCCTGCTCACCCCCGGGGCGGGGGTCTTCCAGACCCTGATCCTGGGTACGGCGCTGGCCGCGGCGGGGCTCATGCTCGAGGCCGCACCGCAGCTGCGCTCGCGGATCGTCGCGCTCGGCGAGGGCACGGGCGCGGCGCTGCTGGTGGGCTCGACCATGGTCAACGCCGACACGATGCTGCCCTACCTGGCGGCCATGGCGTTCGTCGCCGGCGTGCACGGCGGCTGGCGCTGGTCGATCGCAACCGTGGTCAGCGAGGCGGCCGCGCTGCTGCTCATGACCTCGATCGCCGGCACGGTCGGTGAGGCGGCGTTCTGGCGCTCCGCCATCACCTGGATCGCCGTGGGGGCCGGGCTCGGTGTGGTCGGTGCCCAGCTGCGCGCTCAGGCCAAGGTCCACGGCCAGGTCGACGCGTCGTACCGCGATGCCCGCGCCCTGCTCGCGCAGCTGCGCGACCTGTCCTCCCGCCTCACCGACGGCCTCGACCCGATCTCGGTCACCGACCGGATCATGGGCAAGGCGACCGACCGGCTCGACGCGTTGCACTGCGCCGTGATCATCCGCGGCGATGCCGACTCCGCTCCCCTGCCGCTGTCGTTCTCCTCGCGTGAGGCCTCGGAGGCCCTGACCGACATCGACTCGCTCGTGCGGCGGTGCATCAAGACCGGCAACATGGTCAACCGCGGGCGCCGGCAGGCGCTGCCGCTGCGCGCCGACGACCGCGTGGTCGGGGTGCTGGTCGTCGACTGCGAGGAGCCACCGGCCGGGCACGCGGTCGCCGCGGTGGTGCGAGAGCTCGCGCCCGAGGCGCTACGGCTGGACACGGCGCTGCTCTTCGACAGCGTGCGCAGCGAGGCGACCGCAGAGGAGCGTCAGCGGCTCGCGCGCGAGGTGCACGACGGGATCGCGCAGGACGTCGCCTCGCTCGGCTACCTGGTCGACGACCTGCTCTTCGCCGAGGACGAGGACGAGCGCATCGAACGGATCCGCGAGCTGCGCGGTGAGCTGACCCGGGTCGTGGCAGAGCTGCGGCTCTCGGTCTTCGACCTGCGCAACCGGGTGGAGTCGACCGAGGGGTTGGGCTCCGCGCTGTCGGCCTTCGCCCGCCAGATCGGCTCGCGCTCGGACCTCACCGTGCACCTGACCCTCGACGAGGCGCCGCATCGCCTTCGCCCCGACGTGGAGCAGGAGCTGCTGCGCATCGCGCAGGAGGCGATGAACAACGCCCGCAAGCACTCCGGCGGTCACAACCTCTGGGTGCGGTGCACGGTCTACCCGCCGTACGCCGAGATCGTCGTCCGCGACGACGGCCACGGGCTCGGCGAGGGACGTGCCGACTCCCACGGCCTGCGGATCATGCAGGAGCGCGCCGCACGCATCGGCGCCGACCTCGAGCTCAGCGACGGAGGCCAGATGCGGGGTACGACGTTGAGTGTCCGCCTCGACGCATCGCACGACCACCCCTACAGTCAGCCGCAAGCGGCCGGATCGGTCACGGTTCTCCGCCCCGAGCACGAGGAGGTCTCTTGACGACGAAGGTTGTGCTCATCGATGACCACGAACTGATCCGCCAGGGTCTGGCCCGGTCCTTCGAGCGGGCGGACGGGCTCACCGTGGTGGCCCAGGCCGGCACCGTGCAGGGTGGTCTGCGCGCGGTCGAGGACACGAAGCCAGACGTGGTCGTCACCGACCTGCGCCTGCCCGACGGAAGCGGCCTCGACATCGTCCGCGAGCTGCGCGGGAAGCGGAAGGACCTCGGGCTGGTCGTCCTCACCATGTATTCCGGCGACGAGCAGATCTTCGCCGCCCTCGACGCCGGCGCCTCCGCCTTCGTCGGCAAGGACGCCCCCGCCCACGACGTCGTCTCCGCCGCTCGGCACGCCGCAGTCTCGCCCGCCTCGTTCACCTGTGCCGGCCTCCCTGACGCCATGATCCGCCGGATGAACTCCCCCACCCCGCAGCTGTCGGACCGCGAGCGCCAGGTCCTCGACCTGCTCGCCGAGGGTCTCAACACCACCGCCATCGCCACCAAGCTCTTCATCAGCGAGTCCACGGCAAAGACCCACATCGCGAAGATCTACGACAAGCTCGGCGCCGCCAACCGCGCCCAGGCCCTCGTCACTGCCATGCGCATGGGGATGCTGACCGAGCTCCAGCAGTGACTCGTTGATCGAGTGCCGGTTGAGGCGATAGCCGAGACCCCCCTGGCTGATCGAGTGCCGGTCGAGGCGATAGCCGAGACCGGTGTATCGAGATCCGAGCCCCCCGGGCTCGTCGAGTGCCCCGAGCGAAGTGAGGGGTGTATCGAGACCACGCCCCACCCACCCCGCGCGGTCTCGATACACCGGCTCGGGTAGCCCCTCGCCGGCACTCGACCAACGCCGCTCAACCGATCGGCGTCCGCGCATAGCCCGAATGGACTACGCGCCTTTCGTGCGATCGCCGGTCAGGTCGGGAGGTCATCCGCCGAATTGTGAAGTGTCGGCCGCGGGAGGTCGGCGGCCATCCACACCTCCGGGAGAGGACCCCTGATCATGCTGAACTTCATCGAAGCCTTCTTCATCTCCACCTTCGGCGCTCGCAAGGACGACGAGCGCGGCGCCTCCGCCGTCGAGTACGGTCTCCTTATCGCGGGCATCGCTGCAGTCATCGTCGCCACCGTGTTCTTCCTCGGGGACTTCATCACTGGGATTTTCGACGACACCTGCAACAAGGTGGCTGGCGGCAAGGGCGCGGCGGGGACCGGCGGCTGCGACAAGACGCCCTGAGTCACGTCTTGCTGGCGGAACACCCGGAGACTCCACGCTTCGTGTGAGCTAGGAACAGCTGCGCAATAACGCCGACCCTCGTCCAGGAGAGATCTTGGGCGGGGGGCGGCGTCGTCTCCGGGGCAATTGCTTCGCCAGCAGCATCGCGACCGCGTCGTCCGTGCAGCGCGTCGATGACAGCACGGCGAACCGCACCCACCGACCGTCCCTCCACCACCACACCCCCGGCAGCCCGAATCGCCTCGGGCGCGCCGCCGGAGTCACCTCCGACAACCGGCAGCCCACAGGCGGCCGCCTCGAGGAACACGATCCCGAACGCCTCGGGTTCGAGCCCGAACAACCGCGTGCGACACGGCATCGCGAAGGCGTCGCCCGCGTCGGTCCAGGCCGGCATCTGGTCGCTCGGCACGGAGCCGGCAAACACCACCGCATCCCGTACGCCGTACTCCCACGCCAGCCGCTCGAGTCGGTTGCGGTCGGGACCGTCCCCGACCAACAGCAGGACGGCTCCCGGGACCTGGGCACGGATCTGCGGCCAGGCACGGATGAGCATGTCCTGGCCCTTGCGGCGGACCATCCGGGCGGTGCACACAAGGACGGGCACGTCGGGTGCGAGCCCGAGCTGCTCGCGGATCTCGCGGCCGCCGCAGTTCGGCTGGAAGGCGTCGAGGTCGACCCCGGGCGAGAGCTGTGCCATCCGCCCACGCGCCGCTGGTGAGAGCGCGGGTGCGATGCGGTCGCGGCACCACTCGCTGACATAGGTCATCACGTCGACGTGATCGCCGATGCGGCGCAGCAGCTGCCGCGCGCCCGGCACCCGCGCCCACCACACCTCGTGCCCGTGGGTGATCGCGACGATCCGCTCCGCGCCCGCCTTGCGCAGCGCTCCCCCGAGCAGTCCGAGCGGCGCGGCCGCTCCGAAGACGACCCGGTCGCAGCCCTCCTCCCGCAGCACGCGCTTCACCCGTCGCGCGACCGCCGGCGTCGGCAGCAACGTGCTGGTGGGGTCGCGGTGCACCGGGAAGGGCAGGGTCGCGTCGTACTCCCGGTCGCCCGGCATCGACGCGGTGTAGACCACGACCTCGGAGGGGTCCATCTGCAGGCACAGCTGCAGGACGAAGGTCTCGATGCCGCCGCGGCGGGTCGGGAAGTCGTTGGTCACGACCAGCACTCGACCCACGCTCTTCACTCCTTCTGAGACGCCGCCGACCCGTCGGTCGCCGGGTCGAACTCCCACGCTAGCCCCAGCGCCTCGAGCAGCCCGATCCGCTGCAGCGCCGTCGGGTGGCTGGAGAACGCCCAGCGGCTCCAGGCGGGCGGCTCCGGGTCGGCCAACGACCTCGTCGAGAGCTCGTGCTGCATCGCCACGAACGCATCCGTCGCCCCCGTCACCTCGAGCGACGTCACGTCGGCGCGAGCCTCGATCGCGCGGCTGATGCCGTTCTCGACCGGGCTCGCCGCGAACGACCCGACCGCGAACGCGAACAGCACCAACGCCACGACGGCCGGGTCCCCGGGTCCCTCGACCCGCGCCCGCCGCCGTACCCCCGGCGCCAGCAGCACCGCCGCCAGCAGACCACTCGCCGCCAGCGCGCCGAGCGCCCCGAGCGAGGTGCCGAGCAGCACGTCGTCGTGCAGCGCATGGGCGAGCTCGTGCGCGATGACCACCTCGGCCTGCTCCTCGGTGAGCCCGTCGAGGAGCGTGTCATAGACGACCACCCGCCGGGTGTCGCCGAACCCGGACACGTAGGCGTTGAGCGTGGTCGTGCGACGCGAGGCGTCCGCGACCAGCACGTCGTCGATCTCGACACCCTCGCGATCGGCGATCTCGAGGATCGAGGCGCGCAACGGGGAGTCGGGCATCGTGGAGAAGTCGTTGAAGACCGGCTCGATCAGCACGGGATAGAGGAACGACCCGATCAGCACGAGCACACCGGCCCCGAGCGCGACCAGCAACGGCCACAGCCGACGGAACGCCCGCGCCAGCCCGACGAGCGCGAGCAGTGCCAGCGTGGTTGCGACGAGGTCGACGCCGTACCCCCGCGCGACGTCCGTCGCCCACCCACCCCAGCTCTGGGTGCTGAGCCCGTAGTCGAGGTTGCGCTGCCTGATCACCGCGGAGACCGGCAGCACGACGAGGCGGCCGATGGCCAGCACGATCGCCGTACCCAGCACCACGCGCACCGGCCACGGTCCCCCACCGCGCCGCGCCAACGACTGCCCCCGCCGCGACAGCGCGAGCCAGCCGGCGACCGCCAGCGACACTGCAGTCGCCACCCAGCCGAGGACGCGGCGCACGCCGGCGTACTCCTCGGCGCGGGCGACCTGCTCGGCGGTGAACAGCGCCGATGGGTCAGCCGCCTCGACGCGCACGCCGGGCACCCAGCCCCACGGCACCCACCACCAGGCCGCGACGATGAAGGCGAGGCCCCCGACCGCGGTGACCACCCAGGCGATCCGCCGGGCGGAGCGGTCCTCAGGAGACACGGCCTCGTTCGATCCCTGCGAGCCGGGCCAGGTGGGCTCGCCAGTCCTGGACGAACGCCCGCTTGGTCGTGCGCAGCTCCGAGCGGAACGCCCGCTCCAGCGACATCCCGTCGTCGAGGGCGTCGGCGAAGCGCAGCAGGCGTCGCTCGCCGTAGGTCTGCGCGATCAGCCGGCAGGCGAGCCAGGCCGACTCGTACGTCGCACCCAGCCCCTGGCGGCGGGCGTCGAAGTCCTCCTCCGTCGGAAGCCGACGCGGCAGGCCCTGGTCGCGGACCTTGTCGAGGAAGCGGGCGGCAGACCGCCGGGCGGGCACCCCACCGTCACGCAGCGCGACGTAGTCGGCGACCCCCTCGACGACCCACAGCGGCGCCGGCGTCCGCGTCGCACCTCGCGCCACGTGCACGGCCTCATGCGTGAGCACGACCTGTGCGGCACGCGGGCCGAGTCCGCCCCAGACCGGCGGGTTGAGCAGGACGTACGCCGCCTCGGACTCCGCCTGCACGCCGACGGGCCGCGTGGTCACGGCGGCGATGCCGGCGTAGCTGCCCGGCGCCGCGTCGAGCGCGTTCTCGGTCGTGGCTTGGTTGACGGGCAGCTCGACGACGAGTCGGCCCTTCCACCCCGGCAGCACCGCATCGACCTGGCGGAGCGCACGCTTGCTCTGCGCGACGAGGTTCTTCGCGGCAGCCGCCGCGGGAGCGAGGACGGTGACCCGACCTTCCCGGCGCACCCGCAGCGGTTCGTTCCACCACGCGGGCGCGGCGCCGACCTTCTCGCCCTCGACGGCCGTCGCACCGCTGCCTGCGAAGCGCGGCCCGTCGGCGGTCTCGACGATCCGCAGCGCGGTCTCGAAGCGCAGTGGCCCGCGTCCCGGCACCTCCGCGGAGAACTCCGCGTGCCCGACCCAGGTCCGGGCGTCGTGCGTGCGGAGGGACGGATCGTCGGTGACGAACCGGCCGTTCCATCCTTGGATGCCCAGCGCGCGACTGGCCTCGGCGATCCCCCGCAGCTGGTCGCGGGCGCGGTTGTCACCGGGCGCGGCGAGCCGGTCGATGTCGGCACCCTCGGTGCCGATCGCAGAGACGAGCGCCTGCACGACCGCCGTGCCCTGCGCCGAACGCGTCGCGGTCTTGTCCGGCCCGCCGGTGGCCGCCGTCGAGAGTGACGCGGGGGTGGCGGGGTCGACGACGGGGTCGTCGCCGCTGAGCCGCCACACCACCACCGGGACGGCGACGAGCGCGAGCACCACGGCGATCGCGATGGCAGCGCGACGCAGCCGCGCCGTGCGCAGCTCAGGGTCCGACGTCATCGGCGACCGCGGGCTGGGTCAGCCCGGCCGTCCGGCGCCGGCGATCGGCATGGAGGAGACCCCCGCGATCCGTACGCCGGTGGAGGGGTTCGCCGCGTCGACGATCTGACCGTTGCCGATGTAGATGGCGACGTGGCTGACGGGGCTGTAGTAGAAGACCAAGTCGCCCGGCTGCAACTGCGAGGTGGAGATCGGCGTCGTCGCGCCCATCTGCGCGCTCGAGGAGTGCGGAAGGGCGACTCCCGCGGCAGCCCAGGCTGACATCGTCAGCCCGGAGCAGTCGAAGGAGCTCGGGCCGGCAGCGCCGTAGACGTAGGACTTGCCGACCTGCGCGAGCGCGAACTGGACCGCGGCCTTGGCGCGACCCGAGACCGGGACGTCCTTGATCGTGATCGGGGCGCGCTCCGCGGAACGGCTCGCCGGTCCGATCGTGAGCGCTGCGGCGCGGGCCTCGAGGGTGTCGAGCAGGTCCTCGGCCTCGGCCGCCTTCTCGTCGACC
Source organism: Nocardioides massiliensis (assembly GCF_030811215.1). Classification (NCBI taxonomy): domain Bacteria; kingdom Bacillati; phylum Actinomycetota; class Actinomycetes; order Propionibacteriales; family Nocardioidaceae; genus Nocardioides; species Nocardioides massiliensis. Next base: position 3,428,108 of record NZ_JAUSQM010000001.1, read on the forward strand.
GCAGCCTTCTCCGCCGCGAGCGTCTTCTCCAGCTTCTTCAGCGCTGCGAGCTCGCCCTCCGTGGCCTTGCGGCGTACGTCGAGCTGGCGCAGCTGCACCGTGAACTCGGCCATCATCTGGCTGCGCTGGTCGTTGAAGGTCGAGACGGCCGAAAGGTCCTCGAGGAACGCGTCGGGGTCCTCGGAGAGCACCATCCGCGAGGTGGTGGAGAGCGCCTGGCCCTGGAAGTCGCGCACGAGGGACGAGGCGACCGCGTCGCGCAGGCCGTCGACCTTCTCCTGCTGGCGCGCGAGGTCGGCGCGCAGGCTGCGCAGCCGCTTCTGGGCGCTGGTCCGTGCGACCCGGGCGTCGTTGTAGCGCTCGGAGGCCTCCGACGCCTGCTTGTAGAGCGTCTCGACCTTGACCCGGACGTCGTCGACGTCGGGCTCGGCGAAGCCGGGCAGGGGGTTGACCAGGGCGAGCGTCACCGTCATGGCGACACCACCGATCACAGCAGCCGCGCGCGTGCGCTTCCGTGCGGGGGACACGTCGGGGGGATCTCCGTACGTTTCGGGGGGTGCAACAGGGGGCACGCACCAGAGGGCCCGGGGAAGTGGCACAACAGGAGCGTGAAAGGTTCGTGAACCGCGCCCTACCCTAAGCCGGGCCCCCACCCCCGGCAAACGCGCCCCTCCCGGTCAGTGGGCAAAAATCGCGTCCCTCTGGTCACATCTGCACCATCAGCCCCACTGGTCCCAGCATCGCCGGTCAGGCGCTCTCGCTCTCCGGTCCCGCCACCGCCGTGACCAGCCGCAGCGGCGGCACCAGCCCCGACCCGGCGAGCACGTCGAGCGCCGCGCGCTCGTCGTCGTCGAAGCCCACGGCCGGGGGTGGTCCGAGCAGCACGCTCACCACGCAGTCCGAGCAGGCCGGTCCACGGACCAGACAGCTGTCACAGTCGATGCGCACGTTCATCGCCACCTCCAGGGGGCGTCGGGGGAAGTCGGTCGAGCTGACGTCCCAGACCCTGGCAGGTGGCACCGACAGTCAGCCCCAGTCAGCCCCAGTCAGCCCGCAGTCAGCCCGCACTCAGCCTCGGGCGAGCAGCCCGACCAGCGCGGCGGCCTCCACGACCCGCGCCCCCGAGCGGCGGACGTCGGCAGCCAGCGCGAGGTCGGAGGTGACCACGAGGACGGCCCGTCCGGGCGGCTCGACGGCCACGAGGTCGCGGATGACATCGTCGGCGATCACCCCCACGGGGCTGAACAGCACGCGCACCCCGCGGGGCGGGTTCAACGTCGGCCGCGAGGTCGAGTCCGCGGCGTCGAAGACCACCGTGGTCTCGGCACCGTGACGCGCGACCACGCCGGCCATGCCGGACAGCAGGAGGTCGCGCTGCGCGGCCAGCGGCTGCACCGGCCACGCGGTCTTCGAGACGTTGTAGCCGTCCACGATGAGGCGCACCCGCGGCAGCGCGAGCAGGGCCGCGAGGTCCCCGGGCTGCTCGACCGCGCTGACCCCCGTCGTACGCCCTTCATCCACGCTGCCGACGACCTCGGCCTCCCAGCGCTCACCGGGCGTCGCCTCGACGGCCGGCAGCGCGAGCTCGCGACGCAGGCCCTGCGCGGCGTCGATCAGGGAGTCGAGCAGCAGCCGGGCCCGGGCGGACTCGGTCTGGCGTTCCGTCCGCTCGGTACGCCGCGACGCGGCCACCGCCTGCTCCAGCTCGGCGACGCGCGCCCGCAGCCGGCGGATCTCCGCCGCTGCGTCCGCAGCGCCTGCCGCCGCCTCGGCCCGGACCGTCTCGACCTGCTGCGCGTACGACGTCGCGGCCTCCTCGGCCTGGCGAACGCGCTGCCGCACCTCTCCCAGCTTGCGGCGCAGGTCGGCGTTCTCCTGCTTCAGCTCTCCGGTGCGGGCGCGATGCTCCTCGCGGGCTGTGCGCAGCTCCGCGACCGACTCGTCCCACCGCGCCTGCAGGCGCTGAGCCTCGGTCTCCGCGCGCGTGACCACGAGCTCCTGCTGCTGCTCCCCCAGCGCCGTCAGCGCACGTGCCATGGCGTCCTGCCAACCCTCCGGGCGCACCAGCCACAGGAGCGCGGCGGCGTCCGCCGGAGCGACCGCCGTGAGGTCGACCGGCTCGCCGGCCGCCAGCGGCTTCTCCAGCAGGTTGAGCTCGTCGGGATGGCTCGCGCGCACCTGCACAGCGAGCCGTTCGCGGAACTCCTCGTCGCTCGCCGCGACGGTGAGCACCTGCAGCCCGGCCAGCTTGGCCCGTCGCGAGGGCGCGAAGACTGCCACCCGTCGCAGCGCGACCGGCACGTGGGCGGCCGGCATGTCGCCCAGCGCCTCCGCGGCGATCGTCGCGGCGCGGGCACGCACGGCGTCGGTGAGCACTGCTACCTCGCCGGGACTCGGGACCGAGGCCTCCATGCGCTCACCTCCCCAGGTCTTCGCCGCCCTCCAGCGTAGTGGGCACCCCGCAGATCCGACCCGGGCTTGACGCGATCTAGCGGGTCACGCGCGCGCCGCCGCCCGACTGTCGGTGCCGCGTCCTACGGTCTGCGCCATGTCAGCAACCACCGGGGAGGACGTCCGCGCCACACGCTGGGAGACCCAGCGGGGCTTCGACGAGCTCGGGCGCCCGCTGCGCGACCTGACCTTCTGCGTGGTCGACCTGGAGACGACCGGCGGATCGGCCGCGGGCGGGTCGATGATCACCGAGATCGGCGCGGTGAAGGTCCGAGGCGGCGAGGTGCTCGGCGAGTTCCAGACCCTGGTCAACCCCCACACCGCGATTCCGCCGTTCATCGCCGTGCTCACCGGCATCACCGACTCGATGGTGGCGCGAGCGCCCTCGATCGAGGCGGTCCTGCCCGACTTCCTCGACTTCGCGCGCGGGTGTGTGCTCGTGGCCCACAACGCGCCGTTCGACGTCGGGTTCCTGCGGCACTTCGCCGAGCAGCACGCCTACGCGTGGCCGCGGTTCGAGGTGGTCGACACCGCGCTGCTCGCGCGCCGTGTCATCACCCGCGACGACGCGCCCAACTGCAAGCTGTCCTCCCTCGCGCGGGTCTTCGGGTCGGCGACGACACCTGACCACCGTGCCCTGACCGACGCGCGCGCGACCGTGGACGTCCTCCACGGGCTGATCGGTCGCCTCGGCGGGCTCGGCGTCCACACGCTCGAGGAGCTGCAGTCCTTCTCGACCCGGGTCAGCACCGCCCAGCGCCGCAAGCGCCACCTGGCCGAGGCGCTCCCCCATGCCCCTGGCGTCTACCTCTTCCGGGGACCCAAGGAGGAGGTGTTGTACGTCGGCACCTCCGGCGACCTCCGCACCCGCGTGCGCTCCTACTTCACCGCCTCCGAGACCCGCTCCCGGATGGGCGAGATGGTGGGCCTGGCCGAGCGCGTCGACTACGTGACATGCACCACCGCGCTCGAGGCCGAGATCCGGGAGCTGCGGCTGATCGCCGAGCACACCCCGCGCTACAACCGCCGCTCGCGCCGTCCGCACCGCGTCCACTGGCTCAAGGTCACCCAGGAGCCCTGGCCGCGGCTCTCCCTGGTGCGCGCGGTGCGCGACGACGACGCCACCTACCTCGGACCGTTCCGCTCACGGCGTACGGCGGAGACGGTGCGCACCGCACTCCACGAGACCTTCCCGATCCGTCAGTGCAGCGGCCGGCTCCCTGCCGTCGGTCGCGGCAGCGCCTGCGCGCTCGCCGAGATGGGCCGCTGCCTCTCCCCCTGCGACTCCTCCGCCGACGCCGATGCCTACGCCGCGCTGGTAACCGAGCTGCGCACGTGCGTGACCGGGTCCATCGACCCCGTGGTCGCGACCCTGACGACCCGCATGAGCGCGCTTGCGGCCGACGAGCGCTACGAGGAGGCGGCCCTGCAGCGCGACCGACTGGCGACCGTGGTGCGCTCGGTGGCGCGCTACCAACGACTGCGTGCGGTCGCTGCGTGCCCCGAGCTGGTCGCCGCGCGCCGCGAGCGCGACGGACGCTGGGGTGTCCACGTCGTCCGCCATGGCCGGCTCGCCGCCGCTGGGGTCATCCCCGCCGGTGCGCACGCCGGCGACTGGGTGCAGGGACTGCAGGCCAGCGCCGAGACCGTGCTGCCCGGGCCGGGCCCGCTGCCCGCGGCCACCGCCGAGGAGACCGCGCTGATCGCCCGCTGGCTGGAGTCCGACGGCGTACGCCTGGTCCACCTCGACGGCGCCTGGACCTGGCCGCTCGACGGCGCCGCCCGCCACCTCGCCCAGCACGACGCGGTGGACGCCTCGAAGCGGTCGGTCGTGCCGTTCGACGAGCGCCGCAGCCTCGCGCCGGTGCACCAGCCTGCGCGCTAGGTTGAGGTCAGTGTCAGGGTGATGGCCGCCGCTACCTGCGGCTGGTTGGATCCTGAGCATCCGGTGTCTGGCTCATAGGTTGCCTGCCGACGTCGTGTCTGGCGTGCATGGGTTTTGCCGGCACCGGGTGTGAAGGAGCCGGCCGGCGTGACTTGATAGGAGCGTGGCATCGCCCCCACTGAGATGTGTCCGCCGACCGGCCCAACCGTCCTGTCACTCGCAGTGAGAAGGAGGCAACCACCATGGTTGTTGTTGGTTCGGATGTGCACAAGCGGACGCACACGTTCGTCGCGGTCGACGAGGGCGGCCGCAAGGTCGGGGAGCTCACCGTCAAGGCCGTGAGCAAAGGGCACGACAAGGCGATCTGCTGGGCCCGGGAGCGGTTCGGGAACGAGTTGACGTGGGCGATCGAGGACTGCCGTCACCTCTCGGCACGACTCGAGCTGGATTTGTTGGAGGCCGGCGAGCAGGTGGTGCGGGTGCCTGCGAAGTTGATGGCCGAGCAGCGCCGCACCGCCCGCACCCGGGGTAAGTCGGACCCGATCGACGCGCTCGCGGTCGCCCGTGCCGCACTGCGCGAGCCCGACCTGCCGATCGCCAGCCACGACGAGGAGTCGCGGGAGCTGAAGCTGCTGGTGGATCGGCGTGAGGACCTGGTCGGTGAGCGGACCCGGATGATGAACCGGCTGCGTTGGCACCTGCACCGCATCGCCCCCGGCAATCCTGCGTCGAAGGCGCTGAAGCGGGCCAAGACCCGTCGGCAGTTGGCCGCATGGCTGGCTGGCCAGGCGGGGATCGACGCCCGGCTGGCCCGCGACATTCTCGCCGACATCGACCGGGTCACCCCGGTCATCGATGACCTGGAACGCGAGATCACAGCCTTGGTGAAGACCCGGGCGCCCGAACTGGTCCAACTGCCCGGCTGTGCAGCGCTGACCGCGGCCAAGATCCTCGGGGAGACCGCCGGGATCGACCGGTTCGCCAGCGACGCCAAGTACGCCATGCACGCCGGTGTCGCCCCGATCCCTGTCTGGTCCGGACGCACCAGAGGCAGGGTCCGCCACAACAAGTCCGGCAACCGACAGCTCAACGCGGCACTCCACCGCATCGCCGTCACCCAGATACGTCTCGGTGGCCTCGGCCGCGCCTACTACGACAAGCGGCTGGCCGCCGGAGACTCCAAGACCGAGGCACTGCGTTGCCTCAAGAGACGACTCGCCCGAGTCGTCTTCCAGACCCTGAAGAACAACCCCTCGAGCGACGTGGCGGCTGGACTCGCCACAGCCGCTTGACATAGGAGAAACCCATGATCACCGCCATCGTGTTCGTGAAGGCCGACGTCGCCCGGATCCCCGAGGTCGCCGAGGCGATCGCGGAGCTCGACGGGGTCAGCGAGGTCTACTCGGTGACCGGCCAGATCGATCTGATCGCGCTGATCCGCGTGCGCGAGCACGATCAGGTCGCGGCGGTCGTCGCCGACCGGCTCAACAAGGTCCCGGGCATCCTCTCGACCGAGACCCACATCGCCTTCCGCGCCTACTCCCGCCACGACCTGGAGTCGGCGTTCTCCCTCGGGCTGGACTGAGCGCGACCGACGCCGCTGCGGGACTCAGTCCCCGAGGCCTCGACCCACCGCTCGAGCACGGCAGCGGCGGCGCCGGAGTCCAACGACTCCTCCGCCCGACGCATGCCAGCGGCGACCCGGGCCATGGGATCACCAGCTTCGGCCGCGTGGATCGCGAGAGCCGCGCCGGCGTTGAGCACGACCGCGTCGCGGACCTTGCCGCGCTTGCCGGCGAGCAGGTCGCGCACCACGGACGCGTTGTAGACCGCGTCCTGGCCGCGCAGGTCGTCGGCCGTGGCCGGCTCGAGCCCGAGCGCGCGCGGGTCGAGCACGAAATGCTCGACGCCGCCGTCACCCACCGCCCACACCTGCGAGGTCGTGGTGGTGGTGAGCTCGTCGAGCCCGTCGTCGCCGCGGAACACCCACGCGTCGACGCCACGGTCGGCGAACACCCCCGCCATGACCGGCGCCATCGTCAGGTCGGCGCACCCGATCGCCTGGGTGGCCGGCTGGGCCGGGTTCGCCAGCGGGCCGAGGAAGTTGAAGGTGGTGGCGATGCCGAGCTCGCGCCGCGGGACCGCCGTGTGCCGCAGGCCCGGGTGGAAGGCCGCGGCGAAGCAGAACGTGATGCCGACCTCGGTGGCGAGCTCCTCAACGCGGTCGAGTGGCAGGTCGAGGCGGATGCCGAGCTGCTCGAGCACGTCGGCGGTGCCGGCCTTCGACGACGCCGACCGGTTGCCGTGCTTGACGACCGTCACCCCGGCGCCGGCCGCGACGATCGCCGCCATCGTGGAGATGTTGACCGACATCGAGCGATCTCCCCCGGTCCCGACGACATCGAGCGCCCGGCCCGGCACGTCGATCACCCGTGCGTGCTCGAACATCGCTGCGACCAGTCCGGTGACCTCGGCCACGGTCTCGCCCTTCGCCCGCAGGCCGACCGCGAAGCCCGCGACCTGCGTCGGCGTGGCCTCGCCGGAGACGATCTGGCTCATCGCCCAGGCGGTCTCGTCGGTGCTGAGGTCGCGGCGCTGCACGAGCGCCGTCAGGAGGTCGGGCCAGGTCAGCTCGAGCGGCTCGCTCATCAAGCCGGGACGCGCGACCGCATCAGGTCGACGACGCTCTCGGCCAGCTGGATCGGGTCGATCGGGTGCAGCACGACCGCCTCGGCGCGCGACCACGTGGCGAGCCAGGCGTCCTGGGGACGACCGGCGAGCACGAGGATCGGCGGGCAGGCGAAGATCTCGTCCTTCATCTGCTTGGCGATGCCCATGCCACCGGCGGGCACGGCCTCGCCGTCGAGGATCGCCAGGTCGATCTGCCCGGCGTCGAACTGCTGGACGACCACCGGCTCGGTGGCGACCTCGACGTACGTGAACTCGGGCAGGTCGGAATGCGGGCGCTTGCCCAGCGCGAGGATCACCTGGCGACGGATGTTGCTGTCGTCGCTGTAGACGAGGACCTTCAGCGGGCGCGCGGGCGAGGATGCGGGCTGGCTCACGCCGCGATGGTACCCCCCGCGCACCGCCGGACTCTGCCAGGCTGGACGCGTGAGCACCCCTCCCTCCCCGGGCCACTCCGCCCGCTCGCCACGCTGGCCCGTCGTCGTCGAGTTGGCGACCACCCTCACCGCTTCGGCGCCGGCGGTCTGGGCCCGCGTCACCACGCCCGAGGGCATCCAGGACGAGCTGCGGCCGTGGGTCCGGATGACGATGCCGCCGGGTCTGCGCGGCAGGACCCTCCAGGACGCCCCCGCCCTGCTCGACCGCCCGCTCGGCAAGGCCTGGCTGTTCCTGCTCGGCGTCCTGCCCGTCGACTACGACGACATGCGCCTGGTCGGGTACGTCGAGGGCCGCTCCTTCCACGAGCGGTCCCGGATGCTGCTGCTGTCGGGCTGGGAGCACGAGCGCTCCGTCACCCCTCGCCAGGTGTGCACCGATGCCCCCGCCGGCGGGTGTGTGGTGACCGATCGACTGACCGCGACCGCGCGTTCCCCCCTGGCTCGGATCCCGGGCGCGGCGGGCGTCGTACGCACCATCGTGACGGCCCTGTTCCGGCACCGCCATCGGCGTTTGTCGCGGCGTTTCGGGGGCCCGACGCGCCATTGACGGGGGCCGGGGTGCCACATGCGGAACCACGAGACATAATGGCGCCCGTGGCGACAGCAACTGCGATCCCAGCCTCCCGTCTGCACGGGCAACACGACCGACCCTCGATGGTCAGCGTCGGGACGATTGTGTGGCTCTCCTCGGAGCTGATGTTCTTCGCGGCACTGTTCGCCGCGTACTTCTCCATCCGAAGCGTGAGCCCGGAGCTCTGGTCCCAGCAGACCGACCTGCTCAACGTGCCCTTCGCGACCGCCAACACCACCATCCTGGTGTTGTCCTCCTTCGCCTGCCAGTTCGGCGTCTTCGCTGCCGAGCGCGGCCAGGTGAAGCGCTCCGGCTCCCTGTGGCAGGTCAAGGGCTGGGGTCTGCGCGAGTGGTTCATCCTCACCTACGTCATGGGCTCGATCTTCATCGGCGGCCAGGCCCTGGAGTACGTCGAGCTCGTCCACCACGGGGTGACGATCTCCTCGACCGCCTACGGCTCGGTCTTCTACCTGACGACCGGGTTCCACGGCATCCACGTCATCGGTGGTCTGCTCGCCTTCCTGTTCGTCCTCGGGCGCACCTACATGACCCGCAAGTTCACCCACGAGCAAGCCGTCAGCGCCATCGTCGTGTCCTACTACTGGCACTTCGTTGACGTGGTCTGGATCGCGCTGTTCGCCGCGATCTACCTCATCCAGTAACCGCCCCCCGCTAGTTCCGGGACCGGTCCCCACCCGACCGCCAGAGCAGGCTCGAGAGCCAGGACAAGGAAGAAGCTCGTGCGACGTCTCACCCCGCGATCTCCCCGCGGACTCCTTCAGCGCACCACCCACCGCGTGTCCGCACGTCGGCGCAGCCGGTTCGCCGGCGTCGTGGTGATGCTGCTCGGTCTCACGGTCACCGGCGGTGCCGCTGCGCTCGTGGCCGGCTCCGCAGGCGCGTCCGACGACCTCAGCGATGACGCCGCGCTGGTCGCCGAGGGCCGCCAGCTCTTCCTGGTCGGCTGCTCGTCGTGCCACGGCAAGAACGCCGAGGGCATCCCGACCAAGAGCGGCAACCAGTACGGCCCCTCCCTCGTCGGCGTCGGCGCCGCCTCGGTCGACTTCCAGGTCGGCACCGGGCGCATGCCGATGGCCAACCCCACCTCGCAGGCCCCGCGCAAGGCGCCGGTCTACAGCGAGGAGGAGACCCGCGCCCTGTCGGCGTACATCGCCAGCCTGGGCCCCGGCCCGGCGATCCCCGACGAGCGCTATACCGACGTCTCCGACCGCACCCAGGAGCAGGTACGCCGCGGCGCGGAGTTCTTCCGCACGAACTGCACCGCGTGCCACAACTTCACCGGTGCGGGCGGTGCGCTGCCGGGCGGCCGCTACGCCCCCGCGCTCACCGGCGTCGAGGAGCGGCACATCTACGGGGCCATGCTGACCGGCCCGCAGCAGATGCCGGTCTTCTCCGACGAGGTCCTCAAGCCCGAGGAGAAGCGCGACATCATCGCGTTCCTCAAGTACGTCGAGGAGAGCCCGCAGGGTTCGGTCGGCGGCTTCGGCATGGGCAGCCTCGGACCGGTCAGTGACGGCATGTTCGCCTGGTTGGTCGGCATCGGCAGCTGCGTCGGGTTTGCGATCTGGATCGCCTCCCACTCGACGCGCTCGAAGAAGGGCAAGGTGGAAGCGTGAGCAAGCCGTCGTCCCCGGCGGTCCCCGGCAACGAGGACGCCGTCGCAATGGATCCGCACGCGCCGATCCCGGCGGAGCCGATCGACAACCCGGGTCTCCCGGCCCACGAACCCCGGCCGACCGACATCGACCCGAAGGCCGAGAAGCGCGCCGAGCGCCAGGTCGCGACCCTGTTCGGCATCTCGGTGGTCGCCGCGGTGTTGTTCTGCGTCGCGTACTTCACCTTCGACATCGGCGAGGACCCCGACACCTTCATGGGGATCGGTGCCTCGAACTTCTTCCTCGGCCTGTTCCTCGGCCTGAGCCTGCTCGGCATCGGTATCGGTGCCATCCAGTGGGCCCGCAAGCTGATGAGCGACGTCGAGATCGTCGAGTACCGCCACACCGCAGCCTCCACCGAGGAGGACCGCGAGGAGGCCATCTCCGCCCTGCAGCAGGGTCTGGAGGACTCCGGCATCGCCCGGCGTCCCCTCATCCGCAACACCCTGCTCGGTGCGCTGGCGATCTTCCCGGTGCCGCTGGTCGTGCTGCTGCGCGACCTCGGTCCGCTGCCGGGTGACGTCCTCGAGCACACCGTCTGGGAGGAGGGCATGCGGGTCGTCAACGACATCTCCGGCACGCCCATCCGTCCCGAGGAGGTCCAGATCGGTCAGCTCGTCAACGCCGAGCCGGCCATCTTCTTCGAGCGGGACGCCGAGGGCGAGCCGGTCATGGGCGCCCACGACGTGCTGATCGCCAAGACCAAGGCAGCCGTGATCCTCGTCCGGATGTCTCCCTCGGAGATCACCCCGGCCCCCGGGCGGGAGAACTGGGGCGTCGACGGCATCTTGTGCTACTCCAAGATCTGCACCCACGTGGGGTGCCCGATCGCCCTGTGGGAGCAGCAGACGCACCACCTGCTGTGCCCCTGCCACCAGTCGACCTTCGACCTGGCCGACAACGGTCGCGTCATCTTCGGCCCCGCGGCTCGCGCAGTCCCCCAGCTCCCGCTGGCGGTGGACTCCGAGGGTTATCTGATCGCGACGCAGGACTTCGACGAGCCCGTCGGACCGAGCTACTGGGAGCGTGGCTGACCTATGAGCACGACCACTGCGGGCGCCTCCACCAACGGCACCTCCCCCGCGACCCCCGAGAAGGGTGCCCGTGGCGCCGGCGCAGCGCGCTGGGCCGACGAGCGCCTCGGCATCGGCCGCGCCGCCAAGAAGAACCTGCGCAAGGTCTTCCCGGACCACTGGTCCTTCATGCTCGGCGAGATCGCGCTGTGGAGCTTCGTCGTCCTGCTGCTGACCGGCGTCTTCCTGACGCTGTGGTTCAAGCCGAGCATGGCCGAGGTCACCTACGACGGCTCGTACGACGCCCTGCGCGGACTGCACATGTCGGAGGCCTTCGCCTCGACGCTGCACATCTCGTTCGACGTGCGCGGCGGTCTGCTGCTGCGGCAGATGCACCACTGGGCCGCCCACCTGTTCATCGGCGCGATGTTCATCCACATGATGCGCGTCTTCCTCACCGGTGCGTTCCGCAAGCCGCGTGAGCTGAACTGGATCATCGGCGGCGTGCTGCTGATCCTGGGCGTCCTCGCCGGCTTCACCGGCTACTCGCTGCCTGACGACCTGCTGTCCGGCACCGGTCTGCGGATCGCCGACGGTCTGATCAAGGCGACGCCGGTCGTCGGCACCTACATGTCGTTCTTCCTCTTCGGCGGGGAGTTCCCCGGCGAGGACATCATCTCCCGGCTCTACATCGCCCACGTGCTGCTGATCCCGGGTCTGCTGCTGGCCCTGATCGCCGCGCACATGCTGCTGCTCGTCTACCACAAGCACACGCAGTGGCCCGGCCCCGGCCGTACGAACAACAACGTGGTCGGCTACCCGATGCTCCCGGTCTACATGGCCAAGGCGGGCGGCTACTTCTTCATCGTCTTCGGCATCATCGCGGTGATGGGTGGCCTGCTCCAGATCAACGGCGTGTGGGGCTACGGTCCGTACAACCCCGCAGAAGTCACCGCCGGGTCCCAACCCGACTGGTACATGGGCTTCGCCGAGGGGGCGCTGCGCATCATGCCGGGCTGGGAGACCGAGATCTTCGGGTTCACGATCAGCTGGAACGTCCTGATCCCGGGTCAGATCCTCCCGGTGATCATGCTGGTCGCCTTCCTCGGCTACCCGTTCATCGAGCAGTGGATCACCGGCGACAAGCGGGAGCACCACCTCCTGCAGCGTCCGCGCAACGCCCCCAGCCGCACCGGCTTCTTCGCGGCGATGGTGACGCTATACGGCCTGCTGTGGGCCGGTGGCGGCAACGACATCCTGGCGGTGGTGTTCGGGCTCAACCTGAACCACATCACCTACTTCCTGCGCGTGGCCGTGTTCGTCCTCCCCGTCCTGGTCTTCATCCTCGTCCGCCGCTGGTGCATCAGCCTCCAGCGTCACGACAACGAGGTGCTACTCCACGGCTACGAGACCGGCATCATCATGCGCTCGCCCGACGGCGCCTACTCGGAGCGGCACCTGCCGATCGACGAGCACAAGGCCTACACCCTCACCGCCCGTGAGCGCGACAGCGTCTACGAGCTGGAGAGTGGCGAGAACGAGACCGGCGTCGCCTCCCCCACGGCCCGCAAGGACCGATTCCGGGCGCGGATCTCGGCCTACTGGTACGGCGACGCCGTCCAGAAGCCGACCCGCGAGGAGCTCGAGGAGGCGCGCGAGCACGCCGCCCACGAGCTCGATGCACAGGGCGAGATCGGGGTCTCGGCCGACGGCCACCAGTTCGACGGTCGCCACGACGCCACCGACGAGCAGCTGCGCCACAGCGACAAGCACTGACGCACAGCACCTCGACGAAGGCCCGGGACCAAGCGGTCCCGGGCCTTCGTCGTTCCGTCGCCGCCCTCCCCACGCCGCCCTCCCCCACACGCGTATCGGGTCACGCAGGTGAGTGCGCCCGAGAATGGTCACGAACCGGCGCTGGGTCGGCGCGCTGGCGGCCGGGAGTGACCATTCTCCGCTGCTCCAGGGGCCGGGCGGTCACCAGGGCACGTAGGCGACGCGGTACTGCTCGCCCAGCTCCGTCTGGAGGCGTACGGCGAGCTCACGGCCGCGGGTGTTGAGCCCGTCGCACGCGCTGATGACCCTGCGCTCGTCGGGCGCCGCGTCGATGGCGCTCATGTGCGCACCCCAGCGCTCGAGGTCGGCAACGAGCTCATCACTCAGCCCGAGGACGTCCCGCAACCACGCCGGGTCCTCCGGCAGCTGACCCTCGTCGTCCCACAGCCCGACGCGCACGCCGTAGTCCCACATGACGCGGATGACGGCGGGCGCCACCTCGTGGGTCGGCGGCACGTCCTCCTGCGCCGCACCGGGCGGCGGCTCGGGTGTGATGGCGCTCAGGTGAATCTCCCCAGTTCTGCTCACTGAATTTCCCCACCCCGTGGCACCCACCGGAAGCGGGTGGGGCTCCTTCGAAGATGGCGGTCTCTGACCACACGCCATCTCACGAAGGAGCCCTCGCTTCCCATGCTGACACGGGAGGAAGACATCGACGCGCACGCGCTTCGGCGGCAGGGTTGGACGATCTCCGCGATCGCCCGGCACCTGGGCCGTGACCGCAAGACCATCCGCGCCTATCTGAACAACGAACGCGTCGCCGGGGTGCGCAAGCCCGCTGGCGAGGACAGGTTCGAGCCGTTCGTCGACTACGTCCGCGCACGCCTGGCCGAGGATCCGCACCTGTGGGCGGTGACGTTGTTCGACGAGGTCGTCGCGCTCGGCTATGCCCAGTCGTATCCGACGTTCACCCGCCAGATCCGCACCAGGAACCTGCGTCCGCACTGCGAACCCTGCTCAGCGACGAAGGGCCGCCCGGCGGCGGTGATCGAGCACCCGGCCGGGGAGGAGACCCAGTGGGACTGGGTCGAACTCCCCGACCCGCCAGCGTCGTGGGGGTGGGGCAAGACCGCCCACCTGCTCGTGGGGGCGCTGGCTCATTCAGGTCGCTGGCGCGGCCACCTCGCGCCGGCGCAGGATCAGGCCCAGCTCGTCGACGGACTCGACAAGACCACCCGGAAGCTGGGCGGGCTGACCCACAAGTGGCGTTTCGATCGGATGGCCACGGTCTGTCACCCCGAGACCGGTCGCGTGACGGCGACATTCGCCGCAGTGGCCAAGCACTACGGCGTCCAGGTCGCGATCTGCCCACCGCGACGCGGGAACCGCAAGGGCGTGGTGGAGAAGTCCAACCACACCGCGGCGCAACGCTGGTGGCGCACCCTGAGCGATGACGTCAGTGTCGAACAAGCCCAAGCCTCCCTGGACCGGTTCTGCGAACTGCGTGGCGATGCGCGGCTGCGGGCGGCCGGGCATGGGGGCAAGGCCAGCGTGCTCACGATCGCTCAACGCGAGCCCTTGGCGCCGGTGCCGTCCACGCCGTTCCCGGCCACGATCACCGAAGACCGGACGGTGTCGGCTCAGGCGTTGGTCGCCTGGCGCGGCAACTTCTACTCTGTGCCGCCCGAGCTGGCCCGCGCGCAGGTCACCGTCTCCCAACGGCTCGGCGAACCGCATGTCGACATTGCCACGGCCAGCGGGATCGTCATCGCCCGCCACGAGCTCGCCCCTGCCGGGGCCGGGGTGATGGTGCGCGACCACGGTCACGTCATCGCCCTCGAGCAGCACGTCCTGGCCGGGCACGACACCTCCCGACCGCACCGCAAGAAGGAACGCATCCCACCGGGCCCCGCAGCACTCGCTGCCGCCGAACAACTACGCGCCCGCAACCAGCCCGACAGCCACGACCGTGACGACGGCGATGTCGTGATCGATCTCGGTGCCTATGACCGAGCAGCACAAGGAAGGAACACCCTCACATGACCACCACCGACCCGATGGCCGTCCCGATGACAGCGCCGATGACGGGCCCGCAGAGCAGCCTCTATCAGCAGCTGCGCGGCCATCTCGCTGCGTTGAAGCTCACCGCAGCAGCTGAGCACCTGCCCAGCGTCCTGGCCCAAGCTGAAGCCGAGCAGTGGTCGACCACCGCCACCTTGGAGCGTCTGCTGGCCCGGGAGGTCGAGGCCACCGAGGCCCGCAAGCTCGCCGGCCGGTTGCGGTTCGCCTCGCTGCCAACACCAGCCACGTTGGCCGACTTCGACTTCGATGCCGCTTCCGGTGTCGACCGCAAACTCGTCGAGGAGCTCGCGACCTGCCGCTACCTGGAGACAGCCACCAACGTGCTGATGATCGGCCCACCAGGTGTCGGGAAGACCCACCTTGCCGTCGGCCTCGGCAGGGCTGCGGCCGAGGCCGGCTACCGCGTCTACTTCACCACCGCCGCCGACCTCGCCGCCCGCTGCCACCGCGCAGCGATCGAGGGCCGCTGGTCGACCACCATGCGGTTCTTCGCCGGCCCCACCCTGCTCATCATCGACGAACTCGGCTACCTCCCACTGCCCGGCGAAGCAGCCTCCGCGCTGTTCCAGGTCGTCTCCCAGCGCTACCTCAAGACCAGCATCATCTTGACCACCAACCGCGGCGTCGCCTCCTGGGGAGAGGTCCTCGGCGACACCACCGTCGCCGCCGCCATGCTCGACCGCCTCCTGCACCGCTCCGTCGTGCTCAACCTCGACGGCGAGTCCTACCGCCTCCGCGACCACCACGCCAAGAACGACACCCTCCGCCACGCCACCACCGGCACACCCCGACCACTACAGTGACCACCGCCCAGGGTGGGGAACTTCGATGAGCATCACTGGGGAATTTCGGCGAGCGCCATCAGGTGACCAGAAGAGACCGCGCGCAATATCGTCCACGCCGCCATCTCACCACGCCGACAAGCAGCCCAGCCGCGGGCCGGCGTACCCCTGCCGGCTCCTGCCGGACGGTCCCCCGCCAACGACAGGGCCCCGGCCGTCCAGGCGGACGACCGGGGCCTCGTAGTGGGAGGAGCTGCGCTCAGTGCGCGTGCTCACCCCGGTAGTACTCGAAGAGCCACCCGCTCAGGGCAACGGCACCGAACGCGAGTCCGATGATGAACAACCACCAGCCGAAGACGATGCCGAGGACAATGATGGAGAAGCACAGCGCGCACCACAGCGGCCACCAGCTGTACGGCGGGTAGAAGCCCAGCTCACCGGCCCCGTCGGAGATCTCGGCGTCCTTGCGGTCCTCCGGACGCGGCTGCTCCATGCGACGGGCGTGCGAGCCGAGGTAGATCGCCACCATCAGCGTCAGCAGTGTGGTCATGGTCAGCGCGGTGGAGCCCGCCCAGTCGGCGGTGAGCAGCCAGTACGCCGGCGTCACCAGCGCCAGGAAGATGGCGCAGGCGAGGAAGATCCAAGTCTCGGCCTTCATCGGTCCTCGTCCTTCTTGTCGGCGTCAGTGTCGGCGTCGGGGTGGACCTTCTCGGCGGCCTCCTCCACGGAGGTGCCGAGTTGCTCCTCGAGGTGCTCGCGGCGACCCTTGACGTCAGGGGCGTCCACGACCGTCTCCTCCTCCTGGAGGGCGTCGTTCTCGACCATCTCGAGCGCGGCGATCTCCGGGTGGTGGAGATCGAAGGCCGGGGACTCCGACCGGATGCGCGGGAGGCTGTGGAAGTTGTGGCGCGGCGGCGGGGAGGTGGTCGCCCACTCCAACGAGCGGCCCCAGCCCCACGGGTCGTCCACGCCGACCATGGGCCGGTTGCGGGAGGTGTAGACGTTCCACAGGAACGGCAGCGTCGAGGCCGCCAGCAGGAACGCGCCGACCGTCGAGACCTGGTTGAGGACCGTGAAGCCGTCACCAGGCAGGTAGTCCGGGTAGCGGCGCGGCATGCCCTCGACGCCCAGCCAGTGCTGCACCAGGAAGGTCGTGTGGAAGCCGATGAACAGCAGCCAGAAGTGGATCTTGCCGAGCCGCTCGTCGAGCATCCGCCCGGTGAACTTCGGCCACCAGAAGTAGAAGCCGGCGAACATTGCGAACACCACGGTGCCGAAGACCACGTAGTGGAAGTGCGCCACCACGAAATAGGAGTCGGAGACGTGGAAGTCCAGCGGGGGCGAGGCCAGGATGACACCAGTCAGACCACCGAAGAGGAACGTCGTCAGGAAGCCGATGCTCCACAGCATGGGCGTGTCGAACGAGACCGACCCGCCCCACATCGTGCCTATCCAGTTGAAGAACTTCACTCCGGTCGGCACGGCGATGAGGAACGTCATGCCGGCGAAGAACGGCAGGTCGACCGCCCCCGTGACGAACATGTGGTGGGCCCAGACCGCGACCGAGAGGATCGCGATGCCCAGCGTCGCGCCGACGAGGCCGACGTACCCGAAGACGGGCTTGCGACTGAACACCGGCAGGATCTCGGTGATGATGCCGAAGAACGGCAGCGCGATGATGTAGACCTCGGGGTGCCCGAAGAACCAGAAGAGGTGCTGCCAGAGGATCGCGCCGCCGTGAGCGGCGTCGAAGACCTGGGCACCGAGCATTCGATCGGCCTCGAGCATGAGCAGCGCGCCACCGAGGATCGGGAACGCGATCAGCACGAGCAGCGAGGTGACGAGGGTGTTCCAGACGAAGATCGGCATCCGGAACATCGTCATGCCGGGTGCGCGCATGCAGATGATCGTGGTGATGAAGTTGACCGCACCGAGGATCGTGCCGATACCGGCCATGTAGAGACCCATGATCCACAGGTCGCCACCAATGCCGGGCGAGCGGACCGCGTTCGACAGCGGGGTGTACGCGGTCCAGCCGAAGCTGGCGGCACCGTCGCGGGTGAGGAAGCCGGACGCAGCGATGAGACCACCGAAGAAGAACAGCCAGTAGCTGAACATGTTCAGTCGCGGGAACGCGACATCTGGCGCGCCGATCTGGATCGGCATGATCACGTTGGCGAAGCCGAAGAACAGCGGCGTCGCGAAGAGCAGCAGCATGATCGTGCCGTGCATCGTGAACATCTGGTTGTAGAGCTCATCGCTCACGACCTGCGTGCCGGGGAAGGCGAGCTCGGAGCGGATCACCATCGCCAACAGTCCGCCGAAGCAGAACCAGAGGAACGAGGTGATCAGGTACATCTTGCCGATCAGCTTGTGATCGGTCGTGGTCATCATCCGGACGACCTGCTGACCGATGGGCTTTCGCGCAGCGACAGTGCGTCCCGCCGCGTCGTCGCCGAAGCCGCTGCTACGTGCTGCGGTCGTCACTCGTCGTCTCCTGTGTCGTAGTCGTCGTCGAGGTCCTGCTGCTCCTGCTCGCTGGCGCGGTCCTCCGCGCTCGCAGAGCCCTCGCCGCCCATGAGCCGGCCGACGTTGCCCGCTTCCTCGAGGGCACGCAGGTGCTCCTCGTACTCCGCCTGCTCCACGACCTCGACGCTGAACAGCATCCGGGAGTGGTAGGTGCCGCACAGCTCGGCGCAGCGACCGACGTAGGTCCCGATCTTGTCGGGGGTGGCGGTGAAGTAGTTGTCACGCCCCGGCACGACGTCGAGCTTCATGAGGAAGTTCGGCACCCAGAACGAGTGGACGACGTCGGGAGAGTGCAGGTGGAAGCGCACCGTCTGGTTCACCGGAAGGACCAGGGTGGGCATCTCCGAGGGGGTGCCGACGTCGTGCACGGTCTGACCGTCGACGGCGTCCTCGTCCTCGTAGTTGAAGGTCCACGACCACTGCTGGCCGACCACGGTGATCGTGTGGTCCGGCGTCGGGTTGGCCAGGACCTTGTTCTGCGTCTGGACCGTGAAGAAGAAGAACACGATGACCATGACGACAGGCGCGATCGTGTAGAAGGTCTCGATCGGCAGGTTGTAGCGCATCTGCACGGGCACCTCGTCGTCGCTGCGACGACGGAAGCGCAGAGCGGCGTACCCGATGAGGCCCCACACGATCACGCCGACGATGAGCGCGGCGACCCAGGACCACTTCCAGAGCTCGAAGATGGCCGGAGCCTCCTCCGTCACCGGCTCTGGCATGGCGAAACGCTTGATCTGCGCTGTGTCTTCGGCGGAGCACGCGGACAGCAACACCAGGCTGACGGCCACGAAGGCGCCAGTGGCGAGGCGCCGGGTACGCGCGCTGAGTTCCAGACCCACGAACGAGCCTTCCTCTCAAGAATGACGGTCGAGCAAACGCTACCCCAGCCACTCCGCCGAGCGGGGTCCAGGTCCCCGGTACGTTGCCGACGTGACCAAGACCTACTTGGACTTCGCGTCGGGCGCGCCGCTACACCCCGCCGCGCGCGAGGTGCTGATCGCGGCATACGAGCACGGGTACGCCGATCCGCGGCGGCTGCACGGCCCCGCCCGCAACGCCCGGCTGCTGCTCGACAACGCCCGGGAGGCGTGTGCCGAGGCGCTCGGCGTCCGCGCGGACGAGGTCACGTTCACCGCCTCCGGCACGCACGCCGTCCACGCGGGACTGCTCGGCCTGGCAGCTGGCCGGCGACGCGTCTCGAAGCGGCTGGTCCACAGCGCGGTGGAGCATTCCGCTGTCCTGCACGCGGCCCGGTGGCACGCCGACCGGGGTGGCGAGGTCGTGGAGGTGCCCGTCGACGCCACCGGGCGAGTCGACCCCGCCGCGGTGGTCGCGGCCGCCGCTCCCGGCGCCGCCGTGGTCGCCCTCCAGAGCGCCAACCACGAGGTCGGGACGCGGCAGCCCGTCGGCGAGGTGGCGGCGGCCCTGGCGGCGTACGACGTGCCGTTGTTCGTGGACGCCTGCGCCTCCGCCGGACGCAGTCCCCTGCCGTCGGGTTGGGCCGTCGCCGCGGCGAGCGCCCACAAGTGGGGTGGTCCGGCCGGCGTCGGTCTGTTGTTGGTACGCCGGGGGGCCCGCTGGCGCCCGCCGTTCCCGGTGGACGAGCGCGCCGACGAGCGCGGGATCGGGTTCGAGAACGTCCCCGGCGCCCTCGCCGCCGCGGCAGCACTGCAGGCTGTCGCCGCCGACCGCGACGCGGCGGCGCGCCAGCACGCCCTGGTCGCGCGGCTGCGGGACGGCGTACGCGCATCCGTGCCGGACGTGGACGTCGTCGGCGCCGAGCACGACCGCCTGCCCCACCTGGTGACGTTCTCCTGCCTCTACGTCGACGGCGAGGCGCTGGTGACCGAGCTCGACCGGCGGGGGTACGCCGTCGCCAGCGGCTCGGCCTGCACGGCCAGCAGCCTCGAGCCGAGCCACGTCCTCGCCGCGATGGGCGCCCTCACCCACGGCAACGTGCGGGTCTCCGTCGGCCGCGACACCACCGACGCCGACGTCGACGGGCTGCTCGCCGTACTCCCCGAGGTCGTCACCGACCTGCGGCGACGGGCGGGGATCCCATGAGCGACCTCGCCCCGGAGAGCCCCCGCCTCGAACTCGACTGCCGCGGCATGCGCTGCCCTCTGCCGATCATCCGGCTCGCCAACGCCGTCACCGACGTCGAGGTCGGCGAGGTCATCGCGGTGGTCGCCACCGACGTCGCCGCCCGCGCCGACGTCCCTGCGTGGTGTCGCATGCGCGGCCACGCCTACCTCGGCGAGCGGCCCGCCCCCGACGGCGTCCCGACATACCTCGTCCGCCGGCTGCGGTAGTCCCACCAGTCACATGAATCGCTACACGTGTAGCGAAGTTGCGCGACACGCCGACTGGAACGTGTGCACAGTGACAACTTCACTACACGTGTAGTGAATTCGCAGCTCAGCGCCCAACCTGGAGGCACTTCCCGATCTCGGCGGCGGCGTCGGGGCCGTAGGCGGCCTCGATGCGAGCGACGAAGGCGTCGCGGGAGAGGGTGTACTCCTGGGTGCCGACGCGCTCGACGACATACGCCGCGAGGACGCAGCCGAGCTGGGCAGCCCGCTCGGTGCCGAGGCCCCAGGTGAGGGCGGCGAGGTAGCCGGCGCGGAAGGCGTCACCGACGCCGGTGGGCTCGACGGCGGCGACATCGGGGACGGCGCCGACCACGATCGGCTCGGCGTCGGCGGTCTCGACGCGTACGCCGTCGGCGCCCTGCGTGATGACCCACGTGCCGACGCGCGCCAGCACCTCGTCGTGGCTCCAGCCGGTCTTCTGCTCGATGAGGGCGGCCTCGTAGGCGTTGGAGAACAGCAGGTGGGCGCCGTCGACGAGCTGGCGGATGAGCTCGCCGTCGCCGAACGCGACCTGCTGCGAGGGGTCGGAGATGAAGCGGTAGCCGCGCTGGCGGCACTCCTGGGTGTGGCGAAGCATGCCGTCGGGGTCGTCGGGCCCGATGAGGACGTAGTCGGCACCCCCGACGCGCTGCACGATCGGCTCGAGCTCGATGTCGCGCGCCTCGCTCATCGCGCCCGGGTAGAACGAGGCGAACTGCGCCATCGTCGAGTCCGTGGTGCACACGAAGCGCGCCGTGTGCTTGGTCTCCGACACGTGGACCGAGTCGCAGTCGACGTTGTGGCGCTGCAACCAGGCCCGGTAGTCGACGAAGTCCTCCCCCACCGCCCCGACGAGCACCGGCCGCAGGCCGAGGCTGCCCAGCCCGAAGCAGATGTTGGCCGCGCACCCCCCGCGGCGTACCTCGAGGTCGTCGACCAGGAACGACACCGACAGCTTGTCGAGCTGGTCGACCACGAGGGAGTCGGAGAACTTCCCGGCGAAGGACATCAGGTGGTCGGTGGCGATGGACCCGGCGATGAGGAGTGAGGACACGCGCGAAGACTACCGATCGGTACAGCTCGGAGTACCCGTCGGTAATCCCTACCGTCGATTCCATGACCTACCAGCGCCGCGCGTACGACGACCAGTCGACCACCCAGGAGATGCACGACGACTGCTCCGCAGCCGGCTCCGCCCTGCGCCTGCCGGCGCGCCCGAGCCGCGCCGAGCTGGTGGCCGAGCTCGCCGTGCGGCCGGCTCCGAGCCTGCACTACGCCGACCGCCGGGAGACGACCAAGCCCGTCATCACCGTCACCGCGGCGGCCCAGCGACTCGCGGTGGTCTTCGACCGCGACTGATGCGCTGGATCCGGCCCGAGGCGCAGCCCTTCCTCGCAGCGGCCGACGACGTGTCCCCCGCTCAGGCGCTGCGGGTGCTCGAGACCGAGCTGAACGCACCGCGCCGATTCGCCGGGGGCACGTCGGCGCTCGTGCTGGTGCTGGCGGCGGGATTCGTCACCGCCCTGGCGGCGGAGCAGGCCGAGGCCGAAGCGGTTGGCGTCGCGGTTGCCGCCGGCGTCCTGGCGGTCGCGCTCGCCGCGGTCGCGGCGTGGCTCGCCCGCGATGTCATCCGGGCCGGCCGCACGGTGGTCGAGGCCCACTCCCGCTGGACGCGCGGTGACGCCGGTGCCGCCACGACGCCCGCCGGCCTGATCGACCGCGCCCTCGCGGGGCCGTGGCTGGTCCGGGAGGCGGTGGCGGCAGCAGCGTTGCTCGCGACGGTCTTCGCGGGGTGCCTCGTGGTGTTGCCCCTCACCGGCACGCTCGAGGACGGCCTCGTGATCGTGCCGCTCGGAGCCAGTGGTGTCGTCGGCTTCGGTACGGCGACCTGGTGCCTGCTCGCCACCGACTTCCGCGCCGGCTGGGTGCACGCCCGGCGCATCGGCCGCGGCTACGAGCAACGGCGGCGCTGACCGGCCCCGGACCGGGAACGACGACGCCGTCAAACCCATGCGGGTCCGACGGCGTCGTCAGTGGTCGCGCGGGGCGCTCAGTGGAAGGAGTCGCCGCAGGCGCAGCTGCCGGTGGCGTTGGGGTTGTCGATGGTGAACCCCTGCTTGTCGATCGAGTCGGCGAAGTCGATCATCGCGCCGTTGAGGTAGGGCACGCTCATGCGGTCCACGACCACGGCGACGCCGTCGAAGTCGGTCACAACGTCCCCGTCGAGGGAGCGCTCGTCGAAGAACAGCTGGTAGCGCAGACCCGAGCAACCGCCCGGCTGCACGGCGATGCGCAGGGAGAGGTCGTCGCGACCCTCCTGCTCCAGCAGGCTCTTCACCTTCGCCGCCGCCACGGGGCTCAGGTTGATGCCGTCCTTGCGGATCTCGGTGGTCTCGACCTGCTCGGTCATGGCACGGTTCCCTTCGTTCGACTGCGCGCGGTCCCCAGTCCCGGTGCGGGGTCCTTCGGCTCCCTCAATCGTCGCACACGTGCGGTTATTCCCGCCCCTCAGCGCGACCATCAGCGCGACCAGGTCCGCGCCACCCGCTGGGCGAGCTGCGCGAGCGACCCGGCGGGGTCGGCGAAGGCCGCCTCCTCCCCCACCAGGTCGACCACGGCGTACGCCGACTCGATGCCGAGCACCCGCATCTCCCGGGCCCCCACGAGCACCTGTCCGGCGAGGGCGACACAGGGGCGCAGCGCGTGCGCGGCGACGTCGGCGACCCCGTAGGGCACCTTGCCCGAGCGGCTGGAGAAGTCGAACGCGCCCTCGCCGGTCAGCACGAGGTCGGCCCTGCGGCAGCGCTCGGCCAACCGGACGGCTCCGGCGACGAGGTCGATGCCGGGCTCCTGGGTCGCTCCGAGCAGCATCAGCGCGTAGCCGAGGCCGCCCGCGGCACCGGCCCCCTTGTCCAGGGAGAGCCGCCGGTCGACGGCATTGGCCCACGCCTCGAGGTGCCCGTCGAGCGCCGGCAGCCGTTCCTCGGCGATCCCCCGCTGCTCCCCGGCCGCCTTGAGAGTCCCGAAGAGTCCGGTGAGCGGGATGTCGACGTCCAGCGCCGCGTGCAGCGTCAGGCCCCGCAGGCGCTCGCGCGCCGGTGTCAGGTCGACCTCGGTGACGCCGGCCAGCCCCCGGACCCCCTGGTCGAGGGCGACGTCGGCCTGTGCCCCCAGCGCCGCGAGCAGTCCGGCTCCGCCGTCGCTGATTCCGCTGCCGCCGAGCCCCACCACCACCTCGGTCGCGCCCGCGTCCCACGCGTACAGCAGCAGCTCCCCCACGCCGTACGACGACGCGAGCTCCGGGTCGGTGGCGTCGAGCAGGTGCCGGCCGCACGCCTGGGCGCTCTCGACGTACGCCGCCCGGACGCCACCACGCTCCACCAGCAGCAGGGTCGCCGGCACCGAGGCACCACCGGGGCCGCGGACGGTCACGACGTGCAGGTGGCCACCGAGTGCGCGGTGGAGGACCTCCACGAACCCAGGCCCCCCGTCGGCCATCGGCGCCAGGTCGAGTACGTCGTCGGGTGCCTGGCGCCGCCATCCCTCCGCGATGGCCTCGGCGGCCTGCACCGCGCTGAGGGTGCCGGCGAACTCGTCGGGGGCGATCAGGACTCGCACGAACCCGAGGCTACGCGCCGGTGCTGCCGGACCCGCGCGCCCCCATCGTGTGAGAATGCGGGCTGTGACGACGACCGATCTCCCGTTGCTGACCCTCGGCCGTGGCGTCGACCCGCACGCCGAGCGAGGCGTCGACTGTCCCGGCGCGCTGCCGCCGGCCTCCGACCCCGACCTCGTCGCTCGCGCCCGCGCCGCGAAGGAGGCGCTGGGCGAGAAGGTGTTCGTGCTGGGCCACCACTACCAGCGCGACGAGGTGATCGCGTTCGCCGACGTCACCGGTGACTCCTTCAAGCTCGCGCGCGAGGCCGCCGCGCGCCCCGAGGCGGAATACATCGTCTTCTGCGGCGTGCACTTCATGGCCGAGTCCGCCGACATCCTCACCGCCGACACCCAGCGCGTGATCCTGCCCGACCTCGCCGCTGGCTGCTCGATGGCCGACATGGCCAGGCTCGCGCAGGTCGAGGACGCCTGGGACGCGCTCGTGGAGGCCGGTGTCGCCGACCAGGTCGTGCCGATCACCTACATGAACTCCTCGGCCGACATCAAGGCCTTCTGCGGTCGCCACGGCGGCGCGGTCTGCACGTCCTCCAACGCCGAGGTCGCCCTGCGCTGGGCCTTCGAACAGCACGGTCCTGACACCAAGGTGCTCTTCCTGCCCGACCAGCACCTGGGCCGCAACACCGCGGTGCTCGAGCTCGGCCACTCCCTCGACGACTGTGTCGTGTGGAATCCGTTCCGGACCAGCGGCGGCCTCACCTCCGCGCAGCTCGCCGACGCCCGGATGATCCTGTGGCGCGGCCACTGCTCGGTCCACGGGCGCTTCTCCGAGCACGTCGTCGACGAGCTGCGCGCCACCGTGCCGGACATCCAGATCCTGGTGCACCCGGAGTGCAAGCACGAGGTCGTCACGCGCGCCGACCTGGTCGGCTCGACCGAGTTCATCATCCGCACCATCGAGAACGCACCGGCCGGCTCGTCCTGGGCGATCGGCACCGAGCTCAACCTCGTGCAGCGGCTCGCCAACGCCCACCCCGACAAGCGCATCGTCTTCCTCGACAAGACCGTCTGCTACTGCGCGACGATGAACCGCATCGACCTGCCGCACTTCGTCTGGGCGCTGGAGAACCTCGTCGCCGGCAACGTCGTCAACGTCATCGAGGTCGACGCCGAGACCCAGAAGTGGGCAGAGGTCGCGCTGCAGCGGATGCTGGACCTGCCGGGGATCTGAGCGCGCGCGGACCTCTCAGTCCGGCACCGGCAGCTCGAACCACACCAGCGTGCCGGGGCCGTCGGGGGCGTCCTCGATCCCGATCCGTCCGCCGTGGCCGGTGACGATCGCGCGGCACGTGGCCAGCCCGATGCCGCTACCCGGCACGTCGGTGGTCTCGCGGGTGAGCAGCTCGAAGACGCCTTCGCGCCGCTCGGCGGGGATCCCGGGGCCGTTGTCGATCACCTCGACGCGACCGAACTTCCCCCGCACCCCACCGCGTACGACGAGGCGGGGCGTGCGCAGCGGGCGGGTGAACTTCGCGGCGTTGGCGAGGAGGTTCTGCAGCACCGAGCGCAGCTGGACCTCGTCACCGGCGACGACGGGCAACTCGCCGATGTCGACGACGGCGCCCTGCAGCACCGTCGACAGGTCCTCGAGCACGGTGTCGACCACCGCGCCCAGGTCGACGGGCTCGCGCCGCAGCGAGGCACCCAGGCGGGCGTAGGCGAGCAGGTCGGCGATCAGCCGCTGCATCCGCACGAGTCCGGACCGCGCCCGCTCGAGCGCCCAGCCGGCGTCGGCGTCCTGCTGCGCGACGCCGGTCTCCTCGATCAGGTCCAGCGACATCGAGACGGCCGACAGGGGGTTGAGCAGGTCGTGGGAGACCTGGCCGGCGAAGCGTCCGAGCTGGGCGTTGGAGCGCTCCAGCTCGGTCTGCATGGCGGTCAGCTCCGCGATCGAGCGCTCGAGCTCGCCGCTGCGCAGGGACAACTCGAGGATGTCGACGACGCGGCGGGCAAGCGCGTCCAGGGCACCCGCCCGGACGGCGTCGAGCTCCCGCGGCTGGTCGTCGAAGACGCACAGCGTCCCGATAACCTCGCCCTCGCGCGTGCGGAGCAGGTGGGCGGCATAGAACCGCACCTCGGCGATCTCGCCGGTGACGAACGGGTTGTCGGCGTACCGAGCATCGAGGCTGGCGTCGGCCAGCACGACCGAGGTCTGGGCGTCGACGGCGAGCCGGCACATCGAGTCCTCGCGGGCGCACACCGAGGGCTCGAACCCGATGGCGGCGATCTGGTGCTGCTCGGTGTCGGTGAGGATGTTGATCACACCGGCCGGCACGTCGGCGATCCGGGTCGCGAGCTCGACGATCGCGCGCAGGTCCTGGCGATCCACGGTCTCCATCGAGCCCAGCTGCTCGAGCACACCCTCGCTCGTCAGCGGCCCGGTCAGAGCTCGGGTGCGCCCCACACGGCCATCCATCGGCTCATGTCCCCCTCGATCGGAAGATCCCCGCTGACGGCGTCGCGGACCTGGATCTCCACCATGTTGTCGCGCTGCTGGGGACCGTTGGGCGCGAATGGATAGAACGTCCCCTGCTTGTAGAGGTACACCATCGCGAGCCGTTGGTCGGTGGGACCCCGGAAATGGACCAGGGAGCAGAGCAGGCCCGGGCCGAACCCCTGGGCCTCCAGGGTGGAGTTCACGCCGTGCAGCTCGGTGACCAGGCCGCTCAGGTCGGACGGGTCGTGGCGGTCGGTGAGCCAGGTGAAGCCGAACTCGTCGGTGTGCTCGGTGACGTGCGTGCCGTCGGCAGCGAGCATCGCCGTGACGTCGGCGCGGATCGAGGCGAACGCCGCACCCTCGGCGGCGCGGAAGCACACCGAGCCGACGCCGGTCGGGGTGAACCCGAGGGCCGCCTGCAGGGTGATCCCGGCGGACGGGAGGGAGAACAACGCGTCCAGGTTGGCGCGCTTGGGCTCGGACTTGCCGAGCAGGGACTTCCAGAAGCTCACCGCAGCGGCCCCACGCTGCCGTCGCCCAGGGCACCGGGCCCGCCGTCCATCGGCCGGCCGAGCGCAGTGGCGACCTCGGCGAGCTGCTGGAGCCGCTGCTCGAGGGACGGGTGCGTGGAGGTGAGCGTCTTGAAGCTCATCCCGCTGATGGCCGGGGTGATGAAGAAGGCGTTCATCGACTGCGCGGCGCGCAGGTCGCGGTTGGGGATCGTCGCGATCTCGCCGGTGATCTTCGTCAGTGCCGAGGCCAGCGCCGACGGCTTCTGCGTCAGGAACGCCGCCGAGCGGTCAGCGCACAGCTCGCGGTAGCGCGACAGCATGCGGGTGAGGAAGAAGCTGACGGCGTACGTCACCAGGCTCACGACCAGCACGACGAGCCAGAACGGCGCACCGTTGTTGTTGTCGCGTCGGTTGCCGCCGAAGATGACGCCGTAGCGCGCACCGCTGGTCAGCATGCTGGCCACGATGCCCGCCGAGGAGGCCAGGGTCATGACGAGTACGTCGCGGTGGGCGACGTGCGACAGCTCGTGGGCGAGGACGCCCTCGAGCTCCTCGGTTGACAGGCGGCGCATCAGCCCGCGGGTCACGCAGATCGCCGAGCGCTCCGGGGAGCGGCCGGTCGCGAACGCGTTGGGCAGGTCGGTGTCGGAGACGGCGACGCGCGGTTTGGGCATGTCGGCCATCGCACAGAGCCGGTCGATCATCGCGTGCAGCTCCGGCGCCTGCTGGGGCGTGACAACCCGCGCCCCCATCGCCTTCAACGCGACGGTGTCGGAGTTGTACCACTGGAACCAGGCGATGCCGAGGCCCACGATGCCGATGATCGGGATGAGACCGCCGTAGCCGGCGCTGCCCGCGGCAGCCATGAGGATCGCGATCAGGCCGACGAACAACGCGCCGAGCAGGAACATGACCAGGGTCATGCGTGCGGTCAGACCGCGGTCCTTGATGAAGCGGGTGCTCGCCATCAGCCGGGGACCAGCCCGTCGTCGGCCAGCATCGCGCGCACCTCGTCGATGGTGGCGTCGCCCGGAGGCAGGATCAGGTCGGAGTCGTGGAGGAAGTCCTCCGGCACCGGCGAGCCCGCCTTGCGTACGCCGGCCAGCAGCTGCTCGAGCGCGGTGGCGAACGCCGCCTCGTCGCCGGTCTCCACGGCCTGCTCCACCGCAGCGTCGAGGGCGTTGAGCTCCTCGAGCGCCGCGTCGGGGACCTCGAGCTGTCCCTCGCCCATGATCCGGACGATCATCGCTGCTCCTCTCCCTCCGGCTGACCCGCCTCGAGCTGGTGGGTCGACTGGCCGGACTCGATCGCCTGGCCACCGGAGGCGGCCTTGAGCGCCTGCAGCTCGGCCTCGACGTCGGACTGCGAGCTCATCGACTCCAGCTCGCGGGCGATGTCGTCGCCCTGGCCGAGCGAGCTCGCGTCGTCGAGCGCGCCGGAGGCGATCAGCTCGTCGATGGCACCGGCGCGGGCCTGCATCTGCTGGGTCTTGTCCTCGGCGCGCTGGATCGCCATGCCCACGTCGCCCATCTCCTCGGAGATCCCGGAGAACGCCTCGTTGATCCGGGTCTGCGCCTCGGCGGCGGTGTAGGTCGCCTTGACGGTCTCCTTGCGCGTGCGGAACGCCTCGACCTTGGCCTGCAGTCGCTGGGAGGCGAGGGTGAGCTTCTCCTCCTCGCCCTGCAGCTGGGCGTGCTGGGCCTGCAGGTCGCTGATCTGGCCCTGCAGACCGGACTTGCGGGTCAACGCCTCGCGGGCGAGGTCCTCGCGGCCCATGCCCAGCGCCTTCTGCGCCTGGTCGGTCAGCTTCTGTGCCTGCGACTCGAGCTGGTTGATCTGCAGCTCGACGCGCTTGCGGCTGGTCGCGACCTCGGCGACGCCCTTGCGCACCTTGGCGAGCAGCTCGAGCTGGCGCTTGTAGCTGTAGTCGAGGGTCTCCCGCGGATCCTCGGCGCGGTCGAGGGCCTTGTCGGCCTTGGCTCGGAAGATCAGGCTCATGCGCTTCATGAGGCTCATCGCTGGGGTGCCCCCTTCGGGTGATCGTGACGTCTGCGCCAGCCTACGGGTCCAACGGGTGGCCCGCCGAGTTAGTTCCTGCGCCAGTAGGCTGAGGGCGTGTTCCGCCGCAAGGACGACTCCGCATCCGCCACCCTCGACTCCACCGTCGACCCCGTCGCGACCGAGGGCCCCACCGACCCCCGGCCCGGTGGCAAGGGTCGACCGACCCCGACGCGCAAGGAGGCCGAGGCCGCCGCCCGGGCGCGCGCGCGGCTGCCGAAGGACAAGAAGGCGGCCGCCAAGCTGCTGCGGGAGCGCCGCGCGGCGGAGAACGCCAAGATGCGCGAGGGCATGAAGGCCGGCGACCCGCGCTACCTCCCCAAGCGCGACCAGGGTCCGGTGCGTCAGTTCATCCGCGACTTCGTCGACGCCCGGGTGAGCTTCGCCGAGTTCCTGCTGCCGCTGCTGCTGATCATCATGTTCATGCAGTACTCCGGCACCGAGCAGCTGATGGGCTTCAGCAACGCGCTGTGGTCGATCACCATCATCTTGGTTCTTCTCGACTCGTTGCTCCTGCGCTTCCAGCTGCGCCGCCAGCTCAAGCGCCGCTTCCCCGAGGAGCCGCTCAAGGGCACGACGTTCTACGCCCTGCTGCGTGCGCTGCAGATCCGGTTCCTGCGGATGCCGAAGCCGCGCGTGAAGCTCGGTCAGCGGCTGCCCGAGAAGTACTGACCTCAGCGCGCGGAGTCGTTGGGCGCCACCTTTAGGGTCGAGCCCATGGAAATTCGCAACCTGGGCACGAGCGGACTGAAGATCTCGGCGATCGCGTACGGCAACTGGCTGACGCACGGATCGCAGGTGGAGGAGGATGCCGCGCTCGCGTGCATCCGCCAGGCGCTCGACGAGGGCATCACGACGTTCGACACGGCCGACGCCTACGCCAACACGGCCGCCGAGACGGTGATGGGCAAGGGTCTCGCCTCCGAACGGCGCGAGGGCCTGGAGATCTTCACGAAGGTCTACTGGCCCACGGGCCCGGGCAAGCACAACGACCACGGTCTGTCCCGCAAGCACATCATGGAGTCGATCGACGGCTCGCTGCGCCGGCTCGGCACCGACTACGTCGACCTCTACCAGGCGCACCGCTACGACCACGAGACGCCGCTCGAGGAGACGATGGAGGCGTTCGCCGACGTCGTCCGCCAGGGCAAGGCGCTCTACATCGGGGTCTCGGAGTGGACCGCGGAGCAGATCCGCGCCGGGCACGCGCTCGCCCGTGAGCTGCGCATCCCGTTCGTCTCCAGCCAGCCGCAATACAACATGCTCTGGCGGGTCATCGAGTCCGAGGTGGTCCCCACCTGCAAGGAGCTCGGCATCGGCCAGGTCGTCTGGTCGCCCATCGCCCAGGGCGTCCTCACCGGCAAGTACCTCCCCGGCCAGGCCCCGCCCGCCGGCTCGCGCGCGACCGACGAGAAGGGTGGCGCCAACTTCGTGAAGCGCTACCTGCAGGACGACGTCCTCGAGCGCGTGCAGCAGCTGAAGCCGATCGCCGACGAGGCCGGACTGACCCTCGCCCAGCTCGCGGTGGCATGGACGCTGCAGAACGACAACGTCTCCGCGGCCATCATCGGCGCGTCACGGCCCGAGCAGGTCACGGAGAACGTCGCCGCGGCCGGCGTACGGCTGTCGGAGGACGCGATGCGGCGCATCGACGAGATCTTCGAGGGCCACATCGAGCGCGACCCGGCGAAGACGGTCTCGCCGGCGAGCCGCGACTTCGGCTGAGCCGAGAAGCAGCGGCGGGCGGCCGGGATCAGGCGTCGAGGGCCATCGGGCCGTAGACCTCCCGGTCGCCCTCGAAGAGGCGTACGGCGCTGACCCCGCTCTCGCGCAGCTCGCGCCAGCTCTCGCCCAGCCAGGTCTCGGCGTCGCCCTGCGACGGGAACGCGCCACCCGCCGGACCCTCGACCACCGCCCCCTGGGCGTCCTCCAGCTGCCAGTGCCACGCGTCGGCGGCGGCGCGGCTGGGGGGCGGGGTCAGGCCGGGGTCGGGGAGGTTCGTCATGGGCCGAGCCTACGAGGTCAGCGTCCGCAGTCAGCGCGGCGCGGCGTCGACGAACGGCGGCCGCTGGACCGAGAACGCC
Source organism: Nocardioides massiliensis (assembly GCF_030811215.1). Taxonomy (NCBI): domain Bacteria; kingdom Bacillati; phylum Actinomycetota; class Actinomycetes; order Propionibacteriales; family Nocardioidaceae; genus Nocardioides; species Nocardioides massiliensis. Next base: position 3,459,118 of record NZ_JAUSQM010000001.1, read on the forward strand.
TCCGCGCGACCGCGGACGTCGACGCTGACCTCGTCGCCCTCGGCGACCGACGCCGCCAGGAGGGCCAGCCCGACCCCGGCACGCAGGCTCGGTGAGAACGTCCCCGACGTCACCGTGCCCGCCTCGCGGCCCTCGGCGTCGCGCACGGCCATGCCCGGGCGCGGGATGCCCCGGCCGACGGCGCGGATCCCGCGCAGCACCCGCTCGGGGCCGCGCTCCTTCTCCGCGAGCAGGACCTCGCGACCCCAGAACGCCGGCTTGCGCCAGCCCACCGCCCAGCCGATGCGGCCCTGGACGGGGGTGACGTCGGGTCCGATGTCCTGGCCGTGGAGCGGGTAGCCCATCTCGGTGCGCAGCGTGTCGCGCGCACCGAGCCCGCACGGCACCATCGCGTGGTCCTCGCCCGCGGCGAGCAGCAGGTCCCACAGCGCGACCGCAGCGCCGGCTGGTGCGAGCAGCTCGTAGCCGCGCTCGCCGGTGTAGCCGGTGCGGCAGACGACCACGCCGACGTCCTCATCGCCGACGCTGATGCGGGTGTGGGTGAAGCTCATGTAGTCGTGGCCGGTCGGCATCCCGGCGTCGACGAGCACGGCGTCGGCGGCCGGTCCCTGCACGGCCAGCACCGCGTGGTCGTGGTGCTGGTCGAGCACCTCGACCCCGTCGGGTGCGGCGGCAGCCAGGCGGCGTACGACCTCGGCGGTATTGGCGGCGTTGGGCACCAGCAGCAGTTCCTGGTCGGAGACGAGGTAGACGATCAGGTCGTCGACCACGCCGCCGGTCGCGTCGTCGCAGCACAACGTGTACTGCGCCTGGCCGGGGCCGATCCGCTCGAGGTCGTTGGTCAGCGTCGCGTTGACGTACGCCGCCGCGCCCGGACCGCGTACGACGACCTTGCCGAGGTGGCTGACGTCGAAGATCCCTGCCGCCGCCCGGACCGCCTTGTGCTCGGCCACGATGCCGCCTGCGTACTCCAGTGGCATCTCCCACCCGCCGAACGGAGCCGTCTTCGCGCCCAGCGCAGCGTGCCGTTCGTGCAGCGGGGAGCGGTGCAGGTCGGACTGCCCAGCAGGCGTGGAGGAGGTGGCCATGGCGCAACGGTAGTCCTCGTGAGGCCCCGGACACCGGTGCGTAGAGTGCTCAGCAGTGCCCGCCCGCCGACGCGTCGTCCGACGCCCGAGGAGTCGAGAAGCCCCGTGACCAGCTACATCGTTCGCAAGGCCAGCCCCGAGAAGATCCGCGCCGACGTGGTCGTCGTCGGTCTCGTGGACGACGCCGGCACCCCCCGGGTCGCCCCCGGCGGTGAGGCGGTCGCCAGCGCGTACGGCAAGTCGTTCGGGCCGCTGCTGGCCACGCTGGGCGCGCGGGGCAAGACCGGTGAGGTCCTCAAGGTGTCCACCGGCGGCACCCTCAAGAGCCCCCTGCTCGTCCTCGTCGGCCTCGGCTCGGCCGAGCGCGTCGACACCGCGACGGTCCGGGCCGCGGCGGGCGCAGCGGCGCGGGTGATGAGCAACGTCAGCTCGGTGGCGCTCGCGCTGCCAGCCGCCGACGCCGAGCACGTGCGCGCGGTGCTGGAGGGCTACCGCCTGGGCAGCTACGCCTACACGCGCTACAAGTCGGCGCCGGACGCCGAGACCGCGTCCGAGGTCATCGTCCTCAGCGACGCCGCGAAGACCAAGGCCGTCGCCGAGACCGTCGAGGCCGTCGATCCGGTCCTGCGGGCGGTCTCGCTGGTGCGCGACTGGGTCAACACGCCTCCCGGTGACCTGACTCCCCCGGCCTTCGCCGACGCGGTCGGTGCGGCGGTCAAGGACTCCAAAACGAAGCTGAAGCTCACCGTCCTGGACGAGAAGACGCTCGAGGCCGGCGGCTACGGCGGCATCCTCGGCGTGGGACGCGGCTCCGACAGCCCGCCGCGGCTGGTCGAGCTGACCTACAGCCCCCGCGGGGCGAAGGCCCACCTGGCGCTGGTCGGCAAGGGCATCACGTACGACTCGGGGGGTCTGTCGATCAAGCCCGGCGGGTCGATGGCGACGATGAAGATGGACATGGCGGGTGCGGCCTCGGTCGTCGCCGCGACCATCGCGATCGCCGAGCTCGGCCTGCCCATCAAGGTGACCACGCTGGCGCCGATGGCCGAGAACATGATCTCCGGCCGCGCCACGCGACCCGGCGATGTGCTGAAGATGTATGGCGGCAAGACCGTCGAGGTGCTCAACACCGACGCGGAGGGCCGGCTGATCCTGGCCGATGCGCTCGTCAAGGTCGCGGAGAGCAAGCCGGACCTGATCGTGGACGTCGCGACGCTGACCGGCGCATGCATCGTCGCGCTGGGTGACCGGATCGCCGGGCTGATGGGCAACGACGAGGAGCTCCTGAGCGACCTCGAGGCCGCAGCCCAGCGGGCCGGCGAGCGGGTCTGGCCACTGCCGATCCCGGCGGAGATGACCGAGAAGGTGCGGGGCAACAGCTTGGTCGCCGACCTCGCGCAGCACAACGCCGAGCGGTGGGGCGGGACGCTCTATGCGGCCGCGTTCTTGCAGGAGTTCGCCGCGGGCCAGCGCTGGGCCCACCTCGACATCGCGGGTCCGGCGTACAACGAGAAGAAGCCCTACGGCCACATCCCCACGGGCGGCACCGGCCACTCCGTCGCGACGCTGGTCGAGCTGGCGCGCAGTCTCGTCTAGGGATGGGCGGCCTACAGGCCGCTCTCCTTGCGTCGTCGGTTGTAGTCCCGCATGCGCTGCGGGATCCCGACCACGGCGGCGTCGTACGACGGGATGCCGAGCTTGTTGGCGAACTCGTGCGCCCACTGCACCGACGGGACCCGGCGACGGGTCCACTCGCCGTCGTGGGCGACGAGCAGCAGCGTCACGTCGCTGACGGCCGTGCGGGGCTCGACGAACCCCTCGACGCCACGCCGCTGGGTCGCCCACTCGCGCAGGTGCTCGGTGTCGGCGCTGCCGGCGGTGCGGACCGTCGTCGGGCCGTCACCCGTGCGGCGTACGGCGCCCTCGCGACGGCGAAACCGGTCGAGAAGTCCCATGGCTCCCAGTGTGCCGTACGGCGGTACGCGCGGCTCCCCCACGCCTGCGGACCCGATGAGAACATCGGTCGAGGGAGTGCGAAGATGGCTGCGTGGGGAAGGAGGGTGACGTGGACAACAGCGCGGACGCGTTCGACGTCGTGATCCTCGGGGCCGGGAGTGGTGGCTACTCCTGCGCGCTGCGCGCCTCCCAGCTGGGCTTGAGCGTCGCCCTCGTCGAGAAGGACAAGCTCGGCGGCACGTGCCTCCACGTCGGCTGCATCCCCACCAAGGCCCTGCTCCACGCCGCGGAGGTCGCCGACGCCGCGCGCGACAGCGCCAAGGTCGGCGTGACGGCGACGTTCGACGGCATCGACGTCCCCGCCCTGCACGCCTACAAGGACGGCGTGGTCACCCGCCTCCACAAGGGCCTCACCGGGCTCGTCCGAGGCCGCGGCATCACCGTCGTCGAGGGCGAGGGGCGGCTGGTCGACCAGCGCACCGTCGAGGTCGCCGGGCGCCGGCTCACCGGGCGCCACCTCGTCCTCGCGACGGGCTCGACCCCCCGCACGCTCCCCGGTCTCGACGTCGACGGCGAGCGGGTCCTCACCTCCGACCACGCCCTGCGGCTGTACCGCGTGCCCGCCTCGGTCGTCGTGGTCGGCGGCGGCGTCATCGGCTGCGAGTTCGCCTCCGTGTGGCGCTCGTTCGGCGCCGAGGTCACGATCGTCGAGGCGCTCCCCCGGCTCGTGCCCGGCGAGGACGAGGCGTCCTCCCGCGCGCTGGAGCGAGCGTTCCGCAAGCGCGGCATCACCGCGCGCACCGGTGTCGGGTTCAGCGCCGCCGAGCGCACCGCCTCCGGCGTACGCCTCACGCTCGACGACGACCAGGTCCTCGAGGCCGAGGTCGTGCTCGTCGCCGTCGGCCGCGGACCGGTCACCGAAGGTCTCGGGTTCGCGGAGCACGGCATCGAGCTCGACCGCGGCTTCGTCGTCACCGACGAGCGCTGCCGTACGTCGGTCGAGGGCGTCTTCGCCGTGGGCGACATCGTGCCCGGGCTGCAGCTGGCCCACCGTGGGTTCGCCCAGGGCATCTTCGTCGCCGAGGAGATCGCCGGTCTCGAGCCGCGCCCGATCGCCGACGAGACCGTCCCGCGGGTCACCTACTGCGACCCCGAGGTCGCCTCGGTCGGGATCACCGAGGCCACTGCCCGCGAGCGGTACGGCGACGCGGTCGAGGTCCTGACGTACGACCTCGGCGGCAACGGCAAGAGCCAGATCCTGCAGACGCAGGGATTCGTGAAGCTCGTCCGCCGGACCGACGGGCCGGTCGTCGGCATCCACCTGGTCGGCGCACGCGTCGGCGAGATGGTCGCCGAGGCCCAGCTCATCGTCGGGTGGGAGGCTCATCCCGCCGACGTCGCTCCCCTCCTGCACGCTCACCCGACCCAGGGCGAGGCACTCGGCGAGGCCCACCTCGCCCTGGCCGGCAGCCCGTTGCACGCCCACGCCTGACCGAGTAGAACCAACACAACCGCCAGCACCGACCGAAGGAACTGCATTGGCCACCCCCGTCACGCTTCCCGCACTCGGCGAGTCCGTCACCGAAGGCACCGTCACCCGCTGGCTCAAGCAGGTCGGTGACGAGGTCGCCGTCGACGAGCCGTTGCTCGAGGTCTCCACCGACAAGGTCGACACCGAGATCCCCTCCCCGGTCGCCGGCACCCTGCTCGAGATCAAGGCCGAGGAGGACGAGACCGTCGAGGTCGGCGCCGAGCTCGCCATCATCGGCGACTCCAGCGAAGGGGGTGGCGACGGCGGCGAAGACGAGTCCGCCGAGGACTCGTCCGGGGGCGACGACGAGGCCGCCGACGAGAGCGTCGAGACCGCCCCCGAGCAGTCCGAGGACGAGGGCACCGCGCCCGAGACCGACCCCGACGCCGGCGCGGAGTCCGACGACTCCGGTCCGAGCGCCCACGGCAGCGGCGAGAGCGCCGGCGGCGACAGCAGCGGTGGGGGTGGCTCCGGTACGCCGGTCACGCTTCCCGCGCTCGGCGAGTCCGTCACCGAGGGCACCGTCACCCGCTGGCTCAAGCAGGTCGGTGACGAGGTCGCCGTCGACGAGCCGTTGCTCGAGGTCTCCACCGACAAGGTCGACACCGAGATCCCCTCCCCGGTCGCCGGCACCCTGCTCGAGATCAAGGCCGAGGAGGACGAGACCGTCGAGGTCGGCGCCGAGCTGGCCATCATCGGTGACAAGTCCGCAAGCTCGGGTGGCTCCGGCGGGGCCGACGACTCCTCCGAGAAGGCGGCCACCCCCGAGGCGCAGCCCGCCGACGAGCAGCAGTCCGAGAAGAAGGCGGAGCAGGAGGAGCAGATCGAGGACGAGTCCGGCGAGCTGCCCCCTGGCGACGAGACGCCGGAGCGGGAGAAGTCGGAGGCTCCCAAGCAGGAGGCTCCCAAGCAAGAGGCCCCCAAGCAAGAGGCCCCCAAGCAAGAGGCGCCGAAGCAGGAGCAGAGCGGCGACCGCAGCGACGCGACGGCGTACGTCACCCCGCTGGTGCGCAAGATGGCGGCCGAGCACGACGTCGACCTCAGCACCATCGAGGGCACCGGTGTCGGTGGCCGGATCCGCAAGCAGGACGTGCTCGACGCGGCGGCCGAGAAGAAGGAGCAGGCCAGCGCCCCGGCGCAGCAGGCTCCGGCTGCGAGCTCCGCGCCCGCGGCGTCGGCGCCCAGCAGCACGCCGTCGCCCCTGCGCGGCAAGACCGAGAAGCTGTCGCGGCTGCGCAAGATCATCGCCTCGCGCATGGTCGAGTCGCTCCAGACCACCGCGCAGCTCACCCAGGTGGTCGAGGTCGACGTCACCAACATCGCCCGGATGCGGGAGGCCCAGAAGGAGGAGTTCCTCGCTCGCGAGGGCGTGAAGCTCAGCTACCTGCCGTTCTTCGCCAAGGCCGCGATCGACGCGCTCAAGCAGCACCCGGCGCTCAACGCGACGATCGACACCGAGGCCGGCGAGGTCACCTTCTACGACCGCGAGCACCTCTCGCTGGCCGTCGACACCGAGAAGGGCCTGATCACGCCGGTGATCAAGGACGCCGGTGACCTGTCGATCTCCGGGCTGGCCAAGAAGATCGCCGACATCGCGGCGCGCACGCGGACCAACAAGATCGGTCCTGACGAGCTGTCGGGCGGCACCTTCACGATCACCAACCTCGGCAGCGTCGGCGCGCTGTGGGACACCCCGATCATCAACACCCCGCAGGTCGCGATCCTCGGCCCCGGTGCCGTCGTGAAGCGCCCGGTCGTCATCGACGACCCCAACCTCGGGGAGACGATCGCGGTGCGCCACATGGTCTACCTGGCACTGACCTACGACCACCGCCTCATCGACGGTGCGGACGCCGGCCGGTTCCTGACCGAGGTCAAGCAGCGCCTGGAGTCGGGACAGTTCGAGATCTGACCCACGGCTGAAGGACCACTTGGAGGACCCTGCGACAGTGAGGCCATGCGCTTCCTGATCGCAGGGTCCTCCGGCTTTCTCGGCACCGCGCTGCGCGAGCACCTGACCGGGGCCGGCCACGACGTGGTCCGCCTGGTGCGCGGCGAGGCCAAGGGCCCGGGCGAGTCCGCGTGGGACCCGTACGCCGGCCGGCTCGACGCCGCCCAGGTGGAGCAGGCCGACGTCGTGGTCAACCTCGCGGGTCGTCCCCTGATGGGCAACCCGCACTCCGGCACCTACCGCCGCGATCTGCGCGAGAGCCGGGTGCGGACGACGGCGGTGCTCGCCGAGGCGATCGCCGCCAGCGGGCGCAAGCCGGCGTTCCTGGCCCAGAACGGCACGGCCTACTACGGCGACCGGGGTGACGAGATCCTCACCGAGGACGCCGCCACGGCGCCCGGCAGCATCCTCACCGACGTCACCCGCGAGTGGCAGGACGCGACACTTCCGGCCTCCGACGCCGGCGCACGGGTGTGCATCCTGCGCACCGGACCGGTCCTGCACCGCAGCGGCGGCGCGATGGCACCGCTGCTGCTGTTGTTCAAGTCGGGCCTGGCAGGACGGCTCGGCGGCGGCCAGCAGTACTTCCCCATCTCCTCCCTGGAGGACTGGGTTCGCGCGACCGTATTCCTCGCCACCAACGACGCCAGCAGCGGCCCTTACAACATGGTCGCGCCCGAGCCCCCGACCAACGCGGAGTTCACCCGCGCGCTCGGCAAGGCGCTCGGTCGCCCGACCGTCATCCCCGTGCCCGGGCCGCTGATCCGGCTCGCCGCCGGTCCCCTGGCCCCCGAGCTGCTCGGCTCGCTGCGCACGGTGCCGGCGAAGCTGCAGGACGAGGGGTTCACCTTCCACCACCCCGGGGTCGACGCGATCATCCGCGCGGCGCTGCAGGACTGACGCCCCGCTCGTCCACGTCCTCGTCCTTGGCGGACCGCGCGGACACGACCCGCCAGCGGTCGTCGAAGCGCAGGACGAGCACGCGGGACCGCCAGCTGTCGCGCGGGAGTGCCATCCGACGACCGTCACCACCCACGGCGTACGCCGGTCCGAGGCGCTCGACCACCGCGACCCGCAGCCGGTCCCCGCGCCGGGCCAGCTCGGTGATCTCGCCCAGCTGCATCCGGGCGCCGCGCACCGCCAGTCCTCGCGCCGCGTAGGCGCGCAGCATGCGCAGGTCGGCGCCGCCCACGGGCGAGCCGGGGACATACAACCCGCGCAGAGCACCGGGCCGGCCGGTCGCGTAGGCCAAGGCGCGCTCGGCGTCCCACGCCCGCAGGACCGCACGGGCGGGTGCCGCGGGGTCGGTCAACGGGTCGTGCGGGGGCGGCGCGGTCACCGGCGCCGTCACCGGCGCAGTGACCGGCGCAGTGACCGGCGCAGTGACCGGCGCCGCCGAGGGAGCCCCCGCCGGAGCCGGCGCGAGATCCGCGGGTTCGGGCGCGCCGGGGCGGGAGAGGGCAAGCACGAGACCTGCGCCGAGCGCGACCACGAGCAGCGTCAGACCGGTGCGATTCCACCCGGCCACGCGCGTGCCACGGACGACGGCGTGCCGGCCCGGGGCGTGACGCGTGCGGGTCATCGCTCCACTGTGGCTCAGCAGCCCGCGGGGCGTCGGCACTCATCCACAGGCGTAGGCTCGCGTGCGTGAGCACGCTCGAGGTGGACACGGTCGGCATCGGGCCCGAGGCGGTCGACTACCGCGCGGCCTGGGACCTGCAGCGCTCGGTGCACGCGACGGTCGCCGGCGCGGACGACGAGCCGGGGCGGCTGCTACTGCTCGAGCACCCGCCGGTCTACACCGCCGGCAAGCGCACCGAGCCGCACGAGCGGCCGGCCGGCGCCGAGGTCATCGACGTCGACCGCGGCGGGAAGATCACCTTCCACGGTCCTGGCCAGCTGGTCGGCTACCCGATCGTGCGGCTGCCCCACCACGTATTGGTCGTCGACTACGTCCGCCGCGTCGAGGAGGCACTGATCCGTGCCTGCCGCGACCTCGGCGTGGAGACGGCCCGCGTCCCCGGCCGTTCCGGGGTGTGGCTGCGGGCCGACGGGCCGCGCCCCGAGCGCAAGATCGCCGCGATCGGGATCCGGGTCAGCCGCGGGGTGACGATGCACGGGTTCTCGCTCAACTGCGACGTCGACCTGTCGTGGTACGACACCTTCGTCCCCTGCGGGATCGACGACGCCGGGGTCACGTCGCTGAGCGTCGAGCTCGGCCGCACCGTCGGCGTCCCCGAGGCGATCGAGGCCGTCGTGCCGCACCTGCGCGAGCTGTTGGCGTGGGAGGCGTACGACGCGACCCCCGACTACGAGCCACGGCCGGACCCGGCACGCGCAGCGGGTCCCCGGATCACGGTCCTCTCCCCCGGCAGCTGAGGCGCTCGCCGCCGACGCGCCGCGCCACCTCCGCGGCGGGTGGTCCGCGTGGGTGCAGGATTCCTCTCGTCCTCACCGGGACGTCGACGACCCGGGTCCTGAACGAGAGGTGAGCCCGTGGCGAGCACGGTCATCGAGACCCGCGGTCTGCGCAAGGAGTTCCGCACCCGGCGCGGACGGCACGTGGTCGCCGTCGACGCACTCGACCTGGCGGTGCCTCGCGGCGGTGTCCACGGCTTCCTCGGCCCCAACGGGTCGGGCAAGACCACGACCATCCGGATGCTGCTCGGCCTCTCGCGGGCCACGCGCGGCCAGATGGCGCTGTTCGGCGAGACCGTCCCCGACCGGCTGCCGCAGGTGCTGCAGCGCGTCGGCGCCGTGGTGGAGAACCCGAAGTTCACGCCGACCTTCACCGGCCGGCGCAACCTGCAGCTGCTCGCCCGCACCGCCGGTGTCTCCTCGCGCCAGGTGGACGCGGCCATCGAGCGCGTGGGGCTCCGCGGGCGCGAGCACGAGCGCTTCGGCGGCTACTCGCTGGGCATGAAGCAGCGACTGGCCATCGCCGCGACCCTCCTGCGCGACCCCGAGCTGCTCATCCTCGACGAGCCGACCAACGGGCTCGACCCGGCCGGCATCCGCGACATCCGGGACATGATCCGCGACCTCGGCAACGACGGCGTCACCGTCCTCATCAGCTCCCATATCCTCGCCGAGGTCCAGCAGGTCTGCGACTCGGTCTCCATCATCGGCCGTGGCCGGTTGCTCGCCTCCGGCCGCGTCGCCGACCTCCTCGCCGGCAGCGCCGCGAGCGTCCGCGTCGGCGTCACCGACCCGGCACGGGCCGCCGAGGTCCTGGCCGCGGCAGGCTTCGGCGTACGCCGGGAGGGTGAGGGACTGCTGGTCGAGCTGGCGACGCCCACCGACGACCCCGCCAGGATCACCCGACTGCTCGCCGGCCACGAGATGTGGGTCCACGAGCTCAGCCGGCAGACGGCTGATCTCGAGTCGTTCTTCCTCGACCTCACCCACGGCACCGGGCCGGGCGCCGACCCTCGGGAGGACGCATGACCAGGCTCCTGGGCGTCGAGCTCACCCGGTTCCGCAGCCGGCGCGCCATCGCGCTGCTGCTGCTCACCGGCCTCGTCATCACTGTCGTCGTCGCGGGCGCGACCGCCTGGAACACGCGCGGCGTCACCGACCGCGAGCTGCGCGAGGCCGAGCAGACAGCCATGGCGGAGGCCGAGCAGCCCTACGTCCAAGACGAGCTCGAGGCATGCCGGGAGAACCCCGGCGACTGGGGTGTCCCCGCAGACGACTGCGAGGGCGTCGTCGTCCCCCAGCCGGAGTGGTTCCTGCACCGCACCCCGCTGGACCTTGGCCAGGAACGGCAGGGGTCCGGGATCGGAGCGGCCACCGTGCTCGCCGGCATCGCGATCATGGTCGGCGCGACGTTCGCCGGGGCCGACTGGTCGTCGGGTTCGATGTCGAACCAGCTGCTGTTCGAGTCTCGTCGGGTCCGCGTCTGGCTCGCCAAGGCACTGGCCGTGGTCCTCGGCGTCGCCCTGCTGACCCTGGTGGCGCTGGCGGCTCTGTGGGGCTTCTACTTCGCCGTGGCCTCCGCGCGCGACGTCACGGTCGCCCCCGGCACGACGGAGCTGATCCGTGGCGACGTGCTGCGCGCGGTCGCGCTCTCCGCCGCGGCAGGCCTGGGCGGCTACGCGCTGAGCATGCTGTTTCGCAGCACCACGGGCACCGTCGCGGTCGTCTTCGTGGTCGCCGTGGCGGGCGAGATCCTCACCAGCCTGCTCCCGATCGAGGGGCGCATGCGGTTCAGCCCCTCGTCCAACGTGTTCGCCGTGCTGCAGGACGGCGTCGAGGTGTACGACCAGTCGTTGCCCTGCGCCCCGGACAGCGGCAACTGCGGGTTCCTGACCGTCGGCGCGGCGCACGGAGCGACGTACCTCGCCTGCTTCCTCGCCCTGGCCGTGCTTCTGTCCGTGTGGTCCTTCCGCCACCGCGACGTCCCCTGAGCGACCAGCCACGTCGCACGTACAGTGGGGCTCGTGACCGTCGCACCTGAAGGACGCAAGCTGCTCCGACTCGAAGCGCGCAACGCGGAGACCCCGATCGAGCGCAAGCCGGAGTGGATCAAGACCCGCGCCAAGATGGGCCCGCAATACAACGAGCTCATGAACCTGGTGAAGGGCGAGGGACTTCACACCGTCTGCCAGGAGGCCGGTTGTCCCAACATCTTCGAGTGCTGGGAGGACCGCGAGGCGACCTTCCTCATCGGGGGTGACCAGTGCACCCGTCGCTGCGACTTCTGCCAGATCGACACCGGCAAGCCGCAGCCCCTCGACCGCGACGAGCCGCGCCGCGTCGCCGAGAGCGTGCAGAAGATGGAGCTGCGCTACGCAACGATCACCGGTGTCGCCCGCGACGACCTCCCCGACGGTGGCGCCTGGCTCTACGCCGAGACGGTCCGCGCCATCCACGAGCTCAACCCGGACACCGGCGTCGAGAACCTCATCCCCGACTTCAACGGTGACCCCGACCTGCTGCGCGAGGTCTTCGAGTCCCGCCCCGAGGTGCTCGCCCACAACGTCGAGACCGTGCCGCGGATCTTCAAGCGGATCCGGCCGGCCTTCCGCTACGAGCGCTCGCTCGACGTGCTCACCCAGGCCCGGGCGTTCGGGCTGGTGACGAAGTCCAACCTCATCCTGGGCATGGGCGAGACCCGCGAGGAGATCTCGCAGGCGCTGCAGGACCTGCACGACGCGGGGTGTGAGCTGATCACGATCACCCAGTACCTCCGCCCCTCGCTGCGCCACCACCCCGTCGAGCGCTGGGTGAAGCCGCAGGAGTTCGTCGAGCTCAAGGAGGAGGCCGACGAGATCGGCTTCGCCGGGGTCATGAGCGGGCCGTTGGTGCGCTCGTCCTACCGCGCCGGCCGGCTCTACCAGCAGGCGATGGAGGCCCGCGCCACAGTCTGAGGCGGGTTCGCCAGCGCTTCAGCAGCCGTACCTGACCGGGAGCGGTCAGACTCGAGCCTCGCAACAGCGCGCGCCACGCATCGATCCTGGTGCGTTCGTACGGGCGCCCGAGCACGCGGTCGGCATCACGCAACACCAGATGCGGACGGGCCACCACATCCACCGACGTGTAGCCGTTGCGCGTCCAACCCGCTTCGTTCAACCGTCGTTGACGACGCAGGTCCTCACGCTGCTGCGCTCGGGTCCGGTGCACGGCGCCGTCGTACTCCTGCAGCGTGCGGGTCCCGGCGATCCACAGGTCGCCGCGGGCGACGAAGCCGCGCGCGTCTTCGACGACGAGTTGCGGGACCACCTCGACCTCGAACGTCTGGTGCTGCAGGCGCAGCACGGTCTCCCACGGTGACTCCGCGCGCGGGTCCGCCAGGGTCAAGGCCCTGCGCAGCGCGGCGCCGCCGTGCCGACCACTCCCGGCAGTCGTGCGAAGCGCGTCCAGGTCGACGCCCGACCGCGCGGCACTGTCGAGCAGCGGGACCAGGTCGAGAAGGCCGAGGTCACGAGCGCAACCGAGCACGACTTCGCCCGGATCCGCCACCCGCAGACCGTCGATGACGTCGTACGCCGGCGCCTCGTCCAATCGGGAGACCCTGATCCCGCTCCGGCGGACCCGTGGGCCGCGGGACGTCACCGCGAAGACCGGGATGCCCTCCGTGGCAGGTGTCCACCATCCGTGAAGCCACGCTGCGGTGAGATGCGTGAACGACGCCTCCGGTGGAAGCACCGCCTGCCAGGCCCGCAGCTCACTGATTCGTTCGGCGCGAAGTCGCGCCCGGCGGACCCCTTCCTCCTCGGGTTGGTCGCCGCGCACAGCGATGTCGCGGCGGTACGCGCCGCGGGTCACCCGAACCCACCCGACCGCCCGGCAAGCGCCGAGCCTGACCTCGTCCATGCGCAGACACTCCGTGGACTTCCAGATGGGCGCGGCGCTCCGCTTGCTGGCTGTGGAGGGAGCCATCCGGGCACAGGGCTGGGGACGACGAGCAGCCCCGCGACTTCGGGGCGCTTCCTGCAGGAGATCGCGGGTGATCTCTGCAGCTACTGCCCCGAACCTGGCGGGCCGGGGCGTGAGAGACTGGGTCGTCCGTCGTACGAGAGGAACCCGGCACCCCGATGGCGAAGTCCGAGAAGGCACCCAAGCCGCCGAAGCAGAAGAAGAAGCGCTTCGGTCAGATGCGCGAGACCTACCAGCTCACGAAGCGGTCGGACCCGAAGATCGGGTTGATCCTGCTGATGTGGCTGGTCATCGGCGCCGCGGTCGGTGCCGTGCCGATGCTGCTGCTCAGCGCGTGGTGGCCGTTCGTGGTCCTGTCGGCGCTGTTGGCCGGCGTGCTCGCCGTCACGATCGTCTTCGGCCGCCGCGCCCAGCGGGCGGTGTTCGCCCAGATGGAGGGTCAGCCCGGCGCAGCCGCAGCCGCGCTGACGATGCTGCGCCGTGGGTGGAAGACCGACCCGGCCGTGGCGTTCAACCGTCAGCAGGACGTCGTGCACCGCGTCGTCGGCCCGCCCGGCATCGTCCTGGTCGGCGAGGGCAACCAGAACCGACTCCGGGCGCTGCTCGCCAACGAGCGCAAGAAGCACGAGCGGGTGGTCTCCGAGACCCCCATCCACGAGGTCATCGTCGGTCCCAAGGACGGCCCCGAGGGCACCGTGCCGCTCCCCAAGCTCGTCAAGCACGTGCGCAAGCTCGGCCGCAACATCAAGGGTCCGCAGATGACCGAGGTGCTCGGGCGGCTGCGCGCGCTCGACGCCAACCGGTCCAACATCCCCCTGCCGAAGGGTCCGGTCCCGACCAACCTGCGCGGCGCCCGCCAGCAGAACATGCGCGGTCGCTGACCCGAGCTGCTCCCCGGATCCGCGGTCAGCGCAGGTTGACCGGTACGGCGTCCGCCGCGAGGTCGTGCAGCCCGCGCTGGTCGGCGTTGAAGACCAGTGGCGGAATCACGACACAGATCAGCAGCGAGCGCAGCAGCGCGCGGGCGATGTCGAGTCGACGGCCGTCGAGGCGCATCACCCGGATGCGCAAGACGACCTGGCCGAACGAACCGCCCATCGTCGCGGTGAAGATGCTGGCCTGCAGCCAGAAGACGAGCAGGGTCCACCCGCTCGCGTTGGTCTCGCTCCACCGGTCGGCGCCGATCACGGCGATGATGACCAGGGTGCTCGCGATCCAGTCGATCACGAGCGCCGCGAGCCGGCGGGTCCAGCTCGCGACGCTGCCGGGTCCCGACTGCGGGAACCCCAGGCGTGCTCCGGGGTACGGCGAGGATGGCTGGTGGGCGGACACGTCGCAACGCTAGCGGCGGATGTGACCCGTTCCGTCACCGGGACAGGTGTAACACGCTGGAAACAATGGGGATACGGTCGAGAAACGCGTGGCGCTTACGTTTCGGACCGAGCGTGGAGAGGGGGTCGGCGCAGCGCAGCGCGACTCTCTCGACCCGAGCCCCTGACGTCGGTCTCCGTGGAGTCCGGCCCACCCCGTCGCCGCTGGCGACAAGGAGGATGAATGTTCGCCAACTCCGACGAGCTGTTGAAGTACATCAAGGACGAGGGCGTCGAGATGATCGATGTCCGCTTCTGTGACCTGCCCGGCGTGATGCAGCACTTCACGGTGCCGGCGTCCTCGTTCGACCAGTCGGTCTTCGAGGACGGTCTCGGCTTCGACGGCTCGTCGATCCGCGGGTTCCAGGCGATCAACGAGTCCGACATGTCGCTGTTCCCCGACCCGACGACGGCGTACCTCGACCCGTTCCGCAAGTCCAAGACGCTGAACGTCAACTTCTTCATCCACGACCCGATCACCGGTGAGGCCTACTCGCGCGACCCGCGCAACATCGCGCGCAAGGCGCTGGCCTACCTCGAGAGCACGGGCGTCGCTGACACGGCGTACTTCGGTGCCGAGGCGGAGTTCTACATCTTCGACAGCGTCCGCTACTCCACCGGCGTCAACGAGGGCTACTACTACATCGACTCCGTCGAGGGCTGGTGGAACTCCGGCAAGGACGACGGCGACAACCGCGGCTACAAGACCCGGCTCAAGGGCGGCTACTTCCCCGTCGAGCCCTACGACCACTACAGCGACCTGCGCGCCGACATGGTGAAGAACCTCGAGGGCGTCGGCCTGCACGTGGAGCGGGCGCACCACGAGGTCGGCACGGCCGGCCAGGCGGAGATCAACTACAAGTTCGACACGCTGCTGCGCGCCGCCGACGACATGATGAAGTTCAAGTACCTCATCAAGAACACCGCCTGGGCGGCAGGCAAGTCCGTGACCTTCATGCCTAAGCCGATCTTCGGCGACAACGGTTCCGGCATGCACGTGCACCAGTCGTTCTGGAAGGGCGGGGACCCGCTGTTCTACGACGAGTCCGGGTACGCCGGGCTGTCCGACATGGCCCGTTGGTACATCGGCGGCGTGCTGCGCCACGCGCCCTCGCTCCTGGCGTTCACCAACCCGACGGTGAACTCCTACCACCGGCTCGTGCCGGGCTTCGAGGCGCCGATCTCGCTGGTCTACTCCTCGCGCAACCGCTCGGCCTCGGTGCGGATCCCGATCACGGGCGCCAACCCCAAGGCCAAGCGCATCGAGACCCGGTTCCCCGACCCGTCGGCCAACCCGTACCTCGCGTTCTCCGCACTCATGCTCGCCGGCCTCGACGGCATCCAGAACCAGATCGAGCCGGCCGACCCGATCGACAAGGACATCTACGAGCTGCCGCCGGACGAGATGGCCGAGATCGAGCAGGTCCCCACCTCGCTCGACGCCGCCCTCCTCGCGCTCGAGGCCGACCAGGACTACCTGACGGCCGGGAACGTCTTCACCTCCGACCTGATCGAGACCTGGATCGACTACAAGCGCAGCGCGGAGATCCTCCCGGTGCAGCAGCGGCCCCACCCGCACGAGTTCGAGCTGTACTACGACATCTAACCGGGCCTCCGGCTGCGGTCATTCAGCAACGCCGAACGACCGCAAAGAACAGCCGCTGACCTGCACAAACGCCGCCGAGCGACCTTTTGGTCGTTCGGCGGCGTTTGCTGTTGGTAGCCGCTCGTCTGTTACAAATCCGGTACAAATTTGGGTAGCGCCATCTCCTGCCACACGGTCCTCAGGGGACTCTTCGGGTAGGTCGCGGCACGGGTCGGTTGCCCGAGCCACCAGCCTGGCATCGCACAGTTGGGCAACCACCGCCGCGATGCCCGAGTCATCTTGCTGCCACATCGTTTCCGCCGACGTGATCGCTCCCATGCCGCCGTCGGACATAGGTGCCCGTAGACCAACTGTCCGTCAACGCCGCGAGGAGGGGCTGGATGATGGCAACGAACTCGAACGTGCCGGCTATGGAACCGGGAATCTTTGGGCCGCGGCGGCGGGGAGACCGCGGAAGCCGGGCACCCAGGCTGGTCGAGGCCCAAGAACTGTGGGACATCGACGATGTCGCTTCCTACCTTGGCGTGACAAAGCAGACCATCTACTCCTGGCGGACGACAGGTTACGGCCCGGCCGGCTTCCGTGTCGGCAAGCACCTGCGCTGGCGGGCAGCAACCGTGATCAATTGGACGGTGCGACTCGAGGAGAATCAGTGATCCCGATAGGCCATCAGCCTGACCCGGAATCGACTCCATCGCCACCAGCGAGCAGATGCTCATCAGCATGTTTGGTCACCCGGTCCGACGCTGCCGAGGGCTGCCATGGCAAGCATTAGCTCTGGGAGACCATCCGACGACGGCAGCCCTCGCTATGTCGTCAACTACCGAGATCCCGAGGGGCGGCAGCGTCGTAAGACCTTCCGACGCAAGGCCGAGGCGGTTGCGTTCCGCAACACGGTCGAGGCGGACAAACTTCGTGGAACCTACCTTGATGTCGACGCAGGCAGGATCTCATTTCGCGCCTATGCCGAGGAGTGGCTCGACAGTCGGACCTTCAGTCCGCTGACCTACGAGGCGACCGAATTGCGACTCAGGCTCCATGTGTTCCCGACGCTAGGACACCTCGAGCTGCGACAGATCAAGCCGTCGACCATCCAGAAGCTCCTACGGTCGATGGAGATGGCCGAGACCTACCGGCGCGTCATCTTCTCTAACGTGTCTGCCATCTTCTCGGCTGCGGTCGACGACGACATGATTGCCAAGAATCCGTGCAAAGCGAGTTCAGTGACAAGGCCCGCAACGTCGCGCCGCAAGGTGGTGCCTTGGCCGACCGCGTGGGTCTCCTCCATGCACGACGCGCTTCCGCCGCAGTACAGGATCGCAGTCACGTTGGGATCGGGGTTGGGACTACGCCAAGGCGAGGTATTTGGGCTCGCGGTCGAGGATGTCGACTTCCTCCGCGGAGTTGTGGAGGTCAGGCGGCAAGTCAAGGTGTTCGGAGGCAACCGCCTGGTCTTTGGCCTGCCGAAGGGCGACAAGACCCGAACCGTCCCCTTGCCCGAGAGCGTCGCGACGGAACTCAGCAACCACCTCGCTACCTACCCGCGACGGAGCATCACGCTTCCGTGGGGAACGCCCCAGGCGGACAAGAAGTCGAGCGCAGGGCTCATACTCACCACACGCGAGCGTTCTGCCCTCAACCGCAACTACTTCAACACACGGCTCTGGAAGCCCGGCCAAGCCCATGTGGGCATCGAGCAATCGCGTGACAACGGCATGCACGCTCTACGCCACTGGTACGCCTCCGTGCTGCTAGACGCCGGCGAATCGATTCGCGCCGTGTCCGAATACCTCGGCCACAGCGACCCCGGGTTCACCTTGCGCACCTACACCCATCTCATGCCCAGCAGCACGGAGCGAACCCGTGCAGCAGTGGATGCGGCCTTTGCAGCCGGGCGCCACGCGGGCAAAGAGGCTGACACAGAACTCGAGCAACCCTCTCGGGGCTAGCGGGCGCCTGTCCAGCAACGCAAGTTGACTGACTACCGCAGCGACCGAGGTCGACCCGCTCATGGTCTGCGGGAATGGGCCCTCTCGATGTCTAACGCTAGGAGGTCTTGGCACGGTCGAACGCCGTCACTAGCTGTCGAGGAAGTCCCATTCGGCCCCGAGAACCCAGCGGATCGCAGAGATCTTCCCGGAGAGCATCCCCCAGTCGAACTGAGTCTCGGTGTCCTTGCGGAGCAGGTCGACTCCGTACTGTTCCTCAATTCGGCGGGCGGCCGCCTGTGCTGTCGCCCAGATCTCCGCCGAATAGCCCTCGGGGCGCTCGTCACCAATCGAAGCCTCCGAGCGCCCGTACCAGAGCCGATCGAACAGCTCGTGTTCGACCGCCATGATTTCGGAGACACGACGCAGCGCAGACGTCTCAACCTGATGCCTGAACGCGAGATCCATCCGGTCAGCCAGCAGCCTCCGCAGTTGCGGCATTTCCCACGTTCTCACGCGGAACGCCGGCCTCGTCTGGTTGAAGCTCGAGATCCAGTCCTTCGCTCCGTTGGTGAAGAATCCTGAGGCAACAAACAGCACCGTGTCCGGCCGCTCGGCCGTGGCCCATGCGATCGTCCCTTGTAACGCTTCGGGCGGCACTCCACGTGTGTAGTGCTTGCAGTCGACGAACCACGTCTCGTGATACTGGTGCCCGTCAACGTCGCGGCGTTCGAGCTGAGCCACGATGTCGCGCCCGCGATCGGCCGGCGAGGATTCCTTGGGCGTCCCCTTCCGCCAGTCGACGTTCACGAAACCCGTCTCTGACATCAGGTCGAAGCAGAACTCTTCGAAGTCGGTCGGGCTGAGTGCGTCGAAGCCGACCGCGCCCAAAAGCATCTCAGCTGGGTCCTCTGGGAGAAGGTCGTCAGCCGAGGAGAGCCCGTCGTCGGTCATGCGCCCACACTAGGACGCCAGCGGCCGGCTACTCCCGTCTCATCAACTCCCGTCCGTGCCAGTTGCGTGAGATCGAATGAGACGGGAGCCGCCGCGGCCACACTGGTGCGCGTGAAGCCAGCCGATCATGCGCACCCAGGAGGAGTTAGTCGATCGGCTGGGTCGTCGGCTCCTTGATGTAGGTAATGCCGAAGGCCTTGACTTGACGGTACTGCTGAATCTTGGCGGCGATGTCGAAGGTGTCGTTAGAGACGAATTGGAAGATATCGAGGCCGCGGCCGAGATTGATGCGCCAGCCGGAGTTGGCGCGGATCGACCGGTCGTGGATGGTGTCGCTGAGCTCGACGTCGAGGGTGATGCCCGCGACGGCTGCGGCCTGCTTGACGCGTAGCAGGAACTCCAGTTGCTTCTGGACCTTCTCGGGGCCGTCGGAGGACTCGGTGGTTATGAGCTTGAGCTCGACCTCGTCGGCCGGGTCCTTGACCGCGGCTAGCGCTTCCACGAACTCCATCAGATTGCGCGCCTGGTGGAACTGGCGGATGTAGGGGTCGGTGAGGGTGATCTCGGTAGCCCCCCGCAGATACGGGATCAGCATGGTGGCATAGGAGACGCCGCGCTGGTTCTCCTGGTATTCGCGGTGCCCGGCGTACAGCTCCGGCTTAACGGGCGTGCCCGCAACCCCGTCGGCCGCGCTGGCGGTGGCGCCGCTCCCCTCCTCGCCGGTTGAGTCGGTGGCGTCGGCGCCCTCGGCGTGGCGGGTGCGGTGATAGTGCGTGGGGTACTCGTCTTCTTCGAGGGTGGTGACAGGGTGCCAGCCGCCGTCGTTGTCGAGGTAGCCGAACTTGACCTCGGCCATGGTGGCGTCGATTCGGAGGATCTGGTCCTTGACGCGCTTGCGGCCCTCGATGGCGAACCGCAGGGTCTCCTCGATCTCCTCCTGGGTCGCTTCCCCGTGGGGGTAGAGGATCTTCATCAGTCCGGAAAAGGTCTTGTGGATGCCGTCCCGGTCGCGGGTCGAGATGTCCGAACCCAGCGTGAAGTGCTGCTGGTAGCGGTCGGAGTAGTCCGCGTTGCGCATCGACTTGAGGACTTCGGCAATGTAGTCGACGACGAAGCCGTAGCCCTCGGAGAACATCTCTCCGCGGATGGTGTCGACTTCCCAGCCCGGGATGAAGTGGTGGAGGCGGTCGAGGTACGCCGCGTCGTGATAGCTCTCGGGCAACTCGTCGAACAGGTCGGAGTGCTTCAGCATGTACGGCACATTATGGGACGTGTTGCCGACGAAGACCATCGACGCTTCTGCGCCGAGCGTCTCCACACCGCGCGAGAACGACTTGTTCGCCATGTAGTTCTTCATGATGTCGACGAGCGCCTTGTCGGTGCGCTTCTTCCTGCCTGCGAACTCGTCGAATGCGACGACGTCCCAGTATCCGACCAAGCCGATGCGACCGTTGGAGTTGTTCACGAAGAGCTTGGGGACGGTTACCTCTCCCCCGGAGATCAGCATGCCGTGGGGTGAGAACTCCGAGAAGATGTGTGACTTGCCGGTGCCCTTGGGGCCGAGCTCGACGAGGTTGTAGTTGCGCTCGACGAACGGGATCAGGCGAACGAGCTGGATGAGCTTGGCGCGACGTCCGAACAGGGCAGGGTTGAAACCGATCGACTGGATCAGCAGGTCGATCCACTCGTCGGTGGTGAACTCACGGCGCGAGGTGGTGTAGCTGTCGAAGTCGAAGTTCGAGAGCTGAATCGGCTTCAGCGAGCCGAGTTGCCAGGGCACGACGCGGGCGTCGTCGAAATGGAAGTAGTCGATGTCGCAGATGCACCAGACGCCGCCGACGAGGAGCTTGGGGTGAGCGTTGATCGTGGCCGACTCCACGACTACTCCCTTGATGCCGAGGTTCGAGAACTCTGCCTCGTACCGATCGTCCTTGTCGTTGAGAGAGACAGAGACCTTGTCGATGATCTTGTAGCGCCCGCGTTCCTTGATCGTCGACTTCACCAGCTCGGACTGGTTCCGTTGGACGTAGTGGTCGGCGAGGATCTTGCGCACCGAGTCGATGCCAGCCTGGATGGTGGCTTCGTCGTCCGAGGCTGCGTACTGGCCAAGGAGGTACTCCAGGACGTAGGAGGGCACGATCGCGTTGCCCTTGACGGCCTTGACGAGGTCCTTGCGGACCACGAGGCCGGCAAAGTGCTGGTTGATCTTCTTGTCGAGCGCCGTCTGCTCGGGGGTCTGATCTTCCGTCTGCCCCTCGATGGTGCCGTCGAGGAGGAGGTCGGCGGCGATCACGTCGAGATCGGTCTCTTCAGTCATGTCGGCCGCCCTTAGAAGTCGAAGTCCGAGGTGAAGGAGCGCTTGAGGGTGAACATCGCCTTCTCGTACACACGCCATTGGTTCGTGTTGGGAATGAGCTCCTCGAGGCGGAGCTCGACGGCGCGGTTGTTGTAGTCGTTGGCGTCCTGGTTGAGCAGCAGTTGGACGCTCTGGTAGCGGTCCCGCTGCTCGGGAGAGGAGGAGTCGAAGGTCAGCACCGGCGGCGGGTCGTTGGAGATCAGCGTCTCCCCCACGTACAGCCCCGCGCGCAGCACGCGGGCCTGCACCTTGTCGCTGACGGGCTCCGCCTGGAATAGCTTCACGACCAGCTGGCCGGTGGTGATCTTGTCGGTGTCCGGGAGAACCTTCACGTTGACCAGGCGGGTGTCGCTCTTGCGCTTCTTGTTGATCACGAGCACCGGTACGACGATCTCCTGCAGAGTCGCACCGCCGTGGACGAATCGTGTTCCCCCGCCAGCGAGCTTGAGGCGGTGGATCGACTTGGCAATCTGGACCTCGATGTCGCCGTCGAGATTGAGTTGCTCAGCGGTGAACGTGGCGAAGGCGTCGTCGACCTTCAGCCCGTGACCGAGCACATAGCGCTTGTTGGCGACGAGAATCTTGTCGCCGTGTGCCTTCTCGGAGAGGAAGAACTGCTCGGGCAGTGCCTCGTCTTGGAAGAGGAAGCCGTGGTCGGCAGTTACGAAGATGTTGGTGGCGTTGGCGTTGGCGGTCTTCTTGACCAGGTCCACCAGCTCGGCCAGCGCCAGCTCGGCGGCTTCGAACACCCGGCGCTCGGTGCCCGGCTTGTCGCCGATCGCGTCGATGACGTCGTGGAAGATGTACAGAACCCGGTTGTTCTTGAACATGTCCCGCCGCTCGTCGGCGGTCAGGGCTCGGAAGGTCTCAGCCTGGATGGCACTGCCGCCCACGGCCTCGAGCACCTTCGAGCGAGGGCCCACCCCGTTGGTGGGCAGGCCGTCGGCGAGCACCGTCTTGCCGTCAACGGAGTGTTTCAGAGTGCGGTGCGGCAGGAGCGCGGCCATGCCGAGCTGGGTGTAGCTCGGCAGGACGCCGAGGACGGCCTCGAGGTCGGCGTTGAACCGGTCCTCCTGGCGGATGCGGGAGCGTAGCTCGTCGGCGACCTCGTATCGGAGGGCGTCGGAGACGATGACCACGGCCTTCTTGTCCTCGCGGAGCAGTTGTTCGACGTAGTCGCCGTAGAACAACCGCTGGGAGCGCAGGACGACCGACTGCCAGCTGGTTGCTGCGTCGACCTGCTTCTGCCAGGCGTTGCCGAGCTCGTAGACGAACTTGTTGGTGTACGTCTTCTCGACGAGGTCTCGCAACGCGTCGAGTGGGTTCGGTCCCTCGAAGGAGCGGCGCGCGTAGGTGAACTGGCGGTAGAGCTGGTCGATGCGGAACCAGTCGCTCCGGTAGCGCTCAAGTCCCTCGTCGAAGGCCGAGATCGTGAAATCGATCGTGCTCAGCCGCGACAGCAGGTCGGCGGCCGCGTCGATCGCCGCATACAGCTGGCGGTAACCATCGATCCACACGCTGCTCTGGCGGGCCCGGACGACATCGGCCACCTCACGAGCGGTGACAGTCTGTTCCGTGACCGCTCGAGCAAGGTCCGCAATGATCTTGCGGTCGGTCTCCTCGAACAGGTCATCCGCGACGAGATCTCGGAACGTCGCGTTCTCGATGCTCGCCGTGTAGTTGAGGTCTGCCGATGCCTGCTTGGCGAGGATCGACATCGCGGCCTGGCTGCGGCGATCGTTGCGGAAGCTGGCGAAGTCGAGCTGAATGTTCTGCAGCCCCCCAGGGCGGTCGGACTTGAAGCCTCCGAGAGCCGCGCGGAACATCCACAAGACGAAGTCATCGACACTCGGTGCGGTCGACTCGTAGCCGTAGATCGAAGCCGCACCGAGCCAGAGAAAGTCCGCGAGCTCGAGATCGCCGAGGGCGTTGTACTTGGAGTGCTGGCCCTTGGATTTCTCAACCAAGAGCGTCCGCATGATCTCAAGGAGGCTGTGCTCCTTCTGCCCGAGCACCACCGCGGACATCTTGGCGCGAAGGCGGGCCACGTCATCTTCGGCCGTGAGCAGACCCTTGAGGGTCTCGACGCGCTTCCCCGCGTTGAAGAACTTCTCGTGCCGCGCCACGACCGCGTCGATGCCTTCGGCGGTCAGACCGAGCTCTTCCGAGACCAAGGAGCTCCGGTCTGCGGTGAAGACGCCGTACGCGAGTTCGAGATCCAAGAGCCAGTTCCCGACGCCCGCTGGCAGCGGGCCCGATCGGTAGATCAAGAACTTGTCAGCGGGCTGCTCGTGCAGCAGTCGGTACTTGACGGCGTACTCGTCGTTTGCGACCCGTAGCGTCGTGACACCCGGCAGGCCAAGGCTGTCGACCACGGAGGCGTATTGACCCTGCGGGTCGTGCCAGAACACGACTCGGCGGTCAACGAAGCGGCGCTCCAGGTGCGGCTTGATGTTGGCGACGTCACTCATTCGCTCGCCTCCAAGCCGGCGATCTTCTTCAATGCGCTTCCGAGCTTGGGGTAGTTCGTCTTCACTCCCTCGTCGAGGTCGATGGCGACGTTCCGCGAGGCGAGGGGGTAGAGCACGTCGTGCTCGTACTCATCGAGCTCCAGCAAGACCTTGCGCAGCCGGTCGGCCTCCTTCGCATTGCTGGAGCGGTCGGCGTGCTCCAGGCTCGCCTTCAGCTTGGCCTGCAACTCTCGTAGGTACTCATTGAGCACCGTCGACACAGTCGATGGCGAGTAGCGGTGCATATAGATGAGCGCGTTGAACGAGCCCTTGGGACTAGAGAACAACCAATAGATCGGCCGCTTCTTGTACCGCTGGACGTGATCCTTGTAGAAGGACTTTACGAAGTAGTCGCGCAGGTTCTTCGAGCCAAGAGACTCAGTGACGAACCGCAAGTTCTCCTCGAAGTGCTGTTGGCCGAACGCCGCGCGAAGAAACGTCCGGAACCTCTCCACGATGTCGTCCTCGAACCACTCGCCATCCACGATCGGAATCACGTTGTCGGTATCGGGCATGAACGTGGGCGACGGGACCTTCGCGAGATAGTCCTGCAACGTCGCGCCCTGGTCAGCGAGGATCAGCCCGGGCTCGTCCAGGCTGTAGCGCCCAAACATGCATCCGACCGCGTACGACACGAGGTCGTCGATCTTGGCCCTCGTATCGAGTTCAATCCTGATCCCGCGTTCAAACTTGCGAAACTCAAACTCTGGGTTGTTCCGTAGGGTGACATCTTCAGGCGTAGGTGCTTCAGCCATTCGTGCCGGGAGCGACTCTGCCGAAGCAACGAGCCTGTTGTTTCGTTCCTCTAGCTCGGTCATGCGTGAGATGCGCTTCTCCCAGTCGCCACGCACCCTCTCGATTGACGCCTCGACACTCCCCCCGTAGTGGGCTACTTGATCCCGCTCGAAGGTTCGATCAAGTTCGGTAGTTCTGAGATCTTCGTCTGAAATGCCTATCAGTTCCTCGACGTCTCCGACCAGATCTGGATCCGAACGCAGCATGGCGGGGAGCGCCTCGAAGTTGCCGATCTTGAAATGAGTACCCGGGTTGAGGAGTAGGGAGATCTCTGCAACTGCCCGGGTGTTCAAGAACGCGAGAAGCGCATGGCGGTCCTCTAGCTTCTGGGGGAACACCGAATTTGCAGAGGCGTCGAACGCGTACTCGGCTCCGTATGCTCGCCCAACCACGGACCCGATAGACACATCCGACCAACTGACGGATGGGGCAAAGAACTTGTCTACGTTCCGCATCGTCGCTGTAGGCCGCAGGTCGAAAAGCTCTTTGCCGTCGTGGCGCCAGTCAAGAACGAACTCTCTGTTGCCCGACCACTTCCGGTACGGACCTCCCTTGTTGATCGGCACCCACGGCCCATTGGAATCCTCTGTGCGAACGTCGCGGGCGCCGACCTCCCACCAGTACCGGAGAAAGCGTCCGTTGTCGGACGTCGTGATGCCATTCCCTGAGGAGAAGCGCTTTCCAATCGGACCGCAGCGGCTGAAGGCGTCGGCGACCTCGCGGTCGACCCAGTATGCGAACGCCTTCCCTGGCAGGGACTCGATCGCATGCTGCGCAACAAGGTATGAAGCATGTGAGTGATCCAGGAATAGGTCCCTGATCTCCTCGGGCGTCCTGACACTGGAGAAGACGTCGTACAGCTTGCGGTAGACGCCGACGGACCGGTCGTCGTGACCGCGGGTGGCGGCAAAGGCGACCGTTCCATAGTCGACGCCGAAGATTCCTCGCCCTAGGTGCAGGAGGGACGAGATTGTCGAACGACCCAGGAGGTCCTTGCGAAAGTTCGCCGCATCTTGATTGAACATCCAGCTGGCGAGCGTGATCATCGCGAACACGCCGCCTTCAGGCACCAGTGACGCCGCGCGCTCGATGAACATCGTCATGAGGTCCGATTTCGCGGCCGGATACTTCTCCCTGGCGAAGCCCGCGAGGAGCGGACCCATGTTGCTGCTGCCCATGTAAGGCGGGTTCGCGACGACAACGCCGTACCGAGGAAGGAGGAACTCTGCTTGGTAAACCAGCCGGTGTGCCCGCTCGATGGTGCCAGCCCTCAGCAACTCATCCCCGTGGTCGAAGGTCGCCAGATGGGCGGCCAACTGCGACGTGATGTCGGGGTCAGGCTGGATCAATGAGCCGAAGGTGTCCGCCTCGGCAAGCTGATTCCAGAAGGCTTCTTCAGCGTGGCGATCCCCATCCTTAGTGCGGAGGAAGTCGAGTTCGTCTGGACTGAACGAGATGGGCTCCAGCGCGCAGATGTTCGGCTCGACCTGCTTGGTGAAGAACGTCCGCTGTCTGGCGCGGGCCTTCATCGTGAGCGCGAACGCGGCGAGGGCCCCTGCGCGCGGGTCGATCTCTGTGCCGTAGAGGTTGTTGGTGAGGATGAGGCTAGGAATCTCGGCGGGGCCGTATCCCTCCTCCTCGTAGATCGAGTACAGGAGGTCGAACGCGTAGGTGAGCATGTGGCCCGAGCCGCAGGCTGGGTCGATGACCTTGAGGTCCTCGGGCTTGGCGATCCTGAGGAAGTCTGTCACCTCCTCGACAGGTGCAAGGTAGTACTCCATTTGGTCAACCAGGCCAGACGACGGTCGGTTGAGCAGCCAGAGTCGGCCTAGGGAGTTCTCCACGAGGTAGCGGACGATCCAATGCGGGGTGAAAAGCTGGGTGGCGGCGGGGATCGGCGGATTCAAGCGGTCAGCGCAACGAGTCCTGTGAGATGAGGCAGTCACTGATCACAGGAGGATCCGGATGCAGGGCAAGCACGGTCATCTCAGCCGGGAGCAGAAGCAGCTCGCGCTCAGGCTTCACGCGAAGGGCTGGCGGCTGGTCGACATCGCCAAGGAGATCGGCTGCAGTGCGCCGATGGTCGGCATCATGGCCCGCACCGGCAGGCACGTCGATGCCAAGCCGTTCGGCTGGGAACCACGTCAGGGCTGCCTGACGATTGACGAGCGCGAGCAGATCCTGCTGGGGATCAATCGTGGCGACACCTTCACCGCGATCGCCGAGCAACTGGGCCGCGCGGTGTCGACCGTCAGCCGTGAGGTGAAGCGCGGCGGCGGTCGCTGCGGCTACTCGGCCTGGCATGCGCACGAACGCGCCCGCGAGCAAGCACGCCGCCCGAAGCCATTCAAGCTCGCGACGGGCCGGCTGCTTGAGGAGGTCACCAGTCGGCTCGAGCAACTGTGGTCGCCCGAGGAGATCGCGGCGCGCCTACGGTTGGATCACGCCGATGATCCGGAGATGCGCGTGAGCCACGAGACGATCTACCAGTCGCTGTTCGTGCAAGGCCGGGGCGAGCTGCGCCGCGAGCTGGCGCGGTGTCTGCGGTCCGGACGAGCTGCACGCAGGCCTCGCGGAACCACTGACGGCCGCGGCCGCATCCCCGGCATGGTGATGCTCAGCGAGCGCCCCGCAGAAGCCGACGACCGCGCTGTTCCTGGGCACTGGGAAGGCGATCTCATCCTCGGCCAGGGCAGCCGCAGCGCCGTCGGCACGCTCGTTGAGCGCTCGACGCGAATGACGCTGCTGCTGCACCTGCCCGACGGCAAAAGCGCCGAGCAGGTCGAGGCCGCGATGCGCGCCGCGATCAGCAAGCTGCCGTCCTCATTGGCCCGGACGATCACCTGGGACCAAGGCGCGGAGATGTCCAAGCACGCCGCGTTCACCACGGCCACGGGCATTCCGATCTACTTCTGCGATCCCCACTCGCCCTGGCAGCGCGGGAGCAACGAGAACACCAACGGTCTGCTGCGCCAGTACCTGCCCAAGGGCACCGACTTGAGCGTCGTCAGCCGCGAGAAGTTGGACGCGATCCAAGACAGCCTCAACGGACGCCCACGCAAGACGCTGGGCTATCTGACACCATCAGAGAAGCTCGCAGAGTTCCTTGCGCCCACCGCTTGAATCCGCCATCTCGTTGGCCCGACGCAGCTCCCGGACCTCGCGCTCAAGCTCAGCCAGCCTGGTTGCGTCATCAGTCGTCGTGCCCGGCCGAACGCCCCCGTCGATCTCGGCCTGCCGGACCCAGTTCCTTAGCGCCTCGGGATGGACCCCGAGCTGATCGGCGACCCGCTTGATCGCGCCATGAGAAGGTTCTTCCGGGCGTCCAACCCTGTGCGTCAGGCTGAGGTGAGACACCACTTCTGAGTTCCTTCCCTGCACGGGGCGAGAAGCGAGACACCTGATGACCATGACGTTGGCCGATACGACGGCGTTCGATGATGGGGTGGTGACCCCGAGAGCTGACCGTCCGAAGCGACGCACGTTCACCGCGGAGTACAAGGCGAGGATCCTGGC